>JBDHSU010000039.1:0-29919 GCA_039808325.1 Variibacter sp. | reverse complement strand
ACCGCGATGACGCGCGTGCCGATCGCCGCGCCGAGCCCGCAACCGAACAGCAGCACCGTTGTCGGCGAAGGCTTGGGGTATTCTTCGAAAAGGCGCACGATCCCGAGCAGCAGCACCGTCATGGCGGCGGCGAAGGGAGCGTCCTTGGCGTTGATGAACATATGCCCGAAATAGATCGGGCAGGTGGCGAGGAGCAGCGCGGCGACGAGTCCGGCGCGCGGACCGGCGACACGGCGCGCGATGCGCCAGGCGGCGATGATGCCGACGACACCGATCAGCGCGTCGACGAGGCGGCGCGTCTCGAACAGATCGAACGGCAGCACCTTCGCGGCGAGGGCCGCCAATATGTCAGGGCCGCTCCCGTAGTAATACAGATTGACGAACGACAACGCGCGCTGATCGCGAAATCCGGAGCCGTAGAGCGCCAGGACAAGGTCGCCCATTTGCGAGTGCGTGTAGTCGTCCCAGCCGAGGCCGTAGTCGCGGAACGTGGCAAACACCACCGCCACGAGCGCGACGATGGTGAGGATCGCAAGGCCGTCGGGCGTCGCGAGGGCCCGCGCGAGGCGGCGCAGCACGGTGCCTTGCGGCGCATGCCGCTTCAGGAGCGCGGGGCGCAGGCTCAGCCCATCCGGCAGATCATGATCTGCCGCATCGAACGACGCACGCGAACTCATGGCTTGAACGGCGCTCCCGGCGGACCGCGGTGATATGGCGGGGGATTGTGGCAGATTATGCCCGGATTGGTGAAGAGACTGCGAAAAGGCTTAATCGCGGGCCTTGGCACCGGCCTTGGCACCAGCTTTGCCGCGGGGCCGGCGCGGACGGAGCCGCGCGGCGCCGGCGACCGGGCTGCCGATCGGGTTGCCAATCGGGTTGCCAAGCCCGATGCGTCCGAGCTCTTCGACCATGCGCTTGAGCGCCGTTCCCTGGAGTTTGGTGCGGCTGAGCGCAGCGCCGAGATAGGTCCAATAAAGGATCTGCGCGCGCATGGTCGCGATCTCCGGCGCGACGCCTTCGTCCGCCAGCATGCGTTCGATATAGGCGCACCGCCGCCGGTCGATGTCGCGCAACGCGTCGGCCGCCTGCGCGTTGTGATCGGCCCAGGCGCGCAGGCGCAACTCCAGCGCGCCGCTATGGCTGAAGGCCCGCCGCAGCAATATATCGAGGCGCGCCGCGCGAGGCGCTCCTTCGAGGTCCGCGATGATCGCGTCCGTCGCCGTCCGGCGCCAATGCGCGATCACCCGTGCATGGAAGTCCGCGAGTTCGGTGAAGTGCCAATAGAAGCTGCCGCGGGAGACGCCGAGCTTGCGTGCCAGCACGTCCGCCTTTAGCGCCTCGAAGCCGTCGCGGGCCAAGGTCTGGAGCGCGAAGTCGACCCAATCCTGCGCCGTCAGCCGCTTTGCCATGCCGCGTCACATACGGTGCTGTATTGAGAGACGCAATGTCGGAACCGCGCCCCGTGTCATGAGGATGACAACAGGATCACGCCCACGACGAGTATGGCGCAGCCGATCAAGCGCCAGCGTCCGACATCCTCCCGCAGGATCACCATGCCCATCAAGGCGCCGACCATCATCGACATCTCGCGCATCGGCGCGACGACGCTGAGCGGTGCGCCCATGTCCAGCGCGATGAGGACGAAGATATAGGAGAGGGGAGACAGGAGCCCGACACCGAGCGCCAGCACCCAGTAGCCCTGCATCGCGGTCCAGGCGCGGCGCGGCGCGGCGATCACCAGCGGAGCGAGAAAGAAAAAGCGCAAGAGGTTGTTCAGCCAGTCGAGAACGACGGGGGCGACGCCCAGGTCCTTCACGGCATAGGCGTCGACGACGGTATAGGACGCGATCAGCCCTCCGGTCGCCGTGCCCCAGCGCACGCCGGCTTGGCCGCCGGGACGGCGAAAGGCGGAGAGGTCGCCCTGGGTCGCAATCAGGCCGATGCCGACGACGACCGCCGCCAGACCGGACAGGGATTGTCCCGTCGGCGACTCGCCGAGAAACAGGATCGCCCCCACCGTCGCCAGCATGGGCCCGGTGCCGCGCGCCACCGGATAGACGACCGAAAGGTCCGCCAACTGGTAGCCGCGCTGCAGGCACAGGCTGTAAGCGAGATGAATGATCGCGCTGAGTAAAACGACAATCGCGGCAACCCAGCTCGTGATCGTCGCGCCGTGCGCGACGAGATAGATCACCCACGGCGCATAGGCGACGCAGGCGATGAGATTGTAGACGAATACGAACACCGGCCCGACGGACGCCGCCCGTTTGGCGAGGAGGTTCCAGGTGGCATGGACGAACGAGGCGAGGACGACGAGGAACACGGAGGCGAGCGTCATTGAGACCCCTTGCGCGCCTTTCGGCGCCGGTTGATCTCGACGTCTCCGCCCCTGGGCTTTTATCCCTTGGGTGCAGCCGCGAAACGCTCGCGGTCTCTGCAACGCTCGGTCCAGCAGCGGCATCGCCGCCCGGAACCCTAGTTGCCACTCGGTCGATCGCGCAAACCTAACAGCGCGGCCGGTCGGCGATCAAGCGGCGCGGCCGCGCCGGCGGTGTCCGCCTGGCATTGCGACACGACCATACAGTCGTGTATTGACGCGTCCGGACGGCATGCCTATCCTCTCCATACATCGATGTATGGAGAGGATACATGCGCGATCTGGCCGTTCAAGCCGCCGGGATGCTGGCCATTCTCGCCGCGCTGATCCATGGGGCGCTCGCCGAGTGGCGCGTCTTTCCGAACGCGCAAATCGCGCCGCGCGGCGCGCGGCGGCTTCTGCGCGTCGTTTGGCAGGCAAGCACCGTGGACTGGGTCGCGATCGGCGTCCTGCTCGTCGCCGCGCCCGCGCTGGGATCCGATGCCGCGCGCCGGGCCATCATCGCGCTTGCCGTCGTCGTCTATGGCTACGCGACGATTGGCAACGCGGTCGCGACGCGCGGCCGGCATTTCGGCTGGTGCCTGATGCTGGCCATCGTGGTGCTGGCGCTGCTCGGATGGTGAAGCCGATCTATTCGATGCCGCCGCGCTCACGTGTGAGGCCGGCGAAATCCGTAGGGCCGTAAGGCGCCGGTTGGCGAAGCGCGACTGCGGTTCTCCCCTCCGGCAAGCGGCGGAGGGGACGAAGAGAGGGAACGAAAAAGGCCCGCGCGGGGGGGGGCGCGCGGGCCTTGGTTCGTCGGCCTCGCGAGGCCGCTTATGTCGTTGCGACCCGCGTGGCGGCCGTTACTTCGCCGCCGCCTCGTACATCTCCGCCACGTAGTCCCAGTTCACAAGGCTATCCATGAAGGCCTTGAGGTAGTCGGGGCGGCGGTTGCGATAGTCGATGTAGTACGAGTGCTCCCATACGTCGCAGCCGAGGATCGGCTTGGCGCCGTGGACCAGCGGGTTCTCGCCGTTGAGCGTCTTCATGACGACGATCTTGCCATCCTTGACCGCGAGCCAGGACCACCCGGAGCCGAACTGCGTCACGCCGGCTTGGATGAAATCCTCCTTCATCTTGGCGAGGGAGCCGAGGTCCGAGACGATCTGCTTCTCAAGCTTTCCAGGCAGCTTGTCTCCGCCGCCATTCGGTTTCATCCACTTCCAAAAGTGGAGGTGATTGTAATGCTGGGCGGCGTTGTTGAAGAGGCCCGCGTTCTTCCCGAAGGAGCCCTTCACGATCTCTTCGAGAGACTTGTTTTCCCACTCCGTACCCTTCAGCAAGTTGTTCCCGTTATTGACATAAGCTAGGTGATGCTTGTCATGATGGTACTCGAGGGTTTCCTTCGACATGTGCGGCGCGAGCGCATCGTGGGAGTAGGGCAGGTCTGGCAGGGAAAAAGCCATAAGTTCCTCCTGGATCGTGAAAAATGGCACAGGGCCAAAATTGGCTAGCCGTCAGATGGCAGCCGAACGGGTGGGTGACTTCTAGATAGGCCGGGCTTAGCGTTGGGGCAACGGTAAGTCCGCAGCGGATCGTCGGGGGACGAACGGGCTTATCGCAGCAGGCGGGCGTCTTATGCATATGATTTTGATGTTGATCGGGGTCGCGGGCGCTGCCGCCGGCGGGGCGATGATTGCCATGGGCGTCTTGCATCAAGACATGCCTTTGAGCCCGACGTGGATCACGTCCGGCACCGTCGCCGCCGTCGGCGGATTTGTTTTGATCGGCCTCGGCGCTGTCGTATCGCGGCTGCGGCGAATGATCGATCTGCTCGACCGGCAGCCGGTTGCGTCCCTTGCCCTGGCCGAAGAGACGATCGAGCCGATCGCTGCGCGGCCTCGTGGCGGCGCGCAGCGTCCCGCTTCCGTGCCGGCGCCGAGCGTCAAGCCGGATGCCGCGCCCGCCGAAGAGACCGTGGCGGTCCCGCCGATGGACGCTCCCGCCGCCGCACTGGAATCGGCGGCTCCCCCAGCGAAAGGAGAACCCTCGCTGGTCGACAAGACGCGCGATCTCTTCGAAAAGCCGGTGGAGGAACTGCCGGTGCCGCCACAAGCGCCGGAGGTCAAGCCTCCGCTTCCCGAGATCAAGAAGCCGGACGCGAGGGTGTCCCCGGAATCGAAAGCGCCCGAACCGAAAGTCGACGTGCCGCCGGCGCGGGAATGGCCGCGCATGAGCCCGAACGATCGAGTCCCACCGCTGCGTGGCGACGCGGCGCCGCCGATCGCGCCTCCCATCGTGCCGCAGCCGGAACGGCCGACGCCACGCGTAAGCGCGCCGGAACCGCGAATACCTTCGCATGCGGACCCGGCGCCGGCCCCCAATCGGGCTGCGCCGACGGTCCTCAAGTCGGGCGTGATCGAAGGAATGGCCTACACGCTCTACTCGGACGGCTCCATCGAGGCGGAGCTGGCGCAAGGCTCCATGCGCTTCGATTCGATCCCGGCGCTGCGGGCTTATCTGCGCGATATCGGCTGATCGCGAGCGTTCCTAAGTATTGGAGACGCCGTTTCGTCTCGCCTCGGGGCGGAAATTTAACGGCGTATCTCTGTTTCTTGCGTAATTTTCCCGACAATACTATGAATGCGCAGTAAAGGGGGCCTAGTTGGGCGATCTCGGTGTCGCCGCGACATTCCATCACTTGGATCGGGATCGAGCGTCGGCGCACGTTTTTTCACTTGGAGCATTTCAAAACGAAGGACCGATTGTGATGGCTGAGAACGAGAGCATTGATGGTTTCATTGAACTGACGGCCGATATCGTCTCAGCCTATGTCAGCAACAACGCCGTGACGCCGAACGATATTCCGGCATTGATCAGCCAGGTGCATGCGGCGCTGACGCGCATCGGCGGCGGCCACTCCGACGTCTCCGTCGAGCAGTTGAAGCCCGCTGTCGCGGTCAAGCGCTCGGTCACGCCCGACCACATCGTCTGTCTCGAGGACGGCAAGAAGTTCAAGTCGCTGAAGCGGCACCTGCGGACGCAGTACAATATGACGCCCGAGCAGTATCGGGAGAAGTGGAACCTGCCGCTCGACTACCCGATGGTGGCGCCGAACTACGCCGCCGCGCGATCCGAACTCGCCAAGCAGATGGGGCTCGGCCAGCAGCGCAAGCGCCGCTCGCGGTAAGCCGGACAGGGCATTTCGCGCGACCGGGAACGCCTCGGTCTTCACCGGCGTGGTCCAATAATCATGTCGCGCCCGCTTGTGCGGGCACGCGGGTGTCGAAGAGACGGGAAGACGCCGACGGCGGGCGCGAAAAGGCGTTCGCGTCTTCGGTCCGTCGCCTTCCGCCCACTTAAGATTGCTGCCGCCGGACCAATTTCCCACAGGATGTAAAAAGTTATCTCCGGGGGCGAGGGCTATCGTATGATAGGAAAATAATCCACAAGAACACGGTAGCCACCCGCTCCATGCCCCAGTTCCGCGCACTTGCCTCGTCCGATCCCGTCCGCTCCCAACCCTCTCTCAAGAAACCGTTCGCCGGCGCGATCGAGGCGGCTGTTGCCGCGGCTTTCGGCGTGCCGGTGCATGAGTTGCGCGCCCCCACGCGCCGCACCGCGACCGTCGCGCTGGCGCGCCAATGCGTCATGTATCTGGCGCATACGACCTTGGGCTGGAGTCAGGCGACGGTCGGCGCCGTATGCGGACGCAATCGCCGCACGGTCGCGCACGGCTGCCGTCTGATCGAGGAGCGGCGTGAAAATGCCGCCTTCGACGCGCTGCTCGCGGGACTGGAAGAGACGTTGTCAAGGCAGTTCCACGAGGGAGATGAAGTGTGAGGCGTCCGGCGAGAAAGCGGGCGGTCGCCGTCGCGTCTGGTGCCGGGGAGCAAACGAGCGAGGCTCCCGATCGGTTTCGCGCGCAGCATCTCGCGGTGGGCACGCGCACCGTGGAGACAGCCGACGGACGTCACACGGTTGCGGTCGACGAGGCGGAAAGTCCGCTCGCCTGGCTCGCGCGCCGCAAGGGGCGGCACGGCAAGCCCCTCATCGACAGCGCGCAGTTGATGGCCGGGGAACGACTGCGCGCCGACTTCACGCGCGCGCAGATGATGCCGCGCGTGACGGCGGACTGGACGGCGCCGCTCACGCCGGGCCGGCGCGGTGCAGGCGCGTTCGGACTATCCGCGCCGGACGCCATGATTGCCGCGCGGCAGCGGGTGCGGCGCGCGATCGACAATGTGGGACCAGAATTCGCCGGCCTGCTTCTGGACGTGTGCTGTTTTCTCAAGGGACTGGAGGACGCGGAGCGCGAGCGGGCGTGGCCGCCACGCTCGGCCAAGGTCGTTCTGCAGCTCGGTCTCGACCGTCTCGCGCGCCACTACGGCTACGCGGTGCAGGCGCGCGGCCGTTCGCATCCGGCCGTACGTATTTGGCTTGCGCCGGATGCTGCGTTCAGCGTCGGCGATTTGAGTGAAGAGACTTGAGTCAGTGAACCGCCTGATCGGCCTTGAGGACGTCGCGCGCCTCGGCCTGGATACGATCGACCATCGAGCGGAAGCCGTTGGAACGTTGCGGCGTCAGGTGTTCGCGCAGTGACAGCTTGTCGAACAGGGCGACGGCGTCGGTCGCAACAATATGCGATGCCGGCTGACCGGAGTAGAGCGCGAGCAGGATGGCGACGAGGCCGCGCACGATGTGTGCGTCGCTGTCGCCGATGAATCTCAAGACCGGTTCGCCGCCCTTTTCCTCGACCGTCGTCGAGAGCCAGACCTGGCTCGTGCAGCCCCGCACTTTATTGGCCTCGGTGCGCGCCGCATCAGGCAGCGGCGCGAGCATGCGGCCAAGCTCGATCAGATAGCGGTAGCGATCGTCCCAGTCGTCGAGAAGCGAGAAGTTCTCCACGATCTCGTCGATTGTCGGCATCGTTAGGGCCATGAATGCGCTCTCGGGCGTGGGGTCGGCACGCGAAGGTCCGATATCATGTGCCTGATATAAGGCCTCACGCCCGAGAGATACAGCGTGCCGCGGGGCTTGTTGTCCGCAAAAAGCGCGCGGGTCGGACGCGGCCGTGCTCAGTCGGCCGGAATCTGCGCCCGCGCCTCGCGCCGCAACGGCGGGCCGCGCCAGTCCAGCGCGCGGTCGGCCGCCGTCAGCGTCGACTGCGACGCAGGCACGGCCTCGGCCGGCGCCGCCTTTTCGTCGCCGCTGGCCTTCGGTTCGGTCAGATAGGCGTAGATCGTCTTGGCGCCCGACTGCGCACGGTGGCCAATCGCGCTCATCACCTGGCCGCCGATGGCGCAGGCCTGTTCCTGGCGGGAGCAGAACTGGCTGAGATCGGAGATCGTCGCGCTCGCCACCGACCATGCGTCAAACGCACTGATTTGCGGCCCCGGCGCGTCGACCTGTGACTTTCCCGCGGGCACGAGAACGAGCACGAGCCCGATCCAGAATGTAACGCGTATCAAAAAGAACATGACGCCTGCCCTTGATCCCCGGCGGCCGATTCAAGTCGGCCGTATTTGTCTCGAAACTAGCACGGGCCTTTGAAAGCCGCGTTCTTGGCCACGCGCGCATTTGTCTAAAATTTTAGACATCCGGCGGTTCCCTTGCGTCCGGGCTTCATGACCGGGCGGTAAAGAGTTCGTTGCGGCATGGCTCCCGTTTGGAAACCCTGTGTTCACCATCACAGTCGATTTGTCGGGGTTCTCCGTCAAGCCCTCGAAAAACATAGACTTTTGGCGCGTCCGGCACGGACGGCCTTAGCGTTCGTTTAAGTCGTGTCTGAGAGGCTTCGCGCCATAAAAGGGAGCGCGTCCTTTCGGTCGTGCCGGCGAGTGAATCTATCGGTCAGCGTTCGCGACTATCTGCAGTCTCTCGTCCACGCCTCGGCGCGGCACGATCCGCTTCTGGCGGCGCGGCATAGCGCCTTCATCACTCCGCGCATTCTCGGCGGCCTCACGGCGCTTGCCGCCCTGCCGCTCTATCTCGGGGTTCGCGGCGTGCCGGGACCGCTCGAAATCATCGCGTTCGCCTGGCTGATCGCGCCGATCGGCGCGGCGCTCGTTCTCTCGCGCACCGGGCGCGAGGAGCCGGCCTATATGCTTTCGTCCATGGCGCTCGCCGGCCTTGCCGTCGCCATCGCCGCGATGTCGGGCGGTGCGTGGTCGCCGGTCGCGATCTGGCTTGTCGTCGTGCCGCTCGAGGCGGCGCTTTGCGCCTCGCGCCGCGTCGTTGCCGCGGCCGCAACCGTCGCGCTGATCGGTTATGCGATGCTGCTTTGCCTCGGGCCGGACGTGCTCGGCCTTATTCCGCCTCCGCAAAGCACCAGTCCGTTGTTCAGCGCGGTCTGCGCCGGAAGCGCTATCGCCTATGCGACCATGCTGGCGCTCGGCGCCGGAAACATGGCGCGCACCGGCAACGATCTGCTCGTCTCCGAGGAAGATCGCTACCGCCTGCTCGCGGCGCATATGACGGATGTAATCACGCGTCACGGCCGGAATGGCGCCGTGACCTTCATCTCGCCGGCGGCGGAGCGCGTCTTCGGTCTCGACCTGCGCGACCTGATGGGGCACGGTCTGTTCGATCGCGTACATGTGGCGGACCGGCCCGCCTTTCTTTCCACCATCGCGGATACGGCCAACGATGGGCAGGAGCGGGCGGTCGAGTTTCGTGCGCGGCGGCACGTCAAAGGTCTGTTCCGCGGCGCGGAGCAGCACTTCCTCTGGGTCGAGATGCGCTGTCGCGCGCTCGATAACGCCGCCAGAAGCGCTTCGGCGGGCGGTGGGCTTGAAGTCGTCGCGGTGATGCGCGACATCACCGAGCGCAAGGCGCAGGAACAAGAAGTCGAGGCGGCCCGCGCCGAGGCCGAGCAGGCCAATGCGGCGAAGAGCCGCTTCCTCGCGACCATGAGCCACGAGCTGCGGACCCCGCTCAATGCGGTGATCGGCTTTTCGGAGATGCTGCTGCACGAAGAAACGATGCGGCTCGATGAGGCGAAGCGGCGCGACTACGCGCGGCTGATCCACGAGTCGGGCAATCATCTTCTCTCCGTCGTCAATCTCGTTCTCGACATGTCGAAGATCGAGAGCGGAAACTTCGTCATCATGCCGGAGCCGTTCGCCCTTGGCGGAGTCGTGCGCGATTGCTGCGATCTGCTGACGCTCAAGGCCAACGATGTCGGCCTTGATCTTGTCCTGCGCCTGCCTCCCGACTTGCCGGAGATCGTCGCCGACAAGCGGGCGCTGAAGCAGGTACTGCTCAACCTTCTGTCGAATGCGATCAAGTTCACCGATCGCGGCGGACGCGTGACGGTGAGCGCGAAAAGCGACGCGACGTATGTCACGGTGACGGTGCAGGACACCGGCATCGGCATTGCGGCGAACGATCTTTCGCGCCTCGGCGATCCGTTCTTCCAGGCGCGCGATGCCTACAACCGGCCTTACGACGGCACGGGCCTTGGCCTCTCGATCGTCAAGGGCCTCGTCAACCTGCACGGCGGCACGCTGTCGATCGAAAGCGAAGTCGGCGTCGGCACGGCGGTGACGATCAAGCTGCCGATCGATTGCGAGCGCGGCGCGCTTTTGCCGCCGGCTGAATCGGCTGCGATCCCGCTCATTCCGCGGCTGCCAGCCGCCTCTCTGTTGCCCGTTTCCGGTGCTAGCGAAAATCAGGGAAAGAAACGTGCATATTCGTAGCGTACGAGAGTCTGCGTCTGCCGCCGCGGTCGACGCGCGGGATTTCGATGACGACGACGCGCCGGGCGCGCTGCGGGCGCTCGCGGCGGCGAGCGCGAAACGCGCCGCGGGCGTTTTCATGCGCCATCCGGCCGACGCGGTAGGCGCGCTTTTGGTCGGCGTCGCTTCGCTGGTGATCTGCGTCAACGCGCTGGCGTTGCAGTCGGGCCCGCATCCGGCGCCGATGATCCGGATGGATTCGCCGGTCGCGGTGCCGCTCGCTTCATTCACGGAAAAAACCGGGAGCGTCCTCGCCGCGCCGCAGCCGCGCGTCAGCTCCGTCAGTGCGCCCGCAACGGCGGCCGTGCCGGCAGCCGTGGAGGCCGCTCGGCCGCGTACGCAGATCATCACCGATATCCAGCGTGAGCTGGCGCGAAAAGGCTTTTACGAGGGGAATATCGACGGCTTGACCGGCCCGAAGATGGACGCGGCGATGCGCGACTTCGCGCAAGCGGCGAAATTGAGGAGCGCGGTCGAAGTCGATGAGAATTTCTTGCAAGCCGTCCGCGATTCCTCGGCGAAGGCGAAACCGCGCGCCGTCGCGGTGGTGGCGCCGGCTGTTCCACGTCCGGTGACGCGGCCCGCCGCCGCGCCGGCTCCGGCCAGTTCGCCGCGCGTGCTGGCAGTGCAGCGTGCGCTCGGCGACTTCGGCTATGGGCCGCTCAAACGCTCCGGGCAGATGGACGGCGAGACCAAGACGGCGATCGAGAAGTTCGAACGCGAGCGGCACCTTCCGGTGACCGGCCAAGTGTCCGCGCGCCTGCTGCGTGAGCTCGCCGCGGTGACAGGCCGCCCGATCGAGCATTGATTTAGGTGGGATCGAGGGAAAAACGCTTCAGGATCTGATCCAACAGCATCGAATCGGGCCCGTCGTTATCGTCTTGTTTGGGCATGATTCCGGGTCGATCCTGAAAGCATGCTTTTCCGAAAACCGCTTTCCACTTTTCGAGGATCATGCTCTGGATCACGATGATTTTGGATCGAATCGATCCAAAATCATGAATGTGATCGATTTTGATAACTTTGAGCGGGATGCGGGCGGAAAACCGTTACACACTTTTCCTCATTCCGCTCTAGGTTGCGGCGCTCAATGAGTCGTATCCGTCCGTGCGCCTGAAATCGTCGATCTGGGTCTCCGCCTATCTGCGCCGTTGCCAAGTAGCGGGCGCTTTTGCCGCCATGCGCCGGCGCGGCGCCGAGGAGGCGGGAGCGATCTTCATCAAGATCAATCGCCTGGACGGCACGGCGGAATTGTTCGGGCCGGCGCCGCAGTCGGCTTTCGACGACACGCCGGTCGAGCGCGCTTTCGTCTCTTGCATGCGCGAGCAGCCGGCGGCCGAGGAGGCCGTCGAGAACTATCTCGCGCGCGAGGTGAAGTTCGATCCGGATGTGTGGGTCGTCGAGGTCGAGGATCGCGACGGACGCAACTTTCTCGATCACGTCGTGCGCTGACGCCGCTCCGTTGTCGCGGCGGTCTCTCCGCGTTGCCCGGCCGTGTCGCTCGTGCGCGCGATGCCGCGGCGCGCGTGATCCATGAGCGTCGAGGTGCGCTCCGCAGCCTCGGGCGCATGCACGCCGACATAACGGGCTTTGCGCGCCGGCGCCGCGTCTCGCCGCCAGCTCTCGACCAGCCGCGCGGCCGCGTTGCGGCTCACGCGCTCGTAGAAATTGGCGAGGGCGAAAACGCGCTGCACCGAATGGCCGATCGCCGGATTGAGGAAGATGAGGATGCGCTGCAGTACGGCGGCCGGCATGCCGAGCGCGCGCGCCGCGACCAGCAGCGTCTCGCCGGTCGCGTCCTGCGTGATCTGCATGGCGACCGAGGGCAGCAGGCTCAACGCCTGCTGCAATTCGTGCGCGAATTCCTGCTGCTTTTGCGCGAATGCCGCCGTTTCGAGACGGCTGATCGTATCGGCGGAGGCCGGGCGCGGCGGCGCGTTGGTCGGGACGTGCTCGTCCTCCATGTTCAGCAGCATTTCCAGACGCGCATCCGAGTGCGCCGCGAGGAAACGCGCGCCGAGACTCTGCTCGGGCGCTGAATCTTGCTCCGGGTCGGCGGGTGACATGGGGAGCGCCGATTCCGCGGCCGGCTCGATTGCCTTTTCCGCATTGGCTTCGAGCCAGGCCGCCGGGGCCGGCGCCTTCGTTTGCTGGCTGGCGGTCGAGGACGCCTGGGCGCGCGACGACGAAGCGTCCGGCCCGAAAATCGCGGTGATCAACTCTTCTGTCGTCGGCTTCGCGTCGATCGGCATTGTCGTGCTCTTGTGTTGAACGAGACCCGCGACCTCGGCGATGTCGCGGCTCAATTGCGCGATCACGGCTGCCGGGGCGAATGCGTAGCCCGCGAGCTTGGTCGCGACCGTCACGCGCGTCGCCTTGTCGACGACCGGAAGGAGGCGCCCGGCAAGTTCGACATATTGCCGTTCTTCCTCGTCCGTGTGCCGTTGCGGTTGCTGCACATACAGGTCGGTCAGGACTCGCAGGAGCGAGGGGCGAACATCGACCCCCTGCCTACGCGAAAGATCGACCAAGCCGTCCAGGTTGGAGTTCGTCTGCCACATCGCCGCACGCCGCCTACGCATTCATAAGAATGTCCGCATTTTAAGCGGGCTCTATTAGCGGAGTGTTAACCTTGTGGGCAGCTAACTCCGGAAGACGGTTCGACCGGGCCACCCAAAATCTGCCGGGCCGCCATGCCACGGAGGGGCATTATGGGCATCGTGATTCAATTTCCGGATGAGCGGCGCGCCGCGCTGAGCAGCGTCAGGGTTCCGATCGAGAACGTCAGCTCGCCGATCGTCATTCTGCCGGTCATTCGGATCGAGCGGCATACGGAAGACATCGACATCGGCTTCGAGCCCGAGGATGGGCCGTCGCGCGGCAACGGCCGCCGGCGTTCGAGCCGCCGCGGCTGATCCCGGCGTCGCGTATCCCTTGTGTTCTGGACGAGCGTGCCTGGCCGAGGCGACCGGTCGCGATGACTGCAGCGACGAGCATGATGTTTCCCGCCGTCCGGGCGATGTGCCTCGGCTTTCTTCTTCTGGGCACCGCCGCGTGCGCCGGAGATTTCGGGCGGCCGCGCTATCCCTGGCTGCAGGAGATGGCCGACAAGGCCGCGGGCCCGATCGAGAAGCGTGCCGGCGCGCCGGTCTCGGAATTTCCTCTCACTGACGAGGAAAAGCAGCTACGGAAGTTTGCGGAGAACCTTCTCGCGCCGCCATTCGAGCGCGAGCCTTGGTATCAGTCCGCGCCGCCCTCCGACCACAAGCGCTATGCGGCGTTCATCATCGAATATCCGTTCCGCTCATCGACGGCGCGCTATGCGCGCATCATCGACGATATCCGCAACGATCTCGATCGCATGGGGCCGTTCTTCTCCGCCGCCGCCCGCGTGGCCGATCTCGACCGCAAGCGCAGCAAGAGCCTGAAGTTGGTGCCCGGGCAGAGCGAAGCGGATCTCGCGAATACGCGGGCGCGCATCGAGGGCAATATCGCGGTGATCACCATGGTGCACGACGCGCTGGGCGAACGCGTGCGCGGCTATCGCTACGCGCTGGAGCGGCTCGCGATCGCGCTGCCGTCGCCGATGGCGGCGGAAGTCGACCGGTTGTGGAACCAGTTGGCACGCCGCGTCGGTGAAATCCAGGTGGTCGCCGGCGTCGAGACGCCGATCAAGGTCGTTTCGAAGTAACCGGAACCTATTCCGGAGTGACCGTGCAGGTTGCCGTATTGAGGATGCCGCGCGCAAGAGACATGGCGCCCGGCTCCGGAGCGAAAGCGCGCAACATGATCAATCCGGTCGTCGTCGGCGAGGTGACGATGAGCCGGTCCGCCGCCGTGACCTCCTCGTCGTCTTGGATCTGCGCGCGCTGCTCGGCCGTCATCAGATCGAGTTCGATCGTGCGCCGGCCGGCAGCGCGATCATTGATCGCGTAATAGGCGACATCCCGGCGCGTATAGAACGACACGGCGGTATAGGGCTGGCTCACCGGCGCCTGCAGTTTCAGCGGCCCTTGCGTGAGATCGTAGCGGCAGACCGCCGTGGCGAAGGCCGGGTCCATGAACGGCATGAGCGTGCTTTCCGCCGACGGGTTGGGCAGAAGCGTCATCTTGTTCGCCTCGGTGAGAGGCAGGAGGCGTGCATATGCGTCTTGCGTCGCCGTGCGCGGCAGAATCAGGATCGTCGCCAGGTGCACAATCCCGCCAAGCAGCAGGCCCGCAACGATCCATGCCAGCAAGCGTATCATGGGCACGTCCGATTTTTGACGGCCGGCATCGGCGTTTCGCGCCCGGCGCGCGTCGCGACGCCGATGGGGGTGTCGTAAAGGCGAAGCACGAGAACGTAGCGTTCGATGCCGCTCGTCGGCAGCCAATTGCCCGGACGTGCGCGCGGCCCGATGACGATGTCGAACGTCCCGTCGCCCCGCCGGACGATTTCCTGACTGGTAAACCCGTGCCGTCCGAGCGTGCTGGCGACCAGCCGCCCCTCGGTGTCGTACAGAGTCAGCGTCCAGAAGCGCGCCGCCGGCGTGATGCCGTCGACATGAATATCGCAGCGGCCGTCGAGCGCGGCGCCCGTATCGTCGGTTCGCGCGACGAAGGCGACGCCGTCGCCGGAACCGAGCGGCAAGGCGCCCGTGCGCGTCACGACCGCGCGCGCATAGGGGTCGATGTTCGGCGTTCCGTTCTTCGGCCACGCCGACCAGGCGCCGACGCGGATGCCGCCGAACGCCAAGTTGTCGGTGAGCGCAAGCCATGTCAGCCCGAGACCGACCACGGCCGCCAGCGCGAAGGCAAAGAGAATTCCGATGAGAAGGCGCACGGGCGAATCACAAGCGCGGAGCGATCAGGGCGATAAAGACGAATGATGCGGGCGAGGGACCCGGCGGTCAATTCCGCCGCACGGAACTCGACGTTGCCTCCGCCGCCGCAGCGAGCGCGTCCTCCGCCGTTATCGGCGGCGGTGCGGCGCTCGCCGCACCCGTTGGCAATGCATTTTCGGCCGGCTTGATCGAGCGCGCGGTTTCGTCGAGCAGATGCTCGACGCGGAGCAGCACGTCGATCGAGCGCTTGGTCAGCATCGTCGGCCGCACCGGCGCCGGCGGCGGCGCATCGCCGCTCGCGGTTGGGGCCGCCGCCTGGACGATGGCGCGCGTGCGACTATCCGGCGGCGGCACGCCGGGAATCTGCTTCAGGTCGATGCCTTGGTGAGCATAGGCCATGATCTGGTGCCAGGTTTGCGCCGGTAGCGAGCCGCCGGTCATGCGATTGGTGGGAGAATAGTCGTCGTTTCCGAACCAGACGCCGCAGACGTAGTTGCCGGTGTAGCCGACGAACCAGGCATCACGGTAAGCGTTCGTGGTGCCGGTCTTGCCCGCGGCGCGGATGCCATCGAGCATGGCGCGCCGCCCGGTGCCTTCTTCCACGACCTTGTTCATCATCATAGCCATTTCCGCAGCGACTTCCGGCGTGATTGCTTGCCGCGGCTTCGGGCCGTCGCGGTCGAAGCGCCAGACGACATCGCCGGCGCCGGTGCGCATTTCCAGAACGGCATGCGGCGTCGAAGCCTTACCGCCGTTCGGGAACATCGTGTAGCCGCCGGTCTGGTCCAGAACTGTCACCTCGGCGGCGCCGATCGGAAGCGAGGTGGAATCCGGCAGCGGCGTGCGCAGCCCGGCCGCCCGCGCGGTGGCGATGATCTTCTTGCGGCCGGCCTTGGGGTTGCCGTTTCCGAGCGCGATCGAGAGCTTTACGGGAATGACGTTGATCGAGCGCGTCAGCGCTTGCGTCAACGTCATGCGGCCGGAATACCGGTTCGAATAGTTGTGCGGGCACCAGTTGCCGATGCAGACGGGTGAATCGACGACGATCGATGTCGGTTTGAAGCCGTTCGATAGCGCCGTCGCATACACATAGGGTTTGAATGACGACCCTGGCTGACGCAGCGCGTCGGTGGCGCGGTTGAACTGGCTGGCGCCGTAATCGCGCCCACCGACCATCGCGCGCACGCTGCCGTCGAGATCCATCAGCACGGTCGCCGCTTGCTTGGCGTGGTATTCGCGGCCGTATTGGCGCAGCGAGTTCTCGATCGCGTTCTCCGCTTCGCGCTGCAGGTTGACGTCGAGGGCCGTGCGCACGACGAAGACGCGTTCGGTGACCGAGGGCGGCAGCTTCGCGACGAGCTTCTTCATCTCGTCGAAGGCATAGTCGAGATAATAGTTCGGCGAGCGCTCGTCGCGGCGATCGACCACCGAGGCGGGATTGCGCCTGGCGCCGAACACCTGGCCCTCTGTCATGAATCCGGCCTCGACCAGATTGTCGAGCACGACGTTGGCGCGCGCGCGCGCCGCCGGCAGGTTGACGTGCGGGGCGAACTTGGTCGGCGCCTTGAACAGGCCGGCGAGCATCGCGGCTTCGGCAAGGTTCACGTCGCGCGCGGACTTGCCGAAATAATACTGCGCCGCCGCATCCACGCCGAACGCGCCGCCGCCCATATAGGCGCGGTCGAGATACAGCTTCAGGATCTCGTTCTTGGTGAGACGCGTCTCGAGCCACAGCGCGAGGAAGGCCTCATTGACCTTGCGCTCGATGGTGCGCTCGTTCGAGAGGAAGAGGTTCTTCGCGAGCTGTTGCGTGATCGACGAGCCGCCCTGCACGACGCCGCCGGCGCGCGTGTTGGCGGCGAGGGCGCGGAGCGTGCCGGCAAAGTCGATGCCGAAGTGTTCATGGAAGCGGCGGTCCTCGGTCGCGAGGACGGCCTTGATCAGATGGTCGGGAAACTCGTCGAGCGGAATGGCATCGTTGTGCTTGATGCCGCGCGAGCCGACTTCGTTTCCGTAGCGATCGAGGAAGGTGACGGCGAGTTCCGACTTTTTCAGCCAGTCCTTGTCGCTCGTCTCGTTGAACGCCGGGATGGCCAGCGCCAGCAGCACGACGAGGCCGCCGGCGCCGAGAGTGAGCCCTTCGGACGCCGCTTCGACGAACAGCCGCTTGATGCCGGATACGGAAAAGCGGTCCATGAAGATGACGAACCGCTCGAAATACTCGCGGGAGTTCCGCCCGCCCTGGAAAATGGCAAAATCGATCCGGGAATCGAGATCGAGCAGGAAGCGCGAAAGCTTCGCTTTCCAGTTCTGAGGGTAGAGATCGCGCACCGCTCAAAAGCTCCTGGTGCGGGAGCAGCCGGCGCATCTATCCGGGACCCGCGCGCATCGCACAACTCGCTGGCCGCCATGGCGCCAGCATGGCAGCATCGCGGAGTCTGACAGATCGTTCATGCTTCTAGCGCAAACGCGTCATAGCCGCCAACACCGGCCCATCGTCATCGTGAATAACGCGGCAAATCCGCCATAGTGTGGCGAAATCGTGACATCTCCCGCGCGCCGGCGCTGCCCCGCCGCCGCGAATCTGGCACACTGACCGGCGGCGCACCGGACCCTCGAACTCCTCGCCACAGTGAATTCTCCCTCCCTCGAACGAGAGAGCTTGATGGAATTGTGGGCTCGGTTCACGGTGCTGCTCAATCTCTACAGAACCCAGATCGGGCTCGGCTTGCGGATTACCGTTGCCGCGCTCGTCGCCCTGGTTCTGGCGGTGGCGCTGCAGGTGCGTCTGCCGCTATGGGCAGTGCTGACGGCGGTCATCGTTACGCAAATGAGCGTCGGACGCTCGCTGAAGGCCACCGCCGATTACCTCCTTGGAACGGTCGGCGGCGCACTCTACGGCGGCGCCATCGCGGTTCTGGTTCCCCATTCGAGCGAGGTCGCGCTGCTCGCCGCCCTGGCTCTGGCGATCGCGCCATTGGCCGTGCTGGCCGCGATCAATCCAAGGCTGAGCGTCGCGCCGATCACGTCCATCATCGTTCTGCTCGTGCCGACCATCACGCATACGAGCCCGATCGAATCCGCGCTCGACCGTATCCTCGAAGTAGGCCTTGGGGCGCTGACGGGGCTCGCGGTATCGTTCCTGGTGCTGCCCTCGCGCGCCTATACGCTCGCGCGCCAATCGGCGTCCCGGGCGCTGGATCTCATGGCGGCGGCGCTCGGCGAGTTACTGAACGGGATGACGCGCGGCCTCGACACGAATGCGCTGCATCGCTTGCAGGACGACATCGGGCCGGCGCTCGTCGCGCTGAACGAGGTGGCTGCCGAGGCGGAGCGCGAGAAATCCGCGCGGCTCTCCTCGGGACCGGAAACGGGCCCGCTGTCGCGAACATTGCTGCGCTTGCGACACGATCTCGTGATGATCGGGCGCTCGGCGGTGTCGCCCTTGCCGGAAGCGTTACAAGCGCGCGTCGCCGCGCCACTGGCGGTGCTGCGGACGGCGGCGATGGACTATCTGCGGGAAAGCGGCCGCGCGCTCGCGGGCCGGCAGGGGCCTCCGCCGCTCGGTCCGTTCGAGACGACGTTGCGCGGATATGCCGATGAAATCGCCGCGTTGCGCCGGGACGGCCTGACGCGAAACCTTCCCGGTGACGTGACGGAGCGCTTCTTCGCGCTCGGTTTCGGGCTTGAACAATTGCACCAGAATTTCAAGGATCTGCAGCGTGTCGTGACGGAATGGTCGGGCGCCGGCCAGCGCCCGCGTAGCGGCGGGCGGGACTGACGGGCGACGCCGCGGCGAGCGAAACGCATGCCAGCTCCGATACGCGCTCGCTCGCTTCACGGGAGACGCCACGTTAGAAGCGTGCGAAAAGCTTGGCATGAGTGAAAGCGATCTTTTTTGGCGCACCAAGACCCTCGGCGAGATGACTCCCTCGGAATGGGAGAGCCTGTGCGACGGTTGCGGGCGCTGCTGCCTCGTGAAATTGGAGGAGGAGCCGCCGGACGGAATCGAGCGGGAAAACCCGTCGATCTACTTTACCGATGTCGGATGCCGCCTTCTCGACGGCGAAAGCTGCCGCTGCAAGGACTATCCGAACCGGCAGCGGCTGGTGCCGGATTGCGTGCGGCTGACGCCGGAGGTCGTCGGTGAGATCGGTTGGCTGCCGCCGACCTGTGCCTATCGCCTGCTCGACGAGGGGCGCGATCTCTATTGGTGGCATCCGCTTGTGTCCGGCGACCCGGAGACGGTGCATCAGGCCGGCATCTCGATCCGCGGGCGCGTGCCGGACAACGAGGATCAGGTGCCCGTCGAGCAACTCGAGGACCGCATCGTGAGTTGGCCTCTCGCGGTTCCACGGCGCGCGCGCCGCAAACGCAAGGCGGCATGAGGATGGTCCGATTTCACCTCCCTTAAAAAAGGGGAGGTCGGTTTGCGGAGCAAACCGGGTAGGGATCGTAACGGGAAATATCGCCAACGACCCCACCTCGACTTTCCCCTTTCAGAGGGGGGAGGGAGCAGGCCCGGCTCCATCGCCTGGGCTTATGATGAAACCAAGTGCGACGTGTCACACTTTCGCTAATCGAGACAGAATGGACGATCGGACGAAAATCATTCCGGCGGAATCCGCTGCCGCTGCGCCGCCCGGCGCTGCGGCTGCCGCGCAGCACGGGCTCGACCAGCCGACGATCAACCGGATCGTTATCGGCCTCATGGTGGCGATGTTTCTCTCGGCCCTCGATCAGACGATCGTGGCCACCGCTCTGCCGGCGATCGGGCATGAGCTTTCTGACATCCGCAATCTTTCCTGGGTCGTCACCGCCTACCTTCTTGCCGCCACGACCGTGACGCCACTTTACGGAAAGCTCTCCGATATTCACGGCCGCCGTACGATGGTGCTGATCGGCGTCGGCGTTTTCATGCTCGGGTCGGTTGCCTGCGCGCTAAGCCCCTCGATGCCGGTGCTGATCGTCTCGCGGGCGCTGCAAGGGCTCGGCGGCGGCGGGCTGATCGCGCTCGCGCAGACCGTGCTTGCCGACCTCGTCTCTCCGCGCGAACGCGCGCGCTATCAGGCGCATTTCGGCGTCGTTTTCGCAAGCGCGAGCCTTGCGGGCCCGTTCCTGGGCGGCGTGCTCAGCGAGCACCTGCATTGGTCGGTCATCTTCTGGATCAACCTGCCGATCGGCGTGGCGGCACTCGCGATGACGGCGCGCGCGCTCAAGCTGCTGCCGCCGCTGCATCGTCCGCATCGGCTCGATGTGCTCGGCGCGGCTTTGATGGCCTGCGCGACGATCACGCTGCTTCTCGCGCTGAGCTGGGGCGGCAAGGTTTGTCCGTGGGCCTCGGCGCCGGTGTTGGCGCTTGTCGGCGGTTCGATCGCGTTCTGGGTGGCGTTTGCAGCCCGGCTTATGCGAGCGGCTGAACCGTTCCTGCCGCTTTCCGTGCTCGGGAATCCGGTTGTGCGGGATGGTGCGCTCGCGGCCGCCCTCTCCATGGGGACGATGGTCGGATTGTCGATCTATGTTCCGGTCTATCTTCAGGCGGTGGTCGGACTTTCTGCGAGCGCCTCCGGCCTGGCGCTGATCCCGCTGATGGGCGGCACGGTGACCGGCGCGACATTTTCCGGACGGATCATGCCGCGGCTCACGCATTACAAGCGCGTTCCTTATGTGGGATTGGCCGGCAGCATCGTCGCGCTCGCGGCAATGTCGTTCGCGACGATCGATATTCCCTTGCCGGTCACCCTCGTTCTGCTGGCGATCACGGGTGTCGGCATCGGCACCACGTTTCCCGTGACGACGGTGTCCGTGCAGAATGCCGTGCGCCCATTCGAACTCGGCACGACGACGGCGGCTCTCAACTTTTTCCGGCAGTTGGGCGGCGCGCTCATTGTCGCGATTTTCGGCGCGATCATGTTGCAGGGCGTTGGCGTCGCGGGCGGAGAGGGGGGCGGCGACCTCCTGGCGCGGGCCGGCGCGCAACCCGAGTTGCGTTACGCGTTCGGCTGGTTGTTCGGCGCGGGCGTCGTCGGATTGGCGCTGAGCTATGTCTTCCTCGTTCGGATGGAAGAGCGGCCCTTGCGCGACCGGCCGTTGAGCGAAATGCCCGCGGACTGAAGAGGCGAGCCACTGGGCGAATTCGTGCCGTCGTGAGAAACAAGCCTTGCGCTGTTCGGCTCGATCTGCACGATTGGGGCGGAGAGGACTCGGGGGATAATTCGATGCAACGCGTCGCACTTGCGGTTGTTCTTGCCGCTTCGCTGGGGTTGAGCGGCTGTTTCGACGGCTTGGTCGGGGCAAAAGGCGACAAAGGCGAACCCGGAGTGGCTGGCGCCGTGGGGCCTGCCGGCCCCGCGGGCCCTCCCGGACCTGCCGGTCCACCGGGTCCCGCAGGTCCTCCCGGGCCGCAAGGCGTAGCCGGCCCTGCTGGGCCGGCTGGCCCGCCGGGGCCGCGTGGTGAAGCCGGCGCGAAGGGTGATCCCGGTCCGAAGGGCGAGGCCGTCTCCGCTAGCGCCGCCGCGGCGCCGCAGGGCGTCGTCGGTGCCCCCCAAGGGACGGTGGGCGCCGCAGGGCCGGCCGGACCTCCCGGACCACAGGGCGTCGCGGGTCCGCCCGGACCTCCCGGGCCCGCCGGCGAGAAGGGTGAGCGCGGCGATCCCGGACCTCCCGGACCGCCTGGGCCGCCCGGCATCAGCGCCATGGCCAGCGCGCCCGACGCGCAGGCGCGCGAAACCACGCAGCCAGGCCAGATACTCGCTGGCACGCAGGCGAGCGCCGGCGCGGGCCGCATTCGGTTCGCGGAATACCTGTGCGCCGGGGAATGTGCGGTCAGCTGCAAACGCAGCGAACGTCTCGTCAATGCGATCGGGATGGCGCCCTCGGATGGGCGCGCGTTTCATCTCGTCAGCGAGTCGAAAGGCATCTTTCCCGCACCCGACAAGGGAGCGGTCAAGGTCGTCGTGATCTGCGTCGGTAAATGACGAACGGCGCGCGCCGCTCTTGCCCGCAGGGACGCGCTGTATCTGGAATTCGTCAGGCGGCGAGCGGGCGCAGACGCCGCCGCCACACCAGCGTGCTGACAATCGCGAGATGCAGCAGGTTGACGCCGATGCCGGCAGCGAAAGCGGGCGCGTAATAGCCGAAGTGATCGTAAATGTAGCCGGCGAGCCAGCTTCCAGCCGCCATGCCGGAGGCGCTGCAGAGAAGCAGCATCGGGATGCGCCATGACGCCTCGCGCGCGGGAAAGAGCTCGCGCACGGCGAGCACCGTCGCCGGGATGAGCCCGCTGAAGCCGAGACCGAAGGCGGCGGCGACGGCAAACAGCCCGAACTCGTCCTGCGTCATCAGGAAAGCGCTCATGGTGACGGCCTGCGCGGCCGAGCCGATCAGGACCGTGCGAAGGCCGCCGATGCGGTCGGCGATGAGGCCCCAGATCTGCCGGCAGAGGAACGCGGTGCCGAGGAGCACCGAAAGCATCAAGGCGCCGCGGGACGCATTGATGCCGAGATCGCTGCAGAAGGCGACGAGGTGCTGCTGCGGCATCGCCATCGGCACGCAACAGGCGAAGATCATCGTCATCAACAGCGCGAAGACGAGGTTCGGCGGCCACCCCAGTACGCTCGCCGGACCCGTGGGCGCGACGCTCGCGGCGGCCACGGGCTCGCTGAAATCCGGCGGACGGACGAGGAAGCTCGCGGCGAACGGCAGAATCACCAACGCCTCGACGAGCCCGTAACCGAGCATCGCCTGGCGCCAGCCGAAGATATCGACTACGCGCTCGAAAATCGGCGGCCAGACGGCGCCGGCGATATACGAGCCGCTCGAGATCAATGCGAGCGCCGAACCGCGCCGGCGATCGAACCAGCGGCTGACATAGACGAAGAGCGGTGCGTTGATGCCGGCGAGGCCGAAAAGGCCGATGAACAGTCCATGGCCGACATACAGCGGCCAGCCGGGGCCGAAGCTCGACAGCGTGAGGCCGCAGGCGATCATCACCGCGCCGAACATCACGGTCCAGCGCACGCCGATGCGCTCCGCGATATAGCCCATGGCGATGCCGCCGAACCCGGCGCCGAACCAGGCGAGCGCGCCGGCAAGAGCGGGCGCCGCACGTTCGCCGCCGGCTTCGGCCGCAATGCCTTTCAGCGCGACCACATTGATCCAGGGTGCGCCGTAGGCAAACGCCATCACGCCGAGCGCGACGAAGGCGACGGTCCAGGATTGGCGCGTCTCGATGGAGGCGAAGGAAGGTTGTGACATGAAAAGCCCGGCGCGCCGTCTTAGCGCGGGCGACAGATTTGAGCCACTACAAACGTGCATGGCTCCTTGTGGCAACCAAAGCGGCGATGGACGGGCCCGTCACATCGCGGTCGCGGCCACCTCGATCGCAACGACCTCGATCTCCTGGCTGCCGAGCGCAACGGTATCGCCGACATGCTTGCCCATCAGGAGGCGCGCCAGCGGCGCGACATAGGAGAGGGTGCCGCGCGCCGGATCGGCCTCGTCTTCGCCGACGATGCGATAGGTCTGCCGGCGACCGTCTTCGCGCACGATCGTCACGCGCGTTCCGAAGCGAACTTCCTCGGCATCCGGCGGTGCCGGCGCCTTCTCGGCGCTCGCATGCCGCGCCGTCCAGTAGCGCAGGTCGCGGGCAAGGCTTGCCAGCGCGACATGATCCTTTCGCGCCTGCGCCGCGGCGTAGCCCGCTTGCAGACGCGCGACCTCGGCTTCGATCTGTGCCAGGCCCGTCGGCGTGACGATATTCGGATGCGGCGAGATCGGGCGATCGGGAAGTTCCTCGATCGCTTCGCTATCCGTCTCCTTGACGAAAGCGCGGCTCATTGCGTCAAGGCCGCGACACGATCCAACCGATAGACGCGGCGCGCATTGCCCTCGAAGATTTTGTGGCGGTCCTCGTCGCTCAAGTTCTTCACCGCATCGACGTAGCGCTTGGTGTCGTCGAAATAGTGTCCGGTCTCCGGATCGATGCCGCGCACGGCGCCGATCATCTCCGACGCGAACAGGATGTTGTCCGCCGGGATCACCCTGGTGAGAAGATCGATTCCGGGAAAATGATACACGCATGTGTCGAAGAAGACATTCTTCAGCAGCAGCTCGCCGAGCGGCGGACGCCTCAAGTCCTGCGCGATGCCGCGATAGCGGCCCCAGTGATACGGCACCGCGCCGCCACCGTGCGGAATGACGAAGCGCAGCGTCGGAAAATCCTTGAACAGATCGGACGTGAGAAACTGCATAAAGGCCGTCGTGTCGGCGGCGAGGTAGTGCGAGCCGGTGGCATGGAAATTGGGATTGCAGGACGCGCTGACATGCACCATCGCCGGCACGTCGAGTTCGACCAGCGCCTCGTAGAACGGGTACCACCAGCGGTCGGTGAGCGGCGGATCGGTCCAGTGACCGCCCGACGGGTCGGGATTGAGGTTGCAGCCGACGAAGCCGAGCTCCCTCACGCAGCGCGTGAGTTCCGCGATGCTGTTCGTCGGAGGCACGCCCGGCGTCTGCGGCAATTGGCAGACGCCGACGAAGTTCTCCGGATAGAGCGCGCAGACGCGCGCGATCAGGTCGTTGCAGAGCCGCGACCAGTCCGCGCTCACGCGCGCGTCGCCGATATGATGTCCCATGCCGGAGGCGCGCGGCGAGAAGATCGTCACGTCGGTGCCGCGCTCGCGCTGCAGGCGAAGCTGCGCCTGCACGCTCTCGCGCAGGACGTCGTCGCCGATCACGACCGCGCCGGGATCGGGCAGCGTCGCCTTCGCCTTGAACGCCGCGATCTGGCGCTCGCGGAAGGCGACGAGGTCCTTGGGCGCGGTCGTGTAGTGGCCGTGACAGTCGATGATCATGGAGCGGGCTGTTCGATCGCGGAATAATCGGCTTGAGAGGGATCGGCGCTTATCGTCTGCCGGTCACGGTTTGGCCGGTCTTCGGGTCGATGCGGAGTTTGACCTTGGCGCCGTCTTTGCGGATGTATTCGATTTCGTAGTAGCCGCGCCGGTGCTTCCAATCGACCTCGTCGACATATTGCACCTCGGCGTTCTGCTCGATCTTGGCGATGATCTCCGAGAGTTTCTGCCCCTCCGGCGCGGCCGCGAATGACGCGAGCGTCGAGGCTGCCAAGATGGCGGATGCAAGGATGAGGCGCATGGCGTTCTCCGTTTGTTGTTGGTCGACAAACAGATCGTGCCAGTCGAGGCTGCGCTGTCAAGTTTGAGCGGATTGACGGGAACCTAAATACACATCGCGGGCGATCGCATTCAGGGCTTGAGCGCCTCGATCGCCTCCGCCGAGGAAAACATGCGGCGCGCGCTGTGTGCGATGCCGGGCGCCTCGACCAGACGCCAATGGAACGCCCAGCCGCGGGCCCGCGCGATCCGCTGGCCGGCCGTGAAGGCGTTGCGCCCGCGCTCGTAGCGCGTCGCGCCTTGGGCCCGCGCGTCCTCGCTGTCGTTGCGGTTCTTGTCGCCGACGTCGTCCGCGCCGAGGAAGATCGTCACCGGCGTCGCGAGATAGCGCCGCAACTGCGCGAGCTCGTCGGCTTTGCGATAGACGTGCCCCATGCCGAACGGCGCGGCGATCTCCAGGCTGGGAAAGACATATGTCGACGGATTGGCGATGACGATGCGCTGCGCGTCGGTCGGCACGAAAGCGGCGAGGCGGCTGAGGAACTGGCCGCCGGCGGAATGCCCGATCATCGACACCGTGAGCGGGCGGCGTTCCGTCTTGCGCGCCCAGGCGATCAGCGCGACGACCAGTCGTCCTGTCCAGTCGCGCGGATCCTGTACTTCGCGCCGGTGCACGATGCCGCCGCGCTGATAGGCCCAGGTCGGGAAGCGCTCCTTGTCGAACAGCGGCGCCACCACGATCATGCACAGGCGGTCGGCGAGGGGCCGCGCATAGTCTCGATAGCGGTCGGCGTTACGGTTGAGGCCGTGAAAGACGAGCAGCAGGCTCGGCGCGCCGCATTGCGGCCGATAGGTGAACACGGTGAGCGTGTCGGCGCCGAGATTGACGGCCTGCTCGCCTTGCCCCGGCGGGATCGGCGCGGCGCGCGCCCGCTCCGGTGGCGCGGCGGCGAGGAAGACAAGCGTCGAAAGAAAAAGCGCGGTTGCGCGCATCGATCGCCCCCAATCAATGAACAAGGGCACGGATGGCGGGATTCTGCGGGGATCGCAGGGATGACGCAAGCGCGTCTCGAACGCGTAGCCCGGATTGAGCGGAGCCAAAGCCGGGACCGGCATCGCGCATGGCCCGGATTTCGCTCCGCCCCGTCCGGGCCACAGGCGGGGATTCAGGCCGAAGGGAATCAGGAAAATAATCCTTGACAGCGTGACGCTGCTCCGGTAGGGTTCAGGCATGCTCGAAAATTGCGTCTGACGGCGGCGGCGGAAACGCCGCCGTTTTGCATTGGATGCCATGCCCTAACGAACCGGCGCCTCCCCAACGTGCTGCGCGGGTCCCCGGGGCGTCGTCTTCGATGTGCGAGGTTTCTCATGCGGCAACGCAAGCACATTCCGCCTGAACTGTTGAAGCAGCTCCGCTACGAATACGAAGAGACCAACACGCCGATCGCCGACCTGGCCGCGCGCGCCGATATGTCGAAGTGGACCTTCCACAGGTGCGTGCGCGACCTCAAATGGTCGATGCGCGTTCCGGGGCGCGGCGGTGTTCGCCATTCGACGCCGCTGTCCACCTTCGGTGGCAAGCGTGACGCGGCCGCGGCCGGGAAGACCCGCGTCGCGCCGGCGTGCGCCGAGCCCGCGCCGACAGCAGCGAATCCGTTGGATCGCTCCGCGCTTGCCGCGCGCATCCAACGTTCGATCGAACGCGAGCTCGACGCGATCGAGCGCGTGCTCGATCTCCTGCAGCCGCAAAACGGAAACGAAGCCGAACGGGCGGCGCGTACGCTCGCGGCGCTCGCGCGCACGCTGCGCGAGGTTGCGACCCTCGACACCGATCCAGCCGCTGAGGCCGACCCCGATGACGATGCCGGACCCCGCGACATGGAGGAGTTCCGTCGCGATCTTGCGCGACGCATGGAAGCGATTGTCGCCGAGCCAACAGAGTAGGTTTCTCCTCAGCCTCAGCCCCGGCGAGCGTGCGGATTTTTCCGCCGACTGGTGTCTGTTCATTCAGCCGCACCAACTGCCGCCGGCGTTCACCCCGGCTGGGGAGCCCTGGACCACCTGGCTCGCGCTCGGCGGGCGCGGCGCCGGCAAGACGCGCGCCGGCGCGGAGTTCGTGCGCAGCCTCGTGCTCGGCCTCGCGCCTTACGCGACGCGGCCGCATGGGCGCATCGCGCTGGTCGGCGAGACTTTGCACGATGTGCGCGAGGTGATGATCGAGGGCGTTTCCGGACTCTTGCGCGTGCATCCGCGCGACAAGCGGCCGATCTGGGTGTCGTCGCGGCGGCGGCTGGAATGGCCGAACGGCGCGATCGGCTACGCCTTTTCCGCCGACGACCCGGAAAGCCTGCGCGGCCCGCAGTTCGATGCGGCATGGGCGGACGAACTCGCCAAGTGGCGCCATGCCGACGCGACCTTCGACATGCTGCAGTTCGGGTTGCGCCTTGGCGAGAGACCGCGGCAGGTCATCACGACCACGCCGCGGCCGACGATCTTGATCAAGCGGCTGATCGCCGACCCGTCCACGGTGGTGACGCGGGCGGGGACGGCGGCGAATGCGCGCAATCTGTCGGCCGCGTTCCTTTCGGCCGTCGTGAAGCGCTACGCCGGCACCCGGCTCGGGCGGCAGGAGCTCGACGGCGAGGTGATCGAGGAGCGCAACGATGCGCTGTGGTCGCGCGCCATGATCGAGGCAGCGCGCGCGGCGGCAACGCCGCCGCTTCCCCGCATCGTCGTCGCCGTCGATCCGCCGGCCTCGAGCGGCAAGCGCGCGGATGCCTGTGGCATCGTCGCGGCGGGACGCGCGGAGGATGGCGCCATTTACGTGCTCGCCGACGAAAGCGCGGGCGGCCTGTCGCCATCCGCCTGGGCGGCGAAGGCGATCGCGCTCTGGCGAAGGCTCGCGGCCGACGCGCTCGTCGTCGAGGTCAACCAGGGCGGCGAGATGGTGCGCAGCGTCATCGGCGCGATCGACGCGAGCGTTCCGGTGACGAGCGTGCGCGCGCATCGCGGCAAGTGGCTGCGCGCCGAGCCCGTCGCCTCGCTCTACGAGCAGGGCCGGGTGAAGCACGCCGGCGTCTTCCCGGCGCTCGAGGACGAGATGTGCGACTTCGGGCTGGATGGATTGTCGTCGGGCCGCTCGCCCGACCGGCTCGACGCACTGGTGTGGGCGGTCGCCGCGCTGACCTTCGGCGCGCAGGGCCGCCCGCGGATGCGGAGTTTGTGATTCATCCCTCCCCGCAGGGGAGGGTGGACGCCGCGTAGCGGCGGCCGGGTGGGGACAAGTCGTGAGATGGCCCCACCCGTCTCCTCGCTCGTTTCACTCGCTCGGAGCCACCCTCCCCTCCGGGGAGGGAGGGCGACGGCGCTCATCTCCTTTCAGGAACCCTCTCATGCTCGATCGATTGAAGCATCTCTTCCGCGCGCCGGAGATCAAGGCGTCGCGCATCGGGCGCGTGATCGCGTTCGGCAACGGCGGCAGCGCGCGCTGGACGGCGCGCGATTACGCGGCGCTGACGCGCGCGGGCTATACGAGCAACGCGATCGTGCATCGCGCGGTGAAGCTCGTCGCGGAGAATGTCGGTTCGTTGAGTCTCCTCGTCTATGCGGGCGAGACGGAGCAAGAGGCGCATCCGCTGCGTGCGCTGTTGGCGCGGCCCAATCCGCGGCAGGACGGCCCGACATTCCTGGAGAGCGTTGCGACGTATCTCCTGCTCGCCGGCAACGCTTATGTCGAGGCGGTGACGCTCGACGGGGCGCCGCGCGAACTCTATGCGCTGCGGCCGGATCGGATGCGCGTCGAGCCGGGCGCCGACGGCTGGCCCGAGGCCTATGTCTACAGCGCCGCCGGACGCAGCGTCCGTTTCGCGCAAGACGCCGCGCCCGTCGCGCCGGTCCTGCATATCGCGATGCTGCATCCGCTCGACGATCACTACGGCTTGAGCCCGCTCGAGGCCGCTGCCGTCGCGGTCGATACGCACAACGCCGCGGCGCGCTGGAACAAGGCGCTGCTCGACAACGCCGCGCGGCCTTCCGGCGCGCTCGTCTATTCCGGACCGGAAGGCGCGCTTCTCTCCGAGCCGCAGTTCGAGCGGCTGAAGCAGGAGCTCGAGGCGACGTATCAAGGCGCGGCGAACGCGGGGCGGCCGCTTCTCCTCGAGGGCGGGCTCGACTGGAAGGCGATGTCGCTCTCGCCGAAGGACATGGATTTCCTGCAGGCGAAGCACGCGGCGGCGCGCGAGATCGCGCTCGTCTTCGGCGTGCCGCCGATGCTGCTCGGCATTCCCGGCGACAACACTTACGCGAATTACGCGGAGGCGAACCGCGCGCTGTGGCGGCAGACGGTGCTGCCGCTCGCCAACCGCATCGCCAGCGCGCTCGCGCAGTGGCTCTCGCCCGCGTTCGGGGACGAACTGCGCGTCGTTGCCGACACCGACCAGATCGACGCGCTCGCGGTTGAGCGCGCGGCGGCGTGGGAGCGCATCGGCGCCGCGCCGTTCCTCACGCTCAACGAGAAGCGCGCGGCGCTCGGCTATTCGCCGCTGGAGGGCGGGGACCGGATTTGAAGGCGGGGGCCACCAGACCTCGTCCCGGGGAACGGCGGTAGGCCGCGTCTCTCGGGATCGCCGGGTCTACCGCCCCCACTCGTCGCCGTCGCCGGGCGGCCCGGGATCGCCGCGCGGCCCGCGCGGACCGGGATCACCGCGCGGTCCGATCGGGCCCCGTGGCCCGCGCTCGCCCTGATCGCCTTTCGGCCCGGCCGCGCCGGCGGGACCTTGCGGCCCTCGCGCACCCTCCGGGCCGGCCGCGCCGGGCGGTCCGGGAGGGCCGCGCTCGCCCTTCTCGCCGCGCGGGCCCACGGGTCC
>JBDHSU010000038.1:0-29969 GCA_039808325.1 Variibacter sp. | reverse complement strand
CGCCCAACTCATCACTCCTTCTTGCTCTGAAGCGTCTCTCTTTCCGATTCCACATCCCGCTTCGATACCACAGGCGCCGAGTTTCCCCAGGCATTGCGCACGTAACTCGCGACCGCCGCGATCTGCGCGTCGTCGAGTTTCCACCGATAGGCCGGCATCGCAAACGGCGTCGGCCTCGCGTCGGTAGCGACGGTCTGCGCGCCGTTGAGGATCACGCGGAGCACGGTCGTCGGATCGGTCGATTGGGCGCCGGCATTGCCTTTTAACGGCGGGAACATGCGCGCGACGCCTTCGCCGTCACTTTGATGGCAAGCCGCGCAGCTATCCTTGAAAATTGCTTCACCGGCGGCCATCACGGCGGCGGAAGGCTTGTCGGTCACCGCCTCGTTCGAACCGGGGACGTCTTTGAGATAGGTCGCAATCGCCTCGAGGTCCTCTTTCGGCATCTTCGAGGTCGAGTCCGCGACGACCTCGGCCATCAATCCGGTCGCGCCGCTATGCGCATTGCGACCGGTCTTGAGATACTCGACGATCTCCTCCTTCTGCCAGGAGCCGATTCCGCGCCGTGATGCGCTGGTGATCTGCGGCGCAAACCAGTTTTGCAATTGACCTCCTGCCAGCCGCTGGCTCCTTTTGTCGGCGCCGAAAATGTTCTTAGGCGTATGACAGGCGCCGCAATGCCCAGGCCCTTCGACAAGATAGGCGCCGCGATTCCAGACCGCCGACTTGTGCGGATGAGGCGTGAACGTCCCGGCCTTGAAGAACATCCAGTTCCAACCGCGGAGGAAAACGCGATAGTTCAGCGGCCATATGAGATCGTTCGCGGGGAGCGTGTTCTTCACGGGGTCGAGCATGCGCAGATAAACGCGGATTGCTTCGACGTCTTCGCGTGTCAGCTTCGTAAAGTAGGGATAAGGAAACGCCGGGTAGAGCCGGCGTCCGGCCGGATCGACGCCCTCGTGCATCGCACGATAAAAATCGTCCGACGTCCAGCTTCCGATGCCGGTCGCGGTGTCGGGAGTGATGTTGGCGGAGTAAATGGTGCCGAAGGGCGTCTCGACAGAACGGCCGCCGGCGAAGGGCTGGCCTTTCTCCGCCGTGTGGCAAGCGACGCAATCGCCAGCATCGGTCAGCGCCTTGCCGCGCTGGAGCAACGCGAACGACGGCTCCTCGGCACCCGCGCACGTCACGACACCGCAGGCGATTGCAAGAGCGGAAAGGAGAGTGATGTGTCCCATCCTTCCCTCACGCCTGCACGAGCGGCCCCGGGGCCTTTAGATACTTGGTGCGGATGGCTTCGGCCGCCCAATAGGTCAAGGCACCGACCGTCCCCGTCGGGTTGTAGCCGGCGTTTTGCGGAAATGCCGACGCGCCCATGACGAAAAGGTTGTGCAGTTCCCAGCTCTGCAGGTAGCGATTGACGGCACTGCTTTTGGGATCCGCGCCCATGATCACGCCGCCCGTGTTGTGGGTCGTCTGATACGGCACGATGGAGTACGCGCCGGAACGCTTTTTGACATGGATTTCGCGCGCATTCATCGCATTGGCGATATCCGTCGCACGGTCTGTGAGGTAGTCGGACATACGATGTTCGTTCTCGGTGTAGTCGAAGGTAAGCCGCATCAGCGGGCGGCCATACACATCGCGATATGTCGGATCGAGATCGAGATAGTTGTTGCGGTGACTCATCACGGCGCCATGCGTCGCGATGGAAAGCGTCGTGAGGTAGTTTTTCGCTACAGCTTTCTTCCATGCGCCGCCCCAGCTCGGCGTTCCTTTGGGGACAGGATGAAACTCGATCGGGCGCCCGCCCGTGTTCCAGCAGGCAAGGTATCCGCCGCCGATGAAGCCGAGGCCGCCGTGGTCGAAGTTGTCGCCGTTGAATTCGTCGATACCGACGCCGAGCGCACCGGCCCCGACAAACGGGTTCATGATCTTGTCGTCGAAGAATACGTCGACGCTGGAGACGATCTGGTACGCGTAATTCTTTCCGATCACACCGTCGCCGGTCGCGGGGTCGTATGGCTTGCCGATCTTCGAAAGAAGCATCAGGCGTGTATTGTGCAATGGGAAGGCACACAGAACGACGAGCTGCGCCGGCTGCTCCCACTCCTGGCCTTGAGCATCGACATAGCCGACGCCGGTAGCCCGCTTGCCATCATGTTCAATGCGCAGAACCTCGCATTCGGTACGAAGCTCAAAATTCGCCTTGCGCATGAGCACCGGCAAAATCGTCGTCTGCGGGCTCGATTTCGAATAGTTGCCGCAACCGAATTTCTCGCAAAAGCCGCAGTAGGTGCAGGGCCCGAGCTGCACCCCGAGCGGATTGGTGTATGGGCGCGACATGTTCGCGGCAGGACACGGAAACGGCTTGTGGCCGAGCGAGCGCGCCGCATCGGCAAACACCGTGGGGGCATACGCCATGTCGAGCGGCGGATTGGGATAGTCGCGCGCGCGGGCGCCTTCGAAAGGGTTGCCGCCCTCTTGAATCGCGCCCTTGATGTTTCCGGCCTTTCCGCTGATCCCGCAAATGTATTCGAAGCGGTCGTAGAACGGCTCCAGTTCGTCGTAGGTGACGCTCCAATCCTGCACCGTCATGTCTGCGGGCAATGGGCCATATCGGTCGGTGTTGTGGGTGCGCGCAACGAAATCGGACGGGAGGAAGCGCCACGTTTGCCCGTTCCAATGAATCCCGGCCCCTCCGACACCCGTCGCAGGCAGGAACGACCCCAGATGCCGCATCGGCAGGGCGGTCTGGTCGGGCTTGTTGCGAAACGTCAGCGTCTCGCGGGAGGGCTCCTGAAACATCGCGTAGCGCCAGTAGAAGCGAAGCTCGTCCTGCGCAAAGGTGACGGCGAAATCGGTCGATGTGTCGCGCCATGCGCCGCGTTCGATCGCGAGAACGTTCAAGCCGGCGTCCGTCAACTCCTGTCCCAGCATCGCAGCGGTCCAACCAAATCCGACGAGGACGACATCGACTTCCGGCAATTTACGGGCCATGGCACTCTCACGCGTTCGGGTTCCAGCCAGGCCGCCCTTTGATCGAAACCGGAGGAAGGTCGAGCTTTTGATTGTGCTGCTTCACGTGCGGTCGATAGTCGTAGCGCGCGCCGGGGAAACCAATCAGCTTCCAGCCAGCCATATCCTTGTTGCCGCCATGGATCGGATCGGAGAAGAATCCCTCGATGGTGTTTTGCAACAGCATGTCGAAGAAGGCTTTCGCCTCGACGTCGGGAAGGTTTACTTTGCCCTCGTCCAGCGCGCGCAAAATTTCATCTTGCTGCGGCGGCGACAGCGCCGCAAAGCGCGTCCCGCCGAACTTTCCCTGCGCTGCGGCGTCGATATTCTTGATCGCTGCGCGGTAGACTTGCGCTGGAGTCAATCGGGTTTGATAGCCTTGCGATGCTTTGCCTTTGGCCCAAGGCCCTTGCATGTACCAGTGCGAGGCTTGGCCATAGGCGCCTGCCAATTGCCGATCGATGAAGGTTGTGACACCGGCTTCCTTTGCGCCGGGGCCGAGTTCGTCGTTCGGAATGAGACGCGCGACCGCGGCATCGACGAACGCGGCCTCATCCGGCGAAAAAAACGTAAGGACGTTGTCGGTGGATTTTGTCGCAAGCTCGGGCGCCGCTGCACGTCCCGGCTGCCAAGGCATTTCACCCCTGATCGTGCGACCGTCGGCAGACTCGAGCGAGATTGCGGCAACGCCGGCCGCCGCCGCCCCGGCGGATAACAGCCGACGCCGGCTTAATCGATGCCGTTGCGACATCACCGCCTCATTGTTCAACAGCATCGCCCTTGCTTCAAAACGACGCACGCGGAACAAAGTTTCACGGATCTTCCGTTGATTTCACATTCCGACTTTTTTCATGTTCGACGCGCGAGGATTCGGCCCTTACAAGGCACCGCTTGCGGCTCCCAGATAAGATTGTTCCGGTTCACGACCGCCGCCTCAAAGCCACGGAGAAAGGCGCGGCGGAAAGCCGGGGCGCGTGAGAAAGTCGGCGAGAGCAAGCCAGAAAAGCACGGCCAGCCAGAAAAATCCCGCGCTTGCGAACACGATCGTCAGGCCGTCATCGCCGCGTAGCTCCATAAAGAGCGCTGCGACGATCGCCGCCTTGATCAGCGCGATGGTGAGCGCGACCACCGTGTTGAACGCGCCGAGCGGCTGATAGGCGGCGAAGAGGGTCAGCGCCAGCAAGCCCAGCAAGGCGAGCCAGGAAATCGTCAGCGCGCGCGGGGGCGGGAAATATCTCATGCGCGTCCCGGCAAGTAGATGAGCGCGAACAGGAAAATCCATACCATGTCGACAAAATGCCAATAGAGGCCGGCGACCGTCAGCGGCGCGTAATAAGCCGCCGAATAAGCCCCTCCGCGCGCCCGCGCGCCGATGGCGGCCAGTACGACGATACCGATCGCGACGTGCAACGCGTGCAGCGCAGTAGCGATGAAGTAGAAGACGAAGAACAATCGTGCGCCGCCGGCGACCGAGCCCGTGATGGCAAAGCCGTCATCGGGGAAGAGGCTTTCACTGAGTTCCAATCGGTATTCGTAGCCCTTGAGCGCCATGAATAGGAGGCCGCTTGCGGCGGCGCTCCAAAGCAGCAATGCCGCGAAGCGGCCGAAGCCCTGCTTCGCCGCCTCCACCCCCCATGCGACAAGGAAGCTGCTGGTGAGGAGAATTGCCGTATTCGCCGCGCCGATCGCGATATGCGTGTGGCGCGCCGCTTCCGCGAAGGCGGAAGGATATCCGTAGCGATAGACGACGTAGGCGAGGAGCACGCCGCCAAAGAAGAGCACTTCGGTCGCGAGGAAAGTCCACATACCGAGCCGCGCGGCGCCGTGCTGCTGTGAGAGCGTCGCGTACTGAAACGCCGGTGCGGGCTCAGGCATTTTGCGGCTGCTCCGTGCCGTCGGGCCGGTAGGTGTAGGGGTCGCGGATCACCTTGGGTGTCACCGCAAAATTGTGGACCGGCGGCGGCGACGGCGTCTGCCATTCCAGGCCCGTCGCGCCCCAAGGATTGGTCGGCGCCTTGGCGCCGAAAAACAACGACCAGCCGAGATAAAAAAGCGGCAGCGCGTAAGCGACGGCAAGGACGGATGCGCCGGCGGAGGAGAGCACGTTCCAGACCTGCAGGTCCGCCGGATAGACGTGATAGCGCCGCGGCATCCCCAACGTACCGAGGATGAATTGGGGAAAGAACGTCATGTTGAAGCCGAAGAAGATGAGGATCGCTGCGGCGCGTGCCCAGTACTCCGGATAGAGGCGTCCCGTAATCTTCGGCCACCAATAATGCAACCCGCCGAAATAGGCGGTCACCGCACCGCCGACCATGATGTAGTGGAAATGCGCGACGACAAAGTACGTGTCGGTGACATACACATCATAAGCGAGGCAGGCGAGAAAAAGCCCGGTCAGTCCGCCGATGGTGAACAAGCCGAGGAAGCCGAGCGCATAGAGCATCGGCGCGTCGAAGCGGATCCAGCCTTTGTGCATCGTCGCGGTCCAGTTGAAGACCTTGATGGCGGACGGCACCGCGACGACGAAGCTCATGAAGGAAAAGACCAGGCCGGCGAACACCGATTGTCCGCTGACGAACATATGATGGCCCCATACGAAAAAGCCGAAGGCGGCAATCGAGAGGCTCGCCCAGGCGACGAACTTGTATCCGAACACCGCCTTGCGCGAGAAGCAGGCGATCAATTCGCTCACGATCCCCATGCCGGGCAGAATCATGATGTAGACGGCCGGGTGCGAGTAGAACCAAAACAGGTGCTGAAACAGCAGGGGATCGCCGCCAATCTTCGGGTCGAAAATGCCGACGCCGAAGAAGCGCTCGAGGCCAAGCAGCAGCAGCGTCATCGCCAGCACCGGCGTCGCGAGCACGAGGATCACCGACGTTGCATAGAGCGACCAGAGAAACAGCGGCAGCCGGTGCCAAGTGAGCCCCGGCGCACGCATCCGGTGAATGGTGACAATGAAGTTCAGCCCGGTAAGGATCGAGGAGAATCCGGCGATGAAAACGCCGACCACGGCAACCACCACATGGCCGTTCGAATACATGGTCGAGAACGGCGTGTAGAACGTCCACCCGGTGTCGATGCCGCCGACAAAGACCGCATAGAGTGTGATCAGTCCTCCAATCATGAAGAGGTACCAGCTCGTGAGATTGAGCCGCGGAAAGGCGAGATCGCGCGCGCCGATCATCAGCGGCACGACGAAGTTGCCCAGCGTGTTGGGGATGGATGGGATCAGGAAGAACCACACCATGATCACGCCATGCAGCGTGAACAGGCGGTTGTAGACGTCCGACGTGACGAGATCGCCCTGCGGGGTTAAGAGCTCGAGGCGAATGAGTGTCGCCGCCGCCCCGCCAATGAAGAAAAAGAATGTGATGCCCGCGAAATAAAGGATCGCGACGCGTTTGTGATCGGTGGTGAAAAACCATGATCGCAGGCGGGTGTCCTCGGTGAGGTAATTGCGCGCGCTCATTGGGGCTGCCTCGTCTCGCCGGCAATCGATTTGATGTAGGCGACGATGCGCAGAAGATCGTCCTCGGAGAGGCGTCCCTCGAACGGCGGCATCACCGGTGCGTAGCCGGCGACGATCTGGGAGCGCGGCCGCAGGATCGAGTCGCGGATGTAGCGGTCGTCGGCCGTCACGACGCTGCCGTCTTGCAGCGGCACGGGCCGGCCGTACAGGCCTTCGAGCGCGGGCGCGCGGACCGTGCCGCCGGCGCCGTGGCAGCCGCTGCATCCGTTGGCACGGAACAGCCGCTCGCCTTCCGCGGCCAGCGTCTCCGAGGGCGCCTGCTGCGTCAGCCACTCCTGGAAGCGGGGCGCATCGAGGACGACGACGCGCCCCAGCATGCGCGAGTGGTCCGTGCCGCAGTACTCGGCGCAAAACAGGTTGAACACGCCCGCCCGCTGCGGCTTGAACCACAGGCTCTGATAGGTGCCGGGCAAGACGTCGTGCTTGATCCGAAAGGCCGGGATGAAGAACGAGTGGATGACGTCCTGCGACGTCATCAAGAGCCGGATCGTCTGTCCGAGCGGAACGTGGAGCTCGTTGATTTCGCGCTGGCCGCCGGCATGCTGCACCTTCCACATCCATTGTTTCGCTACGACATAGACCGTGACCGCGTTCGCCGGCATATCGGCGGCTTGCAGGTAAAGGCGCGCGCTCCAAACGAACAATGCCAGGAAGACCAGGAGCGTGGCGGCCGTCCACGAAATCTCCCAATGCCACGACTTCTTGATGCGATGGTCGCGATCGGCCGCACGCCCGGCGCGATATTCAAAGGCGAAGCGGAAAAGCAGATAGAACAGAAGCGCGGTGACGAGGACGCTGCAAGTCAAGAGGCCAACGAAAAGCGTGTCGACGTGGGCCGCATATCCTGTGGCGCTCGGCGACCAATAGGGAATCCATCGCACCGGCGCGTCCACGGCGCGGCCTTATCGCGGCGCCGATGCGCGAGGCGGAATCAGCGGCGCGGCGGCCTTGTCACTCCATTGCGGAAGCCCGCGCTTGGCGACGAGTTCCATCGCATGCGCGATCGGAATGCGCACCGTCCCCTGCGCGCGATCCACCCAGCCATACGAGGAGAGGACGCGCTCCTCCCGCCGCGAAAGCCGGGCGAGATCGGCGGATGGATCAGGCTGAAGCCGCGGGCCCGGAGGCCGCGGGAACGGTCCCTGGAGACGCTCGGCATGCCGGGCGCCTGGAAAAAGGAGAAACAGGAGCGGCGGCGCGATAAGCAGGAACGCGGCGAGGCCGAGCGCAAGCGCCGCCAGCAGAGGCGCTCCGGCGTCGGTCGGTTCGTAGGCGGCCGGATGCAGCTTCGTCATCGCAATCCGAAGAGGAAATGATCTGGTTACGGCGATGTGCTGCATCGGAAACGTGACGCCGACCAAAGCGTTCCTGATCCGGACAAAAAGTTCCAAGCCGCCGGAACCCTGCGTCGATCCGTCCCGTTAGCTCCGGACGGACGAGCGGCAGCGATCCGATGACTCAAATTTTTTCGCCGGCGGCCGACACGTGGCTGCGGCTCTTCCTGGTGTCTCTCGCCGCCTTGGCAGCGGGCAGCGTCGTTTTCGCGGTCGGGATGGCGCGCTCCGATTGGTACACGGACACACGCATGCATCCTGCCGCACAACCGGTTCCGTTCAGTCACAAGCACCATGCCGGCCAGCTCGGAATCGATTGCCGCTACTGCCACGCGAGCGTCGCCGAGGGCCCGCACGCCGGACTTCCGCCGACGCACACCTGCATGACGTGCCACTCGCAGGTCTGGACCACGGCGCCGATGCTCGCGCCGGTTCGCGCAAGTCTCGCCGACAAGGCGCCCCTCGATTGGCATCGCGTCGCACGCGTTCCCGACTACGTCTATTTCCGCCACGACATCCACGTCGCCAAGGGCGTCGGTTGCGTCGAATGTCATGGCCGGGTCGACACGATGGCACTCACTTACCGCGCGGTGCCGCTGACGATGCAGTTCTGTCTCGACTGTCATCGCGATCCGGCACCCAGGCTGCGGCCGAAAAGCGAGATCACCAGCATGACGTGGACGCCGCCGAAAGATGCAACGGCGGCGCGCGAGCTCGGCCATCGCCTGATGCGCGCGTACGGCATCCGCACCGGCGACATCACGCACTGCAACGTGTGCCACCGATGAGCGCGGCACCGCGCACCGGATTCGATCTCGAGGCGGCGCGCCGGCGCCTGCGCGAGGAAGGCGGCCGCCGTTTCTGGACCAGCGTCGATGAGCTGACGGACGACGCCGGCTTCCGCGCCCGGCTTTCCGCGGAGTTTCCGAGCGCGGCCGCGATGATCGACGCGCCAGCGCGGCGCCAATTCCTCAAGCTGATGGGCGCCTCACTCCTGCTGACGGGAACGGCCGCGTGCGGCGACAACCGCTCGGACCGCGCGCGTCCCTATGTCGATCAGCCCGAAGGCCTCGTCCCCGGCGTCCCGCGACGCTATGCGACCGCCGTGACGCTGGAAGGCTACGCGCAGCCCGTTCTCGCGACGACCTATGACGGGCGGCCGACGAAGCTCGACGGCAACCCCGATCACCCAGCGACACGCGGCAAGAGCGACGCCTTCATGCAGGCGGCGATCTTCGGGCTCTACGATCCCGAACGCAGCAAGGAGCCCACGCGCAACGGGGAAACGACGACATGGGGCGCGGTCGCCGCCGCATTGGTGGCGGCACGAACGCGATGGCAGGCCAATGGCGGCGAAGGGTTGCGCTTCGTCATGCGGCGGACGACGTCACCGACGTTGCAGCGCCAGTTCAATGCGCTTTTCCGCGAGTTTCCGGCCGCGAGGGTCCACTTTTCCGATGCGGTCGGCGCGGACGAACGCGACGCCGCAACAACGGCGAGCTTCGGCCGACCGCTCGAAATTCATTACGCCCTCGACGCTTGCGACGTTGTCGTTTCGGTCGACGACGACCTGGTGGGTCCTGGGCCGCAGCAAGTGCGCAACGCGCTCGCATGGTCGACACGCCGTGGCGATATCGCGCCCGGGCAAGGGCGCACGCGGCTTCACGCCGCCGAAAGCCTCCCGAGTCTCACCGGCACGGTGGCCTCGACGCGGCTTCCCGCGAACCCGTCGCAGATGATGCCGTTGCTGCTCGCGATCGCCGCGGCACTCGGCGCGACATCCGCTCGGGCTCCCGCCCCGAGCGGGCACGGCGAGGCATGGGTCCGGCGGGCCGTCGCCGATTTGCGCCGGCATGCCGGACGCGGCCTCGTCACCGCCGGAGCGCATCTCGACCCTCGTCTTCAGTCCCTCGCCTTCGCGATCAATGCGCATCTCGGCAACGTTGGACAAACGGTCTTCTACACCGAGCCGGTCCACGCCGCGTTCGACCAAGCGCAGCCGTTGGACGCCCTGGCCGAAGACATCGCGGCCGGCGCGGTGAATACGCTGGTCGTGCTCGACGCCAATCCGGCCTACGACGCGGCCGGCGCACGCCGCCTGCGCGACCTCATCCCGAAGGTCGCGACGCGAATCCATGCGGGACTTTATCGGGACGAAACGGCGAGCCTCTGCGCGTGGCACCTGCCTCTCGCGCATGCATTGGAGAGCTGGAGCGATGCTCGCGCCGTTGACGGCACGGCGAGCATCGTGCAGCCCGTGATCGCGCCGCTCTACAGCACGCGCAATATCCACCAGATCGTCGAGATGCTGAACGGCGAGATCGAGCCCGTCGCCGACTCAGCCGTGCGCGAGACATGGCGAAGGACCTTCGGCGAGCATTTTGACGCGCGCTGGCGGCAATCGCTCCATGACGGATTTGTCGGCGGATCGCAGGCTCAACCGGTTTCGGTCGGCGCAAGCGCGCCGTCACCGATAGAGGCCGAGGCCTCGACAGGTGCGCTCGAGATCGTCTTCCGGCCCGATCCCACGGTGTGGGACGGCCGCTTCGCCAACATCGCCTGGCTACAGGAACTGCCGAAGCCGGTCACCAAGATCACCTGGGACAATGTCGTCGCGATATCGCCGACCCTTGCCGACAAGCTCCATTTCGCCAACGGCCAGATCGTCGAAGTGACCGCGGGCGACGCAAAGGTGAAGGGCCCAGTTTGGATCGTGCCCGGCCAAGCCGGGAACACGGTGGCCCTCTATCTCGGCTACGGCCGCCGGGCGGGCGGCGAGATCAGCCGCGGTATCGGCTACGACGCCTTCGCCCTGCGGCCCTCGCGCGACCGTTGGTGCACGCACGGCCGCATCCTGCGTGTGGAGGGAAGCGCGACCGTCGCCACCACGCAAGCGCATCACCGCATGGACGGCTTCGATTTCGTGCGCGAGGTGACCGCCGATGCGCCGCGCACGCCGCCGCCGAAGGACCAGTCGTCGTTCTATCCCGAATGGAACGGCGCTGCGCATGCCTGGGGCATGACAATCGATCTCGACCGCTGCATCGGCTGCAATGCCTGCATCGCGGCTTGCAACGTCGAGAACAATGTCGCCGTCGTCGGCAAGGATCAGGTCGCGCGCGGACGCGAGATGCTGTGGCTGCGCGTCGACCGCTATTACGAAGGTGACATCGAGAATCCGCGCGCCTTTTTTCAGCCGGTTCCTTGCATGCATTGCGAGAAGGCGCCCTGCGAGATGGGCTGCCCGGTGCACGCCACGGTGCATTCGCCGGAAGGCCTCAACCAGATGGTCTACAACCGCTGCATCGGCACGCGCACCTGCTCCAGCTACTGTCCCTACAAGGTGCGGCGCTTCAATTGGTACGACTATCGCAAGTTTGGTGAAGCCGACCGTGCCGCGAAGAACCCCGACGTCACCGTGCGCTCGCGCGGCGTGATGGAGAAATGCACCTATTGCACGCAGCGCATCCAGGCGGCGCATGTCGCCGCCGATAAGGAAAACCGCGCGCTACGCGACGGCGACATCGTCACCGCCTGCCAGCAGGCCTGTCCAACCACCGCGATCACGTTCGGGGATATCAAAGACCCGAACGCGGGAGTGTCGCAGCGGCGCGAGAGCGGACGCCACTACGTGCTGCTCGAGGAGGTGGGCACGCGGCCGCGCACGACCTATCTCGCACGCTGGCGAGACGACGGCGAGGCGACATGAGCGCGGTCCGGACCGAGGCGCAGCCGATCCTGCCGCCGCAGCAGAGCTACGGCGACGTCACGGACCAACTGGCCTCGATCCCGCTGCACTTTCCCTCGCGGCGACGATGGCTCATCGCGCTCGGCGTGGCATCCGCGCTACTCGGCCTGCTTTGCGTTTCCGCGGTCGTCCTGTTCACGCAGGGCGTCGGCATCTGGGGCCTGAACATCCCGGTCAACTGGGCCTTCGCGATCCACAACTATGTCTGGTGGCTTGGGATCGGCCATGCGGGAACGCTCATCTCGGCGATCCTGCTGCTGCTCGGCCGCGAATGGCGCAACTCCCTCAATCGCTTCGCCGAGACGATGACGCTGTTCGCGGTCGTATGCGCCGGCATCTATCCGATCCTGCATCTCGGGCGGCCGTGGTTCTTCTACTGGATGTTCCCCTATCCCGCGACGATGGGCGTCTGGCCGCAGTTCCGCAGCCCGCTGGAGTGGGACATCTGGGCGGTGTTGACCTATCTCACCGTCTCCATCGTGTTCTGGTACATCGGCTTGGTGCCCGATCTCGCGGCGGCGCGCGATCGCGCACGACGCCGCGGATGGCAGGTCTTCTTCGGCGTTCTCTCGCTCGGCTGGCGCGGCTCCGCCCTCCATTGGATGCGATGGAACCAGGCTTATCGCCTGCTCGCGGCGCTCGCCGTGCCGCTGGTGGTCTCCGTGCACAGCGAGGTGTCGCTCCTGTTCGCGTCGAGCACGATCCCGGGATGGCATTCGACGATTTTTCCGCCCTACTTCGTGATGGGCGCCGCCTTCTCCGGATTTGCGATGGTCGCGATCATCGCTATTTCGCTGCGCGCGCTCTTTCACCTGCACAACCTCGTCACCGACGATCATCTCGACGTGCTCGGCAAAGTGCTGCTCGCGACTGGACTCATGACCGCTTATGGCTATGTGTTCGAAATCTTCGACGCGCTCTACGCCGGCAACGTGCACGAAATCCAGACGCTGAAGGATCGTCTGTTCGGCCTCTATTGGTGGAGCTATTGGGGCGCGGTCGTCTTCAATTTCGTGCTCCTGCAGCCATTGTGGTTTCGCGCGGTACGGCGCAATGCGTGGACGCTGTTCGCGATCGCGGCCAGCGTCGTCGTCGGCATGTGGCTCGAGCGCTACATGATCCTGGTGACCAGCCTCTATCGCGACTTCCTGGTGTCGTCCTGGGGCGTCTACCACGCGACCGTGTGGGACTGGGCCGTCTTCGCCGGCACCATCGGTCTCTTCCTTTTTCCGTTCCTGCTGATCATTCGCCTGCTGCCGGTGATCTCGATCTTCGAAACCAAGGAAATCCTGCACGAGGAGCATGAGGAGGCCCATGCCCGAGCGTGAGCTTTACGGAATCCTCGGTGAGTTCGAGACACCGGAAGCACTGGTGGCCGCGGCGCGATCAGCGCGGCGCGCCGGCTACCGGGCGCTCGATACCTTCACCCCGTTTCCGATCCCAGAGCTCTACCGCGTCCTGAGGCTGCGCGACCATCGCGTGCTCTGGTTCGGTCTTTGCGGCGGCGTCCTCGGCTTCGCGCTCGCGCTTGCCATGCAGATGTTCACCAATTTCGACTACCCGATCAACGTCGGCGGTCGCCCGCTTTACGCTTTGTCGGCATTCGCCGTGGTCGCCTTTGAATTGACCGTGCTGTTCGCCGCACTCGCTGCCGCGCTCGGCATGTTGGCGCTCAATGGCCTGCCGCGTCTCCACCATCCCGTATTCGACGCCGCACGATTTCATCGCGCCTCGCGGGACCGCTTTTTCCTCTGCATCCTCGCGGCGGACAAAAATTTCGAGCGATCCGCCGGCACGGCCTTCCTGCGCCGAGCGGGCGCGCTCAGCGTCGCGATGGTCGAGTCATGAAGCGCGCCGCCTGCATCCTGGCGGCGCTGATGCTGGCTGGTTGCGGCGATTCAAACATGGATTCGCAGCCGAAATATCACGAATACGAGCCCCCCGGCCTGTTCCGAGACGGCACGGTCCTGCAGGCGCCCGTTCCCGGCACCGTCGCGCGCGGGGATCTCGCCCGCGACGCCGAGAAGGTCGAAAAGCCGGCGGTCACGGCCACACTTCTGGCGCGCGGCCAGGAGCGCTTCAACATCTACTGCGCGCCTTGCCACGATCGTACGGGACGCGGGCATGGCATGATCGTGCAGCGCGGCTTTCCGCAGCCACCAAGCTATCATGACGAGCGGCTGCGGGCGGCGCCGGACCAGCATTTCTTCGACGTGATCACGAACGGCTACGGCGCGATGTATTCCTATGCCTCGCGTGTGCGCCCCCGCGACCGCTGGGCAATCGTCGCTTACATCCGCGCCCTGCAACTGAGCCAACACGCATCGCTCGATGACGTTCCCGACGATGTGAGGCCCGCTCTTGAGCGCAGCCGATGACCGCGACGGAGCGTACCCTCCTCACCACCGCTGCACTCGGCGCGGTCGCTTGCGCAGTGGGATTGTGGCTCGACGTGCGCACGCTTCTCGCCGCCTACCTCGCGATGGCCGCCTCGGTCGTCGCCATACCGGTCGGCGCCCTCGGCGTGCTCATGGTCAGTTACCTTGTGCGCGGCGGCTGGACCCGCGACCTCCATCCCATCCTCGGCACAGCCGCGCGAACGATGCCGGTCGCCGGCCTCCTCTTCGTGCCGATCCTTCTCGGCCAGCGCTGGCTCTACGTGTGGGCCGCTCCTTCCTTCGAGGGCAGCGCGTTTCAGACTGTCTATCTCACGCCATGGTTCTATTCGCTGCGTGCGTTCGCGTATTTCCTCATCTGGAGCGCGCTCGCCGAATGGACCGCTCGCGCCTACGGCGACGACGACGCCATGAAACGCGCCGCATCGGCCGGACTGATCGTTTTCACGCTGACGGTCTCATTCGCCGGGATCGATTGGTTCGAATCGATCGAGCCGCATTTTCATTCGTCGATCTATGGTCTGCTCTTTCTCACCTTCGTTCTGCTCACCGGGCTCTCCTTCGGCATCCTCGTGCTGCTTGCGACGCGCACGCGTCCGCAGATGCGGCTCGGAGCCTACGGCGGCCTCCTGCTCTCGACCCTATTGTTGTGGGCATACAACCACGCCATGCAGTACATCATCATTTGGGCGGGCAACATTCCGGAGGAGGTGACGTGGTATCTCAAACGCGTGGAGAACGGATGGTCCGTTCCGTTCGCGGCGCTCGTTCTGTTTCAGTTCATCATTCCGTTCGGATTGCTTCTCTCCGCGCGCGTTCGTAACGCCAGGCGTCCGCTGATATTGGTTACAGCCGTCACGCTGCTTCTACGCCCATGGGAAGCCGGCATCCTCTGCCTGCCGCCGCTGCAAGCGCCATCCATTCTGCTAAGCGTCAGTCTTTGCGCGGCATTCGCTTTCGCCGGGGCGACATGGTTGATTTTATGGCTCGCGCTGTTTCGTCGGCAGATTAGCCCTGGGGGTTTTCTCGGCTCGCTCCTCCGTGCGTACGTCCTGGACAAAATCAGCCGAGCGGCTTCCAACGGACGATATGGACGTCGGGGCGCGCGATGAGATAATCGACAAGCGGCGGCGTTTTGATATCCGAGGCTTTTCGGAGTGCCGTCAATTCGCACACGAACTCGCGATTGGTACCATCGCTCGCCATTTCAAATGTCTTCGGGATGAGAGCGTATTCGCGAATACACGCTTGCAGTTCCTCAGCCGATAGTCCATCCGCCGTCGCCGTAACGGTCAAACGCGAGCGGAATTGTTGCGGCATCGCCCCTTCCAACCACTTCATGAACCACAGCACGAGTATCCCGATTGTGGTGGCAATCCACCCGAGAATGACCTGCCCGCCACCGAAGCAAAGACCCATCATGGTGACGTACCAAATCGTCGCGGCGGTGGTGACGCCTGTCACAAGCTCGCCCCGGCGTAAGATGGCGCCGCCGCCGATGAAGCCGACCCCGGTGAGAATCCCGAGCGGGAGCCGCATAAGATCGTTCGTTATGAAAGAATCCGATGCCTTACCGCCCATCGGCAGCAGCAGATTGACCTGCAACATCGCCAGAGTAGCGGCCACGCAAACGAGCACGGTGGTTCTTACGCCCGCGGCCTTGCCGTGTTCGCCACGGTTATAGCCGATGATGATCCCAGCCAAGATCGACGAAAGCAGGCGGAGCCCAAGATCGGGCCACGTCAAGACAAGCGGCATGGTGTTCATGGGCGGCCCGCCTCGTGGCGCGGCGCGGACGTCCCGTTGTCAACCGGGTCTTGTCGCCGCGAGTTCAAAATCAACATGCCGATCAAGCCACCCAAGGCCAAAATAGTCACAAGCCCCGCCACGGCCAGCAGTCTCGATATGGTGAGCGTGTAAACGCCTCTCGCGGCATCGAAGCCATAGCAGAGCAGATGAACTTGATCGCGCAAAGTTCCGATTTTTCCGTCGCCCGCCTCAACCAGCGCCAAGCGAAGACTTGCACCATCAATCGCCAAACCAGAGAGCATACGAGCGACGCGCCCATTCGCTGTCAGTGCAAAGACCACCGCCGGATGCGCGATCTGGTCCCGGTCATTGTCGATCACATAGTGATAGCCGAGCGCAGCGGTGACCTGCCGCACGATCGCCGGCGCGGCGGTGAGAAAGGCGGAGGCGGCAGAAAGGCTCGAGTCCTCGCCGAGCCGCGTGAGCTGCATCTCGCGGGCGGCCGAAACGCCGTCCTTTGGGTCCAGGCCAAGAACGACAAGCCGATAGTCTGAACCAGGTCGCAATCCCGTTTTCCCGAGAGCGGCAGTGACCAAGGAAACGATCGGTCCACAAAGCGTCGTGCATGTGTAGTCCGCGAGCACGAACAAGGTCGGTTGCCCGAGATATTGGCCGAGTTCGCCGGCATGGCCGTTGGCGTCGATAACCCGAACGCTTCGCGGCAGCCGTGCGTCGGGTGGCGGGTTCACGGCCACGTCGTTCAGTTGAGACGAAGGAAGGGCAGCGATGGCCGGCATGACCGGCATAAGGATCAAAAGCAGACACAGCCCCGCCCTCAGCCAGCGACGCCCATGCCGACCATCTGTTCGTCTGCCGTTCACAGCCTATCTCTATATCCGCTCGGCGATAGAGAACGAACGTTTGGCCGAGAAAGTCGTTGCATTTGCGTCGCTCGTGGCGACGCCCGACTTCGGTGCTTGAACCTTAATGATATGGAACGATCCTTGCTCCTGGCCCCCGCATCGCTCCGCCCGATGGAGGCGAGACTTGCCGACGCCCTTCCCTGCGGGCCGGAATGGCAGTTCGAGCCGAAGTGGGATGGATTTCGCTGCCTTGTCTTCAAGGCTGGGAATGATGTCGACCTCCGCGCCAAGTCAGGCAAACCGCTAGGGCGCTATTTTCCGGAGGTCGTCGAGGCCCTCGCCAGGCTTGGGGACAGTCGATTCATCGTCGACGGCGAACTCGTCATCGAGGCGGATGAAAAGTTGAGCTTTGACGCGCTGCAGATGCGCCTGCACCCGGCCGCGAGTCGCGTCACCCGCCTGGCCAAGGAGACGCCGGCGCGGCTGATGCTGTTCGATATCCTTCAGTCCTGCGGACATTCTCTGATGGACCTCCCGCTTTCGAATCGTCGCGATCGCCTCGAAGATCTTCTCCGCGCCATCGGGCGGACGAGAACCTTTCGGCTCTCGCCCATGACGCATGACCGGAAACGCGCGCTGCAATGGCTTAGCGGAGCCGCTATGGGGACCGATGGCGTCGTCGCGAAGCGCCGCGACGGTGCCTATGAGCCAGGCGAGCGCGCCATGATCAAGGTCAAGCGCATTCGCACGGCAGACTGTGTCGTCGGCGGGTTTCGCTACGCAAGCAAAAGTCGGCAAGTCGGCTCGCTGCTTCTCGGGCTCTATGACCGCGCGGGCTTGCTGCATCACATCGGCTTCACCTCCTCGATTGCAAAGTCGGATCGAGGAGCGCTCACGAAGAAATTGGAGGCGCGCCGAAAAGCCCCCGGCTTCACCGGCAGGGCTCCGGGCGGGCCAAGCCGCTGGAGCACCGAGCGCTCACCGGAATGGGAACCGCTTCGTCCCGACATCGTGGTCGAGGTCCAGTACGATCATGTTACCGGCGGGCGCTTTCGCCACGGCACCAAGTTCCTGCGATGGCGTCCCGACAAGGAACCAAAGCAGTGCCGTTTCGAGCAAATCGGACTGCCGGACGTTTAGTCGACGAGAACGTCGGGAACCGTTCCCGCGCTGGCGCTTTGGCACACAGCGGCGCTTCAGCCGGATGCCCAGGTTATGCCATGTCCCAAACTGTCTCCGACTTTCTCGTCGATCGGCTGCACGCCTGGGGCGTGCGCCGGATTTTTGGCTATCCGGGCGATGGCATAAACGGCGTGTTCGGCGCACTCCGGCGGGCTGAGGGAAAAATCGACTTCGTGCAGGTGCGGCACGAGGAGATGGCCGCGTTCATGGCGACCGCGCACGCGAAATTCACCGGCCAGCTCGGCGTGTGCATCGCCACGTCCGGTCCCGGCGCCTCCCACCTGATTACGGGGCTTTACGACGCACGCCTCGACCACATGCCCGTGCTCGCGCTGTGCGGGCAGCAGGCGCGCGCGGCACTTGGAGGTCACTATCAGCAGGAGCTCGATCTCGCAGCGATGCTCAAGGACGTCGCCTGCGCCTACGTCCACCAAGCGGCGGTTCCCGCGCAGGTTCGTCACCTTATCGACCGCGCGGTGCGTATCGCGCTGGGCGAGCGCCGCGTCACGGCGCTGATCTTGCCGAACGACCTGCAGGAAGCGGCCTATCAGCCTCCCGCGCGCAAACACGGCACGGTGCACTCCGGCATCGGCTATGCGGCGCCAAAGGTCGTGCCACAGCAAGTGGAGCTGCGCCGCGCCGCCGACATTCTCAACGTCGGATCCAAGGTGGCAATGCTGGTGGGCGCGGGCGCGCTGCAGGCCGGGAAGGAAGTGATGGCCGTCGCGGACGCCCTCGGTGCCGGTGTCGCCAAAGCCCTTCTTGGAAAGGCGGCCCTTGCCGACGATCTGCCGTGGGTCACGGGCTCGATCGGACTGCTCGGCACCAAGCCGAGTTATGACCTGATGAGCGAATGCGACACGCTGCTGATGGTGGGGTCTGGATTTCCTTACGCGGAGTTCCTGCCGAAGGAAGGCCAAGCGCGCGGCGTCCAGATCGATCTCGATCCCGGCATGTTGAGCTTGCGCTATCCGATGGAGGTCAATCTCGTCGGCGACAGCGCGGAGACATTACGCGCGCTGCTGCCGCTGCTGCAGCCGAAGAAAGATTCCGCGTGGCGTGACACGATCGCCGGATGGACCGCCGACTGGTGGAAGACGCTGGAAGAACGCGCGATGCAAAGCGCCACCCCCATCAATCCGCAACGGGTCGCATGGGAGCTTTCACCGCAACTGCCGGACAAGGCCGTCGTAACCAGCGATTCTGGTTCCTGCGCCAACTGGTACGCCCGCGATGTGAGGATGCGCACCGGCATGATGGCATCGCTATCCGGCGGCCTCGCCTCGATGGGCGCGGCGGTTCCCTATGCGATCGCCGCGAAGCTGGCTTATCCGGACCGAACCGTGGTCGCTTTGGTCGGCGACGGCGCGATGCAGATGAACAACATGGCCGAGTTGATCACAGTGGCGAAATATTGGCGCGACTGGGCGTCCCCGCATTGGGTTTGCGCCGTGTTCAACAACGAGGATCTCAATCAGGTCACCTGGGAACAGCGTGTCATCGAGGGCGATCCGAAATTCGAAGCGTCGCAGTGTATTCCCGACGTCCCCTACCACCGCTTCGCCGAGCTTATCGGGCTTCGCGGGATATTTTGCGACGAGCCGTCGCAAGTCGGCACGGCGTGGCGGGAGGCCTTGAATGCCGATCGCCCGGCGGTTGTCGAGTTCAAAACCGATCCGAATGTGCCGCCGCTGCCGCCGCACCTCACGCTCGAACAGGCGAAGCACTACGCCAAGGCCCTCCTGACCGGAGATCCCGACGAGGCGGGCATCATCGCCGGTACCGCGAAGCAGGTTCTGCACGCGGTCTTGCCGAAGTGAAAGCCGGGCCGGCCCGACCTGTCGGGCAACGACCCGACCTCTGTTGTCGGTCTTGGCAAACGTCGTCAGGGCGCCGGTGTTGGAGAATGTTGGATTATAGCGATGCTCCGTCGTGTCAGCATTGAAATAAAGTGCCCCGCGTCGCAACCCGCTTCGAAAAGACCACCCGAAATTATCGGGCCGTCGCCACTCTCGCGGCCATCATCCTATGGCTTCGATAAGTGTCCACACCGCCTGGAGTTAGAAAGCCCCCGCGCGCAAGCGGACAGCCGGGCCTGCCGGCTGGTGGCCGCAATAGGATCAAAAAGCAGGCTTCTTCTCACGCCCCCTTCTTCGCCCGGCGCATCACGCCGCCCCATTTCTCATACTCTTCGCGCAGAATCTCCGCGTGCTTCTCCGCGTTCGCGCCGACCGGAACGTAGCCCCGCTTCTGCAACTCGGCCTTGACCTTCTCGTCCATCGTGGCGCGCATCAGCGTCTCGCTCAGTGATTTGGCAAGAGACGCATCGACGCCCGCTGGCGCGTAGAAACACCAGTGCGCAGCGACGACGACTTGCGGCAGCCCGGATTCGCGAAACGTCGGGAGATCCGGTGCAATCGGCAAACGCTCGGCGCCCGTCGTTGCAATCGCTTGCACCTTCTTCGTCTCGATCATGCCCTGGACGGCCGCATACGCGGAGAACGTCGTATCGAGATGTCCGCCGAGCAAGTCGTTCATGGCCTGGCCCGCGCCCGCATAGGGCACGTGCGTCATGCGAATGCCCGCGGCCTCTTGCATCAGTAGTCCGGCGAGATGCGCGGTGCCGCCGAGGCTGCCGGTGCCGAAAGTGAGCTTCCCCGGCTCCGCGCGCGCGAGTTCGATAACGTCTTTCACCGTCTGCGCCTTCAGCGAGCTGCGCACCACCAGCGTCGTCGGCGCGGACACTGCCGCACCAAGCGGCTTCAGGTCCTTGAAGATATCGAAGGGAAGTTTCTCGTGCAGCGTAGGAAGAACCGGCAGCGTCGTGTCGACCATGAGGATCGTGTCGCCATCCGGTGCCGCGTTGACGACGGCTTGCGTGCCGATGATCGCGCTGGCGCTCGGCCTGTTTTCAACGACGACTGTCCGATCCAACAACTCGCCAACGCGGGGCGCGATGATGCGCGCGACGACGTCAGTGTTTCCGCCGGCCGAAAACGGGACGATCAGGTGGAGCGGCCGCGCCGCCTGGGCCCGCACGACGGGCATGAACAAGGCGCCCCCGGCAAGCGCCATGACTTTGCGGCGGGAGACAAGAGGGCGCTTCATATCTCAATCCTTTCCTAAGTCAGACCGCCGTCGACCGGCAGCACAGCACCATTGACGAAGCTTGCGAGGTCCGAAGCGAGGAAGGCGACTACCTTGGCGATGTCCTCCGCGGTGCCGAGCCGGCGCAGGCCGATGCGGTTGAGCATCGCCTTCCGGCCCGCCTCCCCGTAATTCTCCCACTGTCGGTCGCGCGCCGGATTGGTGCGGACGAGCCCCGGCGCCACATAGTTCACCGTGATGCCGGAAGGCCCGAGGTCCGCCGCCAGTTGTCGCGTCAGCCCGGCGAGAGCATGTTTCGCCGCGGTGTAGGCCTGCACGCCGTTCAGCGATGCGTGCGATCCCGCCCGTGAGCCGATATTGATGATGCGGCCGCCTCCGGCGCGACGCATGCCGGGCGCTACGGCGCGACAGAGCGCGAAGACGGCGTTCAAGTTGATATCGACGATACTGTCCCAGTCCGCGTCGGAAATTTCGGTGAGGTCGCGCGGCACCTGGCCGAGCGAGCCGCCGGCATTATTGACCAGGACAGCGATTGGCATCTGCACGGCCTGCTCGACATCCGCAATCCAGCGCGCCGCCGCCGCGCGATCGACGAGGTCGACCTCCCATGTGCGAATGTCCGGGTATGCCGCGCTCAGCGCCGCGAACCCCTCACTCGAACGGTCCGCCACGAAGACGCGCGCGCGTAGCGAGGCCAACAGCAATGCGATAGCGCGTCCTATGCCGCCGCCCGCGCCGGTGATCGCGACGACCCGGCCTTCGAGATCGAGGTCCATGGGCGTCCCCTGCTCAGTTGATGCAGGCGCCGCCATCCACATCCACGACCTCACCGGTCATGAACAGAGGTTCGGCGGTGGCAAGGAAAGCGACGATGGTGGCGATGTCTTCCGGCGTCCCGACGCGGGCAAGCGGAATCGTTTCCGACAAACGCTGCATGTGCGGCGCGAAGCTTTCACGCGTGCGATCCGTAAGAATTGCTCCTGGGCAGACGGCGTTGACCGCGATCTTGGGAGCAAGTTCTCGTGCGAGCCCGCGCGTTAGGCCGAGGACCCCTGCCTTGGTCGCGCTGTAGGCGAAGCGGCTGGCTGCATGCGGCGAAGGACCAGTGTTGGCCGAGACCGACGAGATATTGACGATACGTCCGCCCTCTCCCTCGAGCATGAACGGCGCGACCGCTTGGCACCAGTTGAACACCCCTTTCAGGTTGACCGCGACGCCGAGGTCCCACTCAGCTTCGGTGATTTCCAGAATGCGCTTCGGTTGCAGCACGGCGGCATTGTTCACCAGAACGTCGATGCGCCCCCAACGCTCGCCCAGCGCAGCGGAGTGCGTGTGTGCTCCTTTGTAGTCAGACACATCAGCGATGATCGGGACACAGTCGACGCCGAGTGCTGCCACCTCCCGTGAGGTATTTTCGAGCGCCTCCTCCAAGAGGTCGATCACGGCAACTGCAAACCCATGCCGCGCCAACGCCAAGCTGATAGCGCGGCCAATGCCGCGCGCGGCCCCGGTGACGATTGCCGTCTTGCCGCATACCTGATCCATTCGTCCCCTCAATTGCTGCTTGGAAGATTGAGCGGCGCGATGACCTTGCGCCACACGTCGATATCCTTCTGCAACAGTGCCCCAAGGTCTTCCGGTGAACCGGCCTCAGGTTGTTGAATCGCCTTGGCAGCCATGTCCTTGAACTTCTCGCTCTGGACCGCGTGCGCTACCGCACGATTGAGCCGGTCGATAATCGGACGCGGCGTAGCCTTCGGCACAAACACCGCGATCCATGACTCCACCACCATGTCGGGATAGCCTGCTTCCACGAACGTTGGAACGTCAGGAAGTTGCGGGACACGTTTGTCGCTGGACACCGCAAGCAGACGCACGCGGCCGTCGGCCACAAAAGGGAGAAAATTATTGACCGCCTCGAAAGTCATCGCGATGCGGCCGGTGATGACATCGATCACCGTCTGCTGAAAGCCGCGATAGGTCACCGAGACCATTTTCGTGTTGGTCGCGTTCATCAGGCGCACGCCGATAAGATGACCGATCCCACCCGTGCCGGTGTGACCGAAAGAGTATTTGTCGGGGTCCGCCCGCAGCTTCTTGACCATCGTATCCAGGCTATCGGCGAACTCGGAATTGACGCCGAGCCCATAGGGCTGCTTGAGCACCAGCGAGACCGGCGCGAAATCCATCGGCCTGATCGGCAGTTTGGGCGAAACGAGCGGCGGCACGACGAGGCTCGAAGCGCCCGCGAAGTACATCGTGTAGCCGTCCGGCTCGGAGCGGGCCACGTAGTCCGCCGCGATCGCCGTGTTCGCGCCCGTCTTGTTCTCGATGACGACCGGCTGGCCGAGCGTCTCTTCCATATCACGGCCGATCGCCCGTGCGACGACGTCCGTGCCGCCGCCGGCGCTGTAGGGCACCACCAGCCTCAGCGGGTGATCGGGGAACGATTGAGCACGCGCCGATAAGGCGGGAGCGACAAGCGCCGTCGCGAGCAATGCGCGGCGTGTCAAGAATGCGGTCATGACGGCCTCGTGGGTTGATCGGCTCGCAGCCGGTGATCGGATCCAAGCGGTTTCAGCCTTACGCCGGAACGCAAGCGGGTGAACGGATAGACAGAAGGGTCCGCGAGATAGTAGCCGGGCGCGATCACGACGACGACCTTTTCCGCCAGCGGCTCGAACTCGGCGCGGAAATGACAGGTGCTCTTGAGCGCGAGAATCTTCTCGCGCGCCGGTTCGACGCCGACATGTTGAAACGGCGCCTGATCAAACGCCTGCATGCGTTTGGACGTGACCACGATGCGCACGCCGTCGAGGCGCAGCAGCGCCATCGGCCCGAGATCGCTGTCCCTGCCGCCCACGACTTTTCCGGTTGTGCGGAAACGGCCGCTTCCCAAACGCTCCACCCGATAGTCGGCTTCCAGCGGCGTCACGCCCACGGGACCGGAATGCCCGCCCAACGCGATACGAATCGTCTGCCCCTCTCCCGCCGCGTGTGCCTGTTGCGCGGCGGTGGGATCGCAAAGAAACCCGAGCACCGCGTCTTCGACGCCTGCGACGATCAAAGCGTGCAGGAGCCCTGTGCTGTCGGCCGTACCGCCGCATCCCGGGTTGTCCTGCGTGTCGGCCAGCACGATCGGGCGGCTAGCGTTACGCGCCAAGCGTCGGGCTTCCGCGACGCCCTCTTCCGGGCTGACCATCGGCACCGCGAAGTTCGCCTCCTGCAAGACGATCTCGCGCATGAAAGCGTCAGCCTCGCGATCGGCCTCGCCTTGGTTCCAGCCATGCGCGATGATCGACGGCCCGCACCAATAGAGATCGGAAGGCGGGAAACCGGCGAGATAGGCCAGGGTCAACAAGTTTCCCCGATTTTCAACCGACCGTTTGACGATGCCGCGCGAGGGCTCGACCAAGGTACACTGGTCATTCAGTGGTAGCAGGAAGGGCAGTTTGCGCAGGGCGCGCGCCGTCGGCCGCCCACGATGCAGGAGCCGCCGCAGAACGGCCGCGGCGCGCATGCCCGTGTCCGCACGATCGACATGCGGGTACGTGAGATAGGCGCAAATCCCGTCGCTATACTCGACCATCTCCGGCGTTACATTCGCATGGTAGTCGAGACTGATGACGATCGGCACGTCCGCGCCGACCGTCGCGCGAACGCGGCGCAGAAGCTCTCCTTCTCCGTCCTCGAACGGCTCGCTCACCATCGCGCCGTGCAAATCGAGATAAACCGCGTCGACCGCGCCTGCCTCCGAAAGACGCCCGACCATCTCGCCCGCAATGCGCTCGTACGCGTCCGCCGTCACCATACCGCCGGCGCCGCCGCTGGTCCAAAGCAACGGCACGAGGTCATGCGCCTGCTCCATCTCAGCCATGAATCCGGCCAGCGCGAAGGTGCCGCCCCTGAGATTGTCGAAAACATCGGCGCCGCGAACCAGAGGCGGGCGGTCGCGGCGAAGGTTGAAGTAGGCGTAATCCGTCTTCGGCTCAACGAAACAATTCGTTTCGTGATGAAAGCCGCCGACCGCGATCCTCGCCATCAGGGCACTCCGGGTTCGGCACGTCGCAAGGTCACGTCCCGCGCCCCGCCGATCGATGGAAAACGAGCGGGTGTCGATAAATCGCGCATCGCCTGCTCGCTCAACTCAACCGCCGTAACGTTTCTTCCGCCAGCCGCCGGCTGTCCGAAAGCCCGTCGACCAATCGGTTTCTTTCCCGCACGAATTTGGTTTCAAGAAGATAGCGCTGCTCGTCATCCACCTCACTGCGAAGCAGCAGCGGCAAATCGAACAAGGCCGGCAAAACGGTCGTCTGGGCGGTGTCGCCATAAGGATCTTGGCCGTATGTGCCGATGCTGGTGCTGGCGAGCGGCAGCAGGATGCGCGAAAGGCGCTTCAAACAACCGTTTAGCAAGCGCGCCGGCCCCATATCGGTTTCATCCGCAGCGTAACGGCCGCGCCACATCTCAGCCACGGCGTCGAGCTTCGTTGCGGCAGAGCGAAATTCTTCGGCGCGGTTCAACGCCACATCCAGTCCGACACGCACGCCGGCCGACTGCAGCACCGTCAATCTCTCGACGAATTGGTCGGCCACGCTGACGAATTCGAACGGCAGAACAGGTGCGGTGCAAATTTCCCATAGCCATCCGGCGTAGACGCGCAGATGTACGGCCATGCGCTCCCAGTCGAGCTTGTCGATCGTGTTCTCAGTTGAGTGATGCCACCAGCCGAGCGTCGCCATCGCGCTCGCTTTCAATTCGTTCGGCGTGAAGGTGCCAAGGCCCTGAACCATCGGCACGCCGATGCCGAAAAAGGACGAGTCGCCGTTTTTCACGGCGCGCCGCCAACTCGGCGCATAACCGCTCGCCAAGCGTTTCTCGACGGCTTGATGGAAGCGGCGAAGCTCGACGTTGGAACGTGAATCCCAAACCGTCGTACCGGCGATCCCCGGCTGATCGATCTGCAGATACGCCACGGCATGCTCGCGCAGGCGATCCCAATTGCGGTCGACGAAGTGGGTCGAGCCAACCATGGTGCCCGTTTCGTGCGCGGTCCAAAACCCGAAGACGAGTCCGCGCCGGAGTTGGTCGCGATGGCGGTGAAATATCCGCGCCAGCTCCAACATCACCGCCGAGCCGGCGGCATTGTCCGTCGCCTGCGGTCCCGGCCAGGAGTCCTGATGCCCGCCGACCACGGCAAAATCTTCCGCACCGTCCGGCTGCACCTCGCCGATGGTGACATGCACCGGGCGCCACCCGTTCTCGACGTTTGCGCGAAGGCGGACACGAACGGGCCCCTGCGCAATCATCTCGCGCAATGCGAGGCCGGCACTCCGCGAAATCCCGACGCACGGAACGGTGGGCATCTGCGTGCGAAAGTTCTCTGGCGTCGGATTGCCCCATGCGGACTTCACCGAGCCGAATGGCAAGGCAGCGTTGTCCGGCGGCCCCCAGTTCATCATCACGCAGCCGATGGCGCCGAGGCGCGCCGCGATCCGCTGCTTCTCGTGCCGCGCCGGATGGTAGGAAAGCTCAGACAATGCGATCCGGCCGATAGGATCTTGGCCGGAAAAGTCCGCTTCGGCGCCGGAGCGGGTGTCGATAATGAGCCCACTCACACCTTCGGACAACGTCGGCAGGCTGTGGCCGAGCGTGTTCGCTTCGATCGCAATTTCGCGCGGGGCCATAACCTGCAATTCACCCTGGTGAGGAAAACTCACCAGGCCGGGGAACTCTTCCAGCGCGGCCGAAATCCCCTCCGCCCGCAAAGCATCGCGGCTGTATTCCGCCATGCGCTTTCCGTTTTCCGAGCCCGCCAGCCGCGTCGGAATTTCGGCACCGATGCGTTCGACGTCCGCCCGCACCCGCTCGACGGAAAGCGCAGCCAACGGCTTCTCTTCGGACACTTCGCCCATCCACCCAACCGACGCCGTCATCCGGCACGAGGCAGTTTCCATCTCCGGCGAGACGTCAGCAACCGATGAGTGTTTAGGACCACCCCAACAAATTGTCGGTCCGCCCAAGCTGGGGTAAGGAGGCGGCCCTACACTTGCTCGGTTGCAACGCCGCGCAAAACCCGATTCCGTTCAACTCCGAATTTGAGCAACGCGAAAGATCGCTTCGTGGCGTCACACCTTTTCTCTCCCGTCCGCCTCGGGCCGGTTTCGTTCGTCAATCGCATCATGGTGTCCCCGATGGCGCAGTACAGTGCCGTCGCACATTTGCCGCAGCCATGGCACCTGCAGCATCTGGGCAGCATGTCCGTATCCGGGCCCGGACTGGTAATGATAGAAGCTACAGCCGTCGAGCCAATGGGGTACGGCAATCCCGGCAATCTCGCGCTGCATAGCGACGCGCAAGAGCGGGCCTTCGCGTCGCTGATCGCCGATATCCGCAGCTTTTCCGATACGCCGCTCGGCCTCCAACTCAACCACTCGGGGCGCAAAGGGTCTCTCTCCCATCCGGCCGACGGCGGAAAGCCGATGCATCCGGGGGCGGGCGGATGGCCGCTCTGCGCCCCTTCGGCTCTGGCGTTCGGGCCCTCCTGGCCCGTACCGGAAGCGCTCGACGCGAGAGGATTAAGGCGCGTGCGCGAGGCCTTCAGCCAGGCCGCCCGCCGCGCCGCGCGACTCGACTTGGTTGTACTGGAGATTCACGCCGCCCACGGCTACCTGCTGCACAGCTTCCTCTCCGGCCTATCAAACCAGCGGACGGATGCTTACGGCGGTCCACTCGAAAACCGGATGCGATTTCCCCTGGAGGTCGTGGAAGCCGTGCGCTCGGAATGGCCGGCCGACCGTGCACTCGGGGTCCGGCTCAATTGCTGCGACTGGGTCGAAGGCGGGCTTGAACCCGACGACGTTGTTCAGGTCGCGGCCGCGTTGCGCCGGCTCGGCTGCGATTATGTCTGCGTCTCAAGCGGCAGCATCGTGGAGCATGCACGCCTGCCTGCCTCGCCCGGCTACTTGATCCCCTATGCCGGCCGCATCCGCGCCGAGGCAGGCATCGCCACGGTTGCCGTAGGATTGATCGTCGAGCCACAACGCGCGGAAGCCGCGATCGCGTCGCAGCAGGTCGACATGGTGGCGATCGCGCGGGGCTTTCTCGACGATCCACGCTGGGTTTGGCATGCAGCGGAAGAACTCGGCGAGACGCTGCCGTTCCGTTTTCAGTATGAACGCGCGCGGCCGGGCGTCTGGGCCGGAGCTCAACTGCGACGGCCGCGGCGCTAAGGCGTTAGCGCGCCGTCGCGGATGCGTCGAGAAGCCAATCGACAAACGCGCTCCGGCGACGATCTGGATGCGCATCCTCGCGCTCCAGCACGTAGTAGCCGAGAGGGCGCTCGAGAATAGCGTCGAACGGCAGCACCAGGTCGCCGGAAGATAGCTCCCGCTCCAACAACCGCAGTTGCCCCATGACGACGCCGGCACCGTCCTGCGCAGCCTGATAGGCGAGCGAAGAACTCTCAAACGCGACGAAACGCCGTTGATCGATGTGCACGCCTGTGAAGGCGCTCCAATCGCTCCAATCGCTGGTCCGGTAGCGAGATTGCAGCGCAGGAAAATGGCGTATGTCCTCGACAGTGCAGAGCGAACGGTCCGACGGTAGCCTACGTGGATTGCAAAGCGGCGCCAAACTGTCGCCAAGAACGCGGCTCGCCTTACGCCCTTCCCATTGTCCGCTCCCAAACGAAATCGCGACATCGACGTCGGGAAAGTTGAAGATCGCGGAACCGACACTGGTCGTGAGGCTGACCTCGATATCGGGATACGCCTCCCGAAACGCCGGCAGCCGTGGCAACAGCCAGTGCCTGGTAAAGGTCGCGCAAGCCCGTACCTTCACCGGCCGCGACGCGCGCTCACGGCGAATGACGCGCGTACTCTGATCGAGCACGTCGAAAACGTCGTGGATCGAAGCGAAATAGCGCTTCCCCGCTTCTGTCAGTTCAAGTTGCGAGTGCCGGCGCTCGAACAACTGAACCTTGAGCCAGCTTTCGAGAACCGCGACTTGTCGGCTGACCGCCGCCTGCGTCACACCGAGTTCTGCCGCCGCGCGCGTGAAGCTCACATGCCGCGCGGCCGATTCAAACATCCGAAGCGGATTCAATGGTGGAAGTACGCGCCTCATCTGGAGGTCCTAAGGGTACGAAACCGCTTCCTCGGTTAGCCAAGCTTAGCCCATTTTCATTTCGAAACGAAAGTTCTTTTGAACCAACAATCGGGACCGCGACTCAAGCCTTCGACCTCCATTTCACCTTCCGAGCCAACACACGTCTCCAAAATTTTTAAGTTCGTACTAGTCATTCATCTTGTGAAAATTCTCTCGAAAAGCTGCCGGGAGTTACCGGCCGTTTCAGCAAAGCGCAGATCATCGCGGTGCTGGCGGAGCACGAGGCTGGGCTCGAGACGAAAGAGCTTTGCCGTAAGCACGGGATCAGCCCGCAGGAAGCGCGCGACGCGCAAAAAACCCTCGATCGATATGAGAAATATGGTTGCATGAACCGCCGAGAGGCAGAAGGTAGGTGGTCGGGAAAGATCCGGCGTTTCGGTGATCTAATCGCCAATCGAACCCGCGGAGGCTGACGATGCTTGTAACGCAATCCAGCGATACCCGGCGCAATCCGCTTCTGAAGCGCTTTCCCGTTCCGCGTCGTGCGGGCGTCGATCCGATCTCACACATCGAAAAGGGGAAAACGTGGGCGGCGCCTAGCGGAGGCACACGCCTGAAGCGCTTCGAAATTTATCGTTATGACCCCGATGCAAAGAAGAATCCACGTCTGGACATCTATGAAGTCGACCTCGATACCTGTGGGCCGATGGTCCTCGATGCGCTGATCAAGATCAAGAATGAGATTGATCCGACGCTAACCTTCCGTCGATCGTGCCGCGAAGGCATCTGCGGCTCGTGCGCCATGAACATCGATGGCACGAATTGGCTAGCCTGTACGCGATTTATTTCCGAGACGTCGAGCACAGCGTCGGTCTATCCGCTCAACAATCTGCCGGTCATCAAGGACCTCGTTCCCGATCTCACGCA
>JBDHSU010000037.1:0-30140 GCA_039808325.1 Variibacter sp. | reverse complement strand
GAGGACGAGGAGCGCGCCAAGGCCGGCGCCTTCCTGATGAAGGCGTTCGGCGCCGCGATCTTCCTCATCTTCGCGATCCTGCTGGCGCAGTTCAACAAGCTGACCTCGGTCGGCCTGGTGCTGACCGCGGTGGTGCTCTCGACCATCGGCGTGCTGCTCGGTCTCCTGATCATGGGGCAGCCTTTCGGCGTCGTCATGACCGGCATCGGCGTCATCGCCAATGCGGGTGTGATCGTGAACAACAACATCGTGTTGATCGACACTTACGATCGGCTGCGCGGCGAGGGCGTCAACGCTTACGACGCGATCATCGAGACCTGCCGCGAGCGTGCGCGCCCAGTGGTTCTCACCGCCGTGACCGCGATCCTCGGCGTTCTGCCGATCGCGTTCGGCATCAACATCGAATTCCTGGCGCGCGAGGTGACCGTCGGTGCCCCGGCGACGCAGTGGTGGATCAGCCTCTCGACCGCGATCGTGTTCGGCCTCGGCTTCGCGACGCTTCTGACGCTCTTGGTGACGCCGGCGGCGCTGATGATGATCGCCAACATGGCGGCGTGGCGGGTGCGGCGTGGGGAAAAGCGCGCGGCCAAGCGCGAGGCGCGCCGTCTCGCGCGTGGCGGTTCGGCGCAGCCGGCGGAGTAGGCGCGCGTTCCCGTCGCGTCTCCTCGAGGCGCGGCAGCGTTGCGCCCCGCACCTCGGGGTGACGGGGCCGTTTGAACATGGCACAACGGTGCTCATGCTTCCCGACCCCGCACCCATCGCCTCCCGCGCGCCGGTCATTCCGGTTCTCACGATCGAACGGGCGGCCGACGCGGTGCCGCTGGCGCGGGCGCTCGTCGCCGGCGGGTTGTCGGCATTGGAGGTGACGCTGCGCACGCCGGATGCGCTCGACGCGATCGCGGCGATCGCGAAGGCGGTTCCGGATGCGATCGTGGGCGCCGGGACGATCACCAAAATCGCCGACTTGGATGCGGCGCTGAAAGCAGGCGCGCGGTTTCTCGTCAGTCCGGGCACGCCGCCCGCCTTCGCGGACGCACTGGCGCGCGCGCCGGTGCCGGTGCTGCCCGGCTGTGCCACGGTCTCGGAGGCGATGACATTGTCCGCGCGCGGCTTCACGGTGCTGAAGTTTTTCCCGGCGGAGGCTTCGGGCGGGATCGCATGGCTCAATGCGGTCGCGGGGCCGCTGCCGCAGGTTCGGTTCTGTCCGACGGGCGGCATCGGGGCCAAGAACGCGGCGGCCTATCTTGCGCTGCCGAATGTCGCCGCCGTCGGCGGTTCCTGGGTGGCGCCGAAGGAAGCCATGACGTCGGGCGATTTCACGCGAATTACTACGCTGAGCGCGGCGGCGGCGCGGTTGCGCAAATAAGGGCGCTCAATGCACGCTCTGCGCGCGTGGAACGATGGCGCCGCGATGCTGCACGACGTGCCCGGCGAGGGCATGCGCGGCGTGTACGGCGGGCACCGCTTCGCTGCCTGAAAGCCGCGCCGCGAGATAGCCGGCGCTGAAGCTGTCGCCGGCGGCGGTCGTGTCCACCGGCTTGACGGCTTGCGTGATCGGCACGAATTCGCGGGTCCCGTTCGTGACGACGAGCGCCGGATTCTGTGCGTTCTTGACGACGATCTCGGGGATGCCGAAGGCTTGCAGGCGTTCCACCGCCGCCTCGGGGCTGGCATCGCCCCACATCGCCGCCTCGTCGTCGAAGCTCGGCAGCGCGATATCGACACGCTTGAAGGCCTCGCCATAGACGGTGCGGGCGCGGGCGACATCGCCCTTCCAATTGCGTGGACGGTAATTGGTGTCGAAGGCGACTTTCACGCCCTGGGCGCGCGCGAGCTCGAGCACCGCGAGAAAGCGGCCGATGCCCGTATTGCTGTAGATCGAGAGCGTGACGCCGGAAAAGTAGATGAGCTTGGCGGTGAGAAGCCGCTCGGCGACGGCGCTCCAATCCGCAAACTCGAACAGCTCGCGCGCGGGCGCGGTTTCACGCCAGTAGTGGAAGGCGCGCTCCCCGCTCTTGTCGGTCTCGATCAGGTAGAGGCCAGGTAGCCGATCCTTGACCCGCAGCATCGAGGTGGTCGCAATGCCTTCCGCTTTCGCCAATTCAACGATCCCGTCCGAGTAGCGGTCGTCGCCGAGCGCCGTGGCATAAGCGACCGTGACGCCGTTGCGGGCGAGGTAAACCGCGGTGTTGAAGGTGTCGCCGCCATAGGCGAGCGAAAAGCGCCCGTTCTTGCCGCGCGAAAGCTCCACCATGACTTCGCCGACCGAGACGACTTGAGGCGCATTGTCGGACATTGAAACCTGCCGGATGGAGAGAGGGCGGCCAGCATAGCTAGCTTAGCGGTGCGATGCGACCCGGTGCGATCTCGACCATCTGCGCCTGCGGGGCGATATCGGCGAAGGCCGCCGGATCCGCGCCAGTCATCCAGACCTGGGCTTCCAGGCTTTCGAGCCAGGCATAGAGGGCGCGCCGCCGGCCGGGATCGAGATGCGCCACGACCTCGTCGAGCAGGAGGAGCGGCGCGGTGCCGGTCGCCTGGATGATGAGACGTGCATGCGCCAGCACCAGGCGGATCAGCAGCGCCTTCTGCTCGCCGGTGGAGGCCTGCGCGGCCGGCGTTCCCTTGGCGACGTGAGTGACGTGCAGATCGCTCAGATGCGGGCCATCGAGCGTGCGCCCGGCGGCGGCGTCGCGCGGCCGGTTGGCGCGCAAAGTCGCGCGGTAGCGGTCCTCGACCTCGATGGCCGGCATTTCCGGCAATGCCGTCTCCAGCCAGCCTTCGAGGGCGATCGCGGCGGTAGGGAACGCGGCGGCGGCATCCGCGCCTAGGGCGAGCGCGTGCGACAGGCGGCGGACGGTGTCGGAGCGCGCGGCCGCGACCGCGACCGCGAGTTCCGCCGTCTCGCGTTCGATGGCGTCGAGCCATTGCGGATCGGCGTTCGGCTGCTCGAGCAGGCGGTTGCGCGAGCGCAGGCTGCGCTCCATCGCGCTCACGCGCGCATTGTGTCCATGGTCGATCGCCATGGTGAGGCGATCGAGGAACCGCCGGCGCTCGGAGGCGGGCCCGGTGAAGAGGCCGTCCATCGCGGGGACGAGCCAGAGCGCGCTGAGGTAGTCGGAGAACGCGTTCGCGGACGAGACCGGCTCCCCGTCGATCCGGCACCGGCGGGCTTCGACGCTGCGTCGCGCCGGGGGATCGATCCCGGTTCCGAGCGTCGCGAGGCCGAGCGGACCTTCGACTTCGGCGGCCACGGCCCAGGCGCCGTCGCCCTGCGCGAATGCCATTTCGTCGAGCGTTGCACGGCGCAGCCCGCGGCCGGGCGTGAGCAGGGAGAGCGCCTCGAGCAGGTTCGTCTTGCCGGCGCCGTTCGGCCCGACCAGCACGACCGGCCGCTCGTCGGCGCGGAGCGACGCCGTGGCGTAACTGCGGAATTGCGTCAGGGTCAGTTTGCGGATGCGGGCGGCGGCCATAGCGATGCTCGTCATGCGCGGGGCCTGACCCGCGCATCCATCATTCGAGAGACTTGACTGTCAGGTGATGGATTGTCGGGTCAAGTGTATGACCCGGGCCTGACGCGCAAGCGGTCACACCCGCATCGGCATCAGCACGTAGAGCGCGCCGGAAGCTTCGGTCTCCTGGATCAAAGTCGGGGATCCGGGATCGGCGAGTTTGAGCACCGCCTGCTCGCCGTCGATCTGCGCGGCGATGTCGAGCAGGTAGCGCGAGTTGAAGCCGATATCGAGCGGGTCGCCGTCGTATCCGACCTCCAGCTCCTCGGTGGCGCTGCCGGAATCGGGGTTCGTCACCGAGAGCAGGAGCCGCGGGCCGCTGAGCGACAGCTTCACCGCGCGGCCGCGCTCGCTCGACACCGTGGAGACGCGATCGACCGCCGCCTCGAAATCCTTCTTGTCGACGGTGAGATGCTTGTCGTTGCCGGCCGGAATGACGCGCGCGTAGTCTGGAAAGGTGCCGTCGATCAGCTTCGAGGTGAGCACCATGTCGCCGAGCATGAAACGGATCTTGCTCTGCGAGAGCTCGATCTGCACCTCGGTCTCGCCGTTCTCGATCAGGCGCTGCACCTCGCCCACGGTCTTGCGCGGGATGATGACCCCCGGCATCCCCGCCGCTCCCTCAGGGGCCGGCAGCTCGAACTGCGCCAAGCGGTGGCCGTCGGTCGCGACCGCGCGCAGGATCGGCTTGTCGGTGCCGGCGGGCGTATGCAGGTAGATGCCGTTGAGATAGTAGCGTGTCTCCTCCGTCGAGATCGCGAACTGCGTCTTGTCGATCAGCTTCTTCAGGTCGCCGGCGGCGAGGGTGAACTTGTGTGTCATCTCGCCGGCGGCGAGGTCGGGAAAGTCGGTCTCCGGCAGGGTCTGCAGCGTAAAGCGCGAACGCCCGGCGCGGATGGCGAGGCTCGCGCGCTCGCCGGTCGATTCGATGACCACCTGGGAGCCGTCCGGGAGCTTGCGCACGATGTCGTAGAACATGTGCGCCGGCACGGTGGTGGCGCCGGCGGTGCCGATCTCGGCGGCCAGCGGTTCGATGACTTCGAGGTCGAGGTCGGTCGCTTTCAGGCTGAGTTTCGAGTTGGCGGCGCGCAGCAGCACGTTGGAAAGAATTGGGATCGTGTTGCGCCGCTCGACCACCCGGTGGACGTGGCCGAGGGATTTGAGCAGTTCCGCGCGCTCAACCGTGACTTTCATGACCAACTCCCTCACCCGACGCGGCCGCAGCAGGGCGGCCGCTTCGTTGGGCCGGAAGACCGGCGCCAAGCGGGCGAGAAAAGTGGCATCTTTGCGTAAGTTAAGGCAAGGGCGGGCGGGCCGCGCGCCGCCGTTTTCCAGCAGATTCAGGCGCTCCGCGGCCCCTTACTCCATCAGCATCCGCTTGAGGATGTCGATCTCGTCGGCGAGCACCTTGTCGGTGTCGGCGAGATGCTCGATCTTGCGCACCGCGTGCAGCACCGTGGTGTGATCGCGCCCGCCGAAGCGGCGGCCGATCTCGGGAAGCGAACGCAAGGTGAGGGTCTTGGCGAGATACATCGCGATCTGGCGTGGCCGCACCACATTGGCTGTCCGGCGCGACGAGAGCATGTCGGCGCGGCTCACATTGTAGTGCCGGGCGACGGCGCGCTGGATGTCCTCGATCTTGACCCGTTTTGGCTCCTGCGGACGCACGAGATCGCGCACCGCGAGTTCGGCCATTTCCATCGTCACCGGTTGCCCGGTGAGCTTGTTGTGCGCGAGGAGCCGGTTAAGCGCTCCGTCGAGATCGCGGCCGTTATGCGTGATCATGCGGGCGACGAAAGCAAGGACCGGCGCCGGGACCTCGAAGGTGGGATGGTGCACGCGCGCGGCGCCGACGCGGGCCTTGAGGATGGCGAGGCGCAGATCTTCCTCGAAAGTTCCGATCTCGATGACAAGGCCGCCGGCAAGGCGCGAGCGCACGCGATCCTCGAGGCTTTCGAGTTCACTCGGCGGGCGGTCGCCGGCGACGACGACCTGGCGGCCGGCGTCGATGAGCGCGTTGAGCGTGTGGCAGAACTCGGCTTGCGTCGATTTGCCCTGCAGGAACTGGAGGTCGTCGATCACCAGCACGTCGATGCCGCGCAGCATCTCCTTGAAGGCGAGCGCGGTCTGCGTTTTGATCGCGGAGACGAAGCCGTACATGAACTTTTCGGCGGTGAGATAGAGGACGCGGCGGCCGCGGGCGTTGCCGGCCCAGGCGATCGCCTGCAGCAGGTGCGTCTTGCCGAGGCCGACGGCCGCGTGGATGTACAGCGGATTGAACATTACCGCGTCGCCGCGTGCGGCTTCCGCCACCTGTCTGGCGGCGGCGTGCGCCAGCTTGTTGGCGCGGCCGAGCAGGAAGGTCTCGAAAGTCAGACGCGGGTCGAGCGGAGAGCCGCCGAGCGCATCGGTGCTGACCGGCGCCGCCGCTGCGCGCGTCTCCCCCGCCGGCATCGGCGCGCGCGACTCGCGCGTGGGCGCGGGCGCATCGGGGGATTTCGGCTTGAGCGCGGGGTTGCGGATGACGGCGGAGCGTACGCCGATCTCGATCCGTGAGACGCCCGGGTGCTCCTGCTTCCAGCCGGCCAGCACGCGCTCGGTGTAGTGGGCGTGAATCCAGCTCTTGAGGAAGCGGGTCGGAACGGAAAGCTTCACGCTTTCGCCCTCGATGCCGTCAAGCTCCATGCGTGTGAACCAGCTCAGGAAGATGTCTTCGCCAAGCTCCGCCCGAAGACGCTTCTTCACACGATCCCAGCGCTCCTCGTCGTTTGCTGCCGCTCCTTCGATGGGGGCCGCGACGTTCCGGGAGAAACGGCGGTGGACCGAGAGGTCGGTTTCGGCGATGGCGTTGGTATCGGAGTGTTTCAACATCACTCTCTATCTCCAGGAGGTTCAGGCATTGGCCGGCCGTTCGTGGCGACGGCAGTTCAGGTTAGACGCACGGGCTGGTCGGCCCGGGCGGAGGATGGCGGTGCTCCAGTCGTTTGATGGTGGATGAAGTCATGTTTGGCCCCGACCGTTGCGCTTTCCGCAAGGTTTATTGACGATACTCTGTCAGAAGAACAAAGACTACCTAATCGGGCGCAGCAAATTCGCGTGCGTCACGAAGTAATCTTGAAGAAATAAACGCTTTACCCACCCTACATATGGCGCCGATATCTCCGCCGCACGTCAAAGACGATTGCCACATGGGGCATTATTGGAGCGGTGATACGTCGACCTTCCTGAGTACATCATGCCGGGAAGGCGAGGGTGACGATACACTCCCGAGGCGGGGCCGCAACGTTGATTTTGCGCCGCCTGGTCCGAAGTTCGCCTCGAACCTGCCCGAAAGCCCGGGCCGGCCCGTCCTACATCGGGACAACGAATTGAATCATCGGGTGGAATCCGGCGATGTGACCGGGGTGCAACGGCGGGCGCGGAACACCGGGGTGCGGCATGATCGTTTAACAAATTCGTCATGCGCAGCCCGGAATCGAAGTCCTCGCTCCGGCTTGTGATGTAAGCTATTGCGAAAGCGTGGCTTTTTTTGTGCGATCCGGGTGGGTAACCTTCATTTCGCTGAAGCTCCGATGTGGCGATTTTGACGCAGGCGCGCAGGCTGGGCCGATGCCCGTTGCCGCAATCCGGGGAACTCTCGCCCGGCATCGGGCAACAAAAAAGCCCGGCGAAGCCGGGCTTTCGTCGAAATCAGCGGGAGGCCGCCTTTACTGCGCGATTTTGGCGATCCGGTGGGCAAGGCGTGAGACCTTGCGGCTTGCCGACGACTTATGGATGACGCCTTTCTGCGCCGCCCGCATCAACTCAGGCTCGGCCTTGCGAAGAGCGCTTGCCGCCGCAGCGCGATCGCCGGCAGCAATCGCTTCCTCGACGTTGCGAATCTCGCCGCGCATGCGCGTGCGGCGGGCTTTATTGACCTGCGTACGCCGCGCGATCTTGCGCGTCGCCTTCTTTGCCGAACTGGTATTCGCCATCGTTCTCTCGTTAAAAGGACGGACGCACCCGGCCGGTATCGAAGTCCGGGCGCGTGATGCGGCAGCCGACAGGGCTGGAAAATCTGCGCCGCTTATAAGAGCGAAGCCCGCGCGCGTCAACGCGGCGGGCTCCGATCGATCGTTGCTTGAGCGCGGAATAGCGCTCAGGCGGCGTAGCGTGCCCGCAGGCCGTCGTGACCCGACAGAACGAATTGACGGTCGGCGGCGGAGAAGGGGGCCAGCGGCGGCATCATGCGGGCCCAGCCGGCGTCCCCTTGCTGATGCCCGATCAGGGCCTTGATGCCCGACACCAAGGGGCGGCCGTCGAACAGCTTGCGGATACCCACGGCGGTCTCCAGCGCCGCCTTGTCGCCGCTGCGCCAAGCCTTGCCGCAGAGATCGGAATTGACGTTCGCGGTTGCCGAGATGCAGCCGGCGAAAACCCCGTCGCGCGCTTCGAGCAGGCACGCTTCGTTCGACGGGAAGACGTCGAAGTCCTCGGCGATGCTGGCGCATTCGCGCGCATAGGGCAGGTCGCCGGAGGAATCCTTGGCGCCGGCGATGCGCGCGCCGTGCACCTTGCGTAGCTTGCGGAGAAGATCCGGACGCCAGACGATCCCCGACATTGCCGGGAAGTTATAGAGATAGATCGGAATGGGGCGGTCGGAGGTCGCCTCGACGATGCCGGCGACATAGGCCATCAGCCCTTCGTCCGGCACGGCCTTATAGTAGAAGGGGGGCAGCACCAGTGCGCCCCCGAAGCCGAGGCCGGCGGCATGCTGGGTCAGCGCGATGGCATCCGCCACCGCGGCGGCGCCGGTGCCGACCATGAGCCGTTCCATCGGCATCCCCGCGCCTTTATAGGCGCTCATCACGCGCTCGCGCTGCGTCAGCGAGAACGACGTCGCCTCGCCGGTCGTGCCGAGGACGTTCAGGCCGTCGCAGCCGTTGGCGAGCAAGTACTGCGCGAAGGCGACCGAGCGCGCCAAATCGGGTTCATTCTGTTCGTCGACCGCGGTGGCGATTGCCGCAACCACGCCGGTAATTCTGTGAGCCATCGTCACTCTCCCTCGTTACCGTCGCAATGCCTCACCGTTGCCGCTTTGGCAAGCGGATGCCGCGCCGCGCCGCGCCGCGTCGCGTGCAAAGCGGTGCGTCGGCGTAAATTCCTGTCGAAACCGGTTTCCACTTTTCTGCCTCTTGCTCTAGCGTCCCGGCCCATGGATGCCCCCTCTCCCTCTCCTCCGGCGGCCGCCGCAGCCAGCCGTCGCGTGCCCGACGCCGGCGTGCCCGATTCCGGCGTGCCCGTGCGCGTCACGCCGATGATGGAGCAGTATATCGAGATCAAGGCCGCCAATCCGGATTCGCTGTTGTTCTACCGGATGGGCGACTTCTACGAACTCTTCTTCGAGGATGCGGAGACGGCGAGCCAGGCGCTCGGCATCGTGCTCACCAAGCGCGGCAAGCATCTCGGGCAGGACATTCCGATGTGCGGGGTGCCGGTCGAGCGCGCCGACGAATACTTGCATCGCTTGATCGCGCTCGGCCACCGCGTCGCCGTCTGCGAGCAGGTCGAGGATCCGGCGGAGGCGAAGAAACGCGGGGCGAAAAGCGTCGTGCGCCGCGACGTGGTGCGGCTCGTGACCCCCGGCACGCTGACGGAAGACAGCCTGCTCGACGCGCGGCGCAACAATTATCTGCTCGCCGTCACGCGCCTTCGCGCATCGGCTGCTCCGGATGCGCGCTTCGGCCTTGCCTGGATCGACATGTCGACCGGCGAGTTCGTTGTCGCCGAGCGTGACCGCGCGGGCCTCGCCGCCGACATCGCGCGCATCGATCCGGCGGAGATCATCGTTGCCGACGCGCTTTATAATGACGATGAGTTGCAGACGTATTGGCGCGCGCTGCCGGCGGTGACGCCGGCGACGCGCGATGTGTTTGACGGCGCGACGGCGGAAAGACGCCTCGCGGGCTATTTCGCCGTGGCCGACACCGCCGCGTTCGGCGCGCTGTCGCGGGCGGAGCTTTCCGCCGCCGCCGCGTGCGTGACGTATGTCGAGCGCACGCAGATCGGCAAGCGGCCGCCGCTCTCGCCGCCGTCGCGCGAAGCCGGCGAAGCGACCTTGCAGATCGATGCGGCGACGCGCGCCAATCTCGAGCTCATGGTCAAGCTCTCGGGCGAGCGGCGCGGCTCGCTCCTCGCCACCATCGACCGTACCGTGACGGCCGCCGGCTCGCGCCTTCTGGCGCAACGGCTCGCCGCGCCGTTGACCGATCCGGCTGCGATCGGAACCCGCCTCGATGCCGTCGAAGCTTTCGTGACCGATAGCATCGCGCGCGGCGACCTGCATGGGCGCATGGGTGCCGCGCCCGACCTCATGCGGGCGCTGTCGCGGATCGTCCTCGGCCGCGGAGGTCCGCGCGATATCGCCGCCATTGGCGACGGCCTGAACGTCGCGCAGGCGATTGCCGGGCGCCTCGCGGGAATGCAGGCGGCTCCGGTGGAAATCGTCGAGATCGCGGCGGCCTTGCGGCGCGGCGACGGGGCGCTCGCGGCGGAGGTCGCGCGCGCCCTCTCCGATGAATTGCCGCTATTCAAGCGCGACGGCGGTTTCGTGCGCGCCGGATATGACGCGGCGCTGGACGAGACGCGCGCGCTGCGCGACGAGTCGCGCCGCGTCGTCGCCGCGTTGCAAGCGCGCTATGCCGACGAGACGGGTATCCGTGCGCTCAAGATCAAGCACAACAACGTGCTCGGCTATTTCGTCGACGTCGCCGCGCAGCACGGCGAGAAGTTGATGGCGCCGCCGTTCAACGCCACCTTCATCCATCGCCAGACGCTCGCCGGGCAAGTGCGCTTCACCTCGACGGAGCTTGGCGAACTCGAGGCCAGGATCGCGACGGCGGCGCAACGCGCGCTGGCGATCGAGCTCGATATCTTCGAGCGCCTGGCGGGGCAGGTCGCGGCGGCGGGCGAGGCGATCCGCGCGGTGGCGCAAGCACTGGCGCGACTCGACGTTGCCTGCGCGCTGGCGGCGCTCGCATCGGCGCACGGCTATGCGCGGCCGGAGGTTGGTGAGGGCTGCGCGTTCGCGATCGAGGGCGGGCGCCATCCCGTGGTCGAGCAGGCGCTGCTCACCGACGGCGGACCGTTCGTCGCCAATGACTGCGATCTTTCGCCGCCGCGAGACGGTGACGGCGGAGAGGGCGCGGGGCGCATCTGGCTCCTCACCGGCCCGAACATGGCGGGCAAGTCGACGTTCCTGCGGCAGAACGCGCTCATCGCGGTTCTCGCCCAGATGGGCAGCTTCGTGCCGGCGAAACGCGCGCGCATCGGCGTCGTCGACCGGCTGTTCTCGCGCGTCGGCGCGGCCGACGATCTCGCGCGCGGCCGCTCCACTTTCATGGTCGAGATGGTCGAGACCGCCGCGATCCTCAATCAGGCGACGGCGCGATCGCTCGTCATCCTCGACGAGATCGGGCGCGGCACCGCCACGTTCGACGGACTCTCCATCGCCTGGGCGACGATCGAGCACCTGCACGAGACGAACCGGTGCCGCTCGCTGTTCGCGACGCATTTCCATGAGCTCACCGCGCTCGCGGCGAAACTGCCGCGCCTTCACAACGCGACGGTGCGGGTGAAGGAATGGCAGGGCGATGTCGTGTTCCTGCACGAGGTGGTCGCGGGCGCCGCCGATCGCTCCTATGGCATCCAGGTCGCCAAGCTCGCAGGATTGCCGCGCGCGGTGATCGAGCGTGCGCAGAGCGTGTTGACGACGCTGGAGGCGGAAGACCGCGCCTCGCCGGCGCGGCGATTGCTCGAGGACCTGCCGCTGTTCGCCGCCGCCGCGCCGCGCGATGCGGTGCCGCCGAAAGATACGGCGCTCGACGCGGTGCTGGGCGCGCTCGCGGCGCTCAACCCCGACGACCTGTCGCCGCGCGACGCGCTCGAAGCGCTTTACGCATTGAAGGAAAAGTGGGCAAAGGCGGCTCGCGGCTAGAGCGGGATGAGGAAAAGTGTGGAGCGGTTTTCCGCCCGCATCCCGCTCCAAGTTATCGAGGGCCCGATTTAATTGCGTGCCCGATTTAACTGCGTGATTGAGACCTGCTATCTCGCGCGCGCGAACTTGCCTTGCCGCCAGAACAACAGCAGCAGGTTCCAGCCCACGCAAATCACGAAAGCAAGGATGAGCGCCACGGTCGCGCCAAACGGAATCGCCGTCAGATGCACGGCGGCGAGTGCCGCGGTGTAGCCAAGGACGCCGAGCTGCGCGCCCGCAATCACAGCCGCCGTCGCGCGTCCGCCGACTCGCGGATGCAGGATAAGGATGAGGCAACTGAAGCCGACGGGCAGGCCGGCGAGAAGCCCGGTGAGCGCCGGGCCGGCCTGGCCGCTCACCAGCATCACCGCAAGAACGAGGGCGGCGACGAGTCCGGCGCGCAGCGGCACGTCGTACCAGCGGCGCTTCGGGGGGATTATCGGCGCGTGCTGGTAGCGCGACACCAGGGGAATGACGAGCGCGGAAGTAACGGCATTGAGCGCAATACCGTCGACAAAGCCCCATTCGCGGCATGAGAGGACGAGCCACGCAAGAATCCACGCTCCGATGGCCGTTGCGATACTCGCCAGAAGGCCGTGACGCTGCGCCGCCAGCACATAAGCGGCGCAGTAGACCGTCATCAAGGCATTGGCCACCAAGCTCGTCACCGCGCTCGCCGCGATGAACGCGCCGCCGTGGTCGATGGCGAGGAGGACATAGGCGGGGGCGGTCGACACGGGCAGCGCCGCAACCATGGCGCCGACGATGACGCCGGAGCGCTCGGCTGTCAGCGAAGCGGCGACGACAAAGCACGCCGCGAAGATCATCTTCATGACGAGCCCGAGCGCGAAGGCGAGATCGGGAGAAAGCGAGGCTGTCATCGCCTGCGTCAGCTCAATAGCCCGCGTTGTCTCGCGAACAGCAATGCGAGATTCCACGTCACCGCCGTGACGAGCGCGAGACTGAGTGCGATCGGCGGACCGATCGGCACCGCCGCTACAATGACGACGACGACGGACAGCATGAATCCCACCATGCCCGGGATCGCGTTGGCGACCACGGCAGCATTGGCGCGGCCGCCGATGCGTGGATGCAGAATCAGGATGAGGCTGGTGAAGACGACCGGGAAGGCAGCGACGACTCCGGAAATGGTCGGCCCGAAGCGGGCGCTGACCAAAACGACCGCCAGGACGAGCGTGGCGACGAGGCCGGCGCGGAGAGGGAGATCGTACCAACGCCTTTGCGGCACCACCATCGCCGCATGGCGAAAGCGCGAGACTAACGTGATTGCGACTGCAAGAAGCACGAGATTCACGATAAATGCCGTCGGTAGATCCCATGAAAACCGTGCGAAAATGAACCAGGCCGCGCACCAGGAGGCGAGCGCGGCCGTGAAGCTTGCCCAGGTGCCGCTCCGCTGGGCGACGAAGACATAAGCGACGGTGAAGATCGTCGTGGCGGCATTTGACACGAGCGTTGCCAGCGCGCTGGCGGCGATGAAATTCGCATCATGGTCCATCGCCAGGAAAACATAGGCTGGTCCAACCGAGATCGGCAGCGAGGCCACCATCGCTCCCATTACGACGCCGGCGCGCTCCGCCACGAACGATGCGGTGGCGACGAAGCATGCCGAAACGGCCATTTTGACGATGAGGAGGAGAACGAAGGCGACGTCTGGGGGCATTGGCCTGTCATTGCCGGATTCGATCCGGCAATCCATCTCCAAAAGGACATAGCTTCGCGATGGATGCGCGGGTCAAGCCCGCGCATGACGACATGGGTCGGCTACGCCCGCTGCATTTTCACTTCGACCGGTGGGCCGGAGCGGATGGTCTGATAGACGACACAGTAGCGTTCGGTAAGCTTGAGGAGCTGGTCGAGTTTCTCTTGCGGCGCGTCGGTGTCGACATCGAATGTCAGGCGGATCTGCGCGAAGCCGACCGGCGCATCCTTGGCGACGCCGAGCGTGCCGCGGAAATCGAGGTCGCCCTCCGCCGATACGGCGCCCGATTTCAGGGGAATTTCAAGCGCGGTCGCGACCGCTTTCAAGGTGACCCCGGCGCAGGCGACGAGCGCCTCGAGCAGCATGTCGCCGGAGCAAAGCTCCATGCCGGAGCCTCCGGTCGCCGGATGCAGGCCGGCGACGGCGAGCGCGCGCCCCGTCTCCACCTTGCAGGTGATGTTCTGATCGTCGAGCGTACCGCGTGCCTTCAGCGTGATCATCGCGGCGGCGGGATCGCCCTTGTAGCGATCCTTGATCGGCGCCTGCATGGCGCGCAGTGCGGTGGCATCCATTGATTTTCTCCAAACCGTCATCCTGAAGTGCGCGGCAAAGCCGCGCCTCGAGGGACCGCCGCGGGCAGCGGCTGCCGTTCCTTCGAGGCTCGCTGCGCTCGCACCTCAGGGGTGACGGCGCAACCTCGATTACGCTCGCTTCTACTCCGCCGGCGTGAGCACGACGCGGCCGACGATCTTGCCGTTGCGCAGATCGGTCAGCGTTTCGTTGACCTGATCGAGCGGGCGCGTCGCGATCGGAACCGGCGGCTGGCCGGTGCGGCGAATGAGGTCGAGCAATTCCTTCATCTCGGTGAGGCTGCCGACATAGGAGCCCTGGATCGTCATCGCTCGCTGCGGGAAGTACGGCGTCGGGACGGTGACCTCGCCGCCGAACAGCCCGACGATGATGAGCTTTCCGCCCTTCATCACGCTGTCGACGCCGAGCTGCGCGGTGCTCGACGAGCCGACGAAGTCGATGATCGCCCAGGCGCCGCCGCCGGTTAAGTCCTTGATCTGCTGCACGGCGTCCGCCGCCTTGCCGTCGATGGTCGCGTCGGCGCCGGCTTTCTTCGCCGCCTCGCGTTTCACCGGATCGATGTCGACGACGATCGTGCCCTTGCCGCCCATCGCCTTGGCGAGCGCGACGCCCATCAGCCCGACGCCGCCGGCGCCGATGATGACGATCTTCTGGTCGCGAAGGATTTCAGGGTCGATCTTCTTGAGCGCGCCATAGGCGGTGACGCCGGAGCACGCGAGCGGCGCCGCCTGTTCGGGCGTCAAGTCGCCGATCTCGAAGAGATAGCGCGGGTGCGGCACCATCATGTGCGTCGCATAGCCGCCGTTGGTGAAGACTCCGAGATTGCGCAGCTTGAGACAGAGATTCTCGTCGCCGCGCTTGCACACCATGCACTCGCCGCAGCCCATCCACGGGTCCGCCAGCCGAACGTCGCCGACTTTCACGCCCTTGGCGTCGGGGCCGACGGCGACGACTTCGCCGACATTTTCGTGTCCCATAGTGAGCGGCAGCTTGATCCCGCGCTCGAGGAGCTGAAGCCGCTTCCCGCCGCCCAATTCGTAGTAGCCATCCCAGATGTGGATGTCGCTGTGGCAGACGCCCGCGGCCTTGATCTTGAGGAGAACCTCGGTGCCTTTCGGCTTCGGGGTGGGGCGCTCCATCCGGCGCAACGGCGCGCCACACTCGCAGACGTCATAGCTCAGCATGGTCCGGATTCCTCGTTTTCTTTCTCCCTCACCCCGTGCGCGGGGAGAGGGTTGGTAAGGGGCACTCTCCCAGAGTCAGAGCGTTTCGAGAAGCCCCCTCGCCCGGATCGCCGTGTGACCTTGCTCTCCCCGTGGCCGGGAGAGGCAAGGTCACCACCACATCGCGGCGCCGGCTTCGGTCTTGGTCTGGCCGTCGTCGGTGATGGTGGTGCGCTCCAGCGAGCGATCCAGGGCCGCGAGAACGCGCCGCTTGACGAAATCGAAGGCGGCCGACTGGCGATCCCTGGGGCGCGGCAGGCCGGCGTCGATCTCGGTCATGATGCGGCCGGGGCGCGGGCGCATCACCACGATGCGGTCGGCGAGCACCACGGCCTCGTCGACGTCATGCGTCACCATGATCAGCGTCGGTTTGAGGTCGGACCATAGCGCCAGGACGTGCTCCTGAAGGTCGGCGCGGGTGAAGGCGTCGAGCGCCGAGAAGGGCTCGTCGAGCAGCAGGACCTCGGGGCGTGGCACCAGGGCGCGTGCTATGGCGACGCGCTGCGCCTGCCCGCCGGAAAGCTCGCGCGGCCACACGCCCGCCTTGTCGGCGAGTCCGACGCGCTCGAGCACACGCACGACGCGCGCCTCGCGCTCCGCGCGCGGCATGTGGGCGATGCCGAAGGCGACGTTGCCGGCGACCGTGAGCCACGGAAGCAGGCGCGGCTCCTGGAAGATGATGCCGATCTTCTCCTGAGGCTTGGTGATCTCGACACCGTCGAGCACCACACGTCCTTGGGTCGGTGCGTCGAGCCCGCAGATCGCGCGCAGGAGCGTCGACTTGCCGCAACCGGAGCCGCCGACCACGACGACCACTTCGCCGGGGGCGACCTCGATATTGATGCCGTCGAGCGCACGCACCCCGTTCGGATAGACCTTGCCGCCGTTCTCGATGCTCAGCATCTCAGGCCTCCGCGCCGCGGGCGCGGTCTTCCCAGCGCAGGAACGGCGCCGTGGCGATCACCACGATCCAGTCGCTGATCTTGCCGATGATGGCGAAGGCGACGATGGCGGCGACGATCTGCGCCGGCTTGCCGAGCTGCTGGCCGTCGACCAGCAGGAAGCCAAGCCCTTCGGATGCGCCGAGCAATTCCGCCGCGACCACGAACATCCAGCCGAGGCCGAGGCCCGAGCGGATCGCGATCACGTAATGCGGCAGCACCGCCGGAAGCAGAATGCGCCGCATCATCGCCGCCGGTGACAGGCGAAACGCGCGTCCGACCTCGACCAGTTTCCGGTCGACCGACATGATCGCGCCCATCACGCCGAGATAGACCGGGAAGAACACGCCGACCGCGATCAACGTGATCTTCGAGGCCTCGAAAATCCCGAACCAGAGAATGAAGATCGGCACCCAGGCGATCGACGGGATCGAGCGCAGGGCCTGCATGGTCGGATCGATCAGCCGCCGGATCAGGGCGGAATAGCCGGCGATCGCGCCGACCATGGTGCCGGCGATGACGCCAATGGCGAAGCCCGCGGCGACGCGGCCCGTCGTCACCGCGATATGCCGCTGCAATTCGCCGGCGCGCCACAGCTCCATGACCGTCGCGAAGACAACGGAGGGCGGCGGCACCAGCCGGCCGTTCGACCAGCCGAGATGCACGGCCAGCTCCCAGCCGGCGGCGAGGACGAGCGGCAGCAGAACGCCGACCCCGAGCCGCGCCGCGCGCCCAAGCCCCGCCCAGGGCTTGTTCCGTTCGGTCGTTTCCGGCGCCGCCGTCACGCTCACCTGCGCAAGAGACATTGTAAAAACGTGCTCACCGCAATGATGGTCGTCATGACCGGGTCGAGCCCGGCCATGACGCGAAGGAACAATCGTCGTTCGTGACGGGCGTCAGTTCGTCACCGGCACGTAGTCGCCGGCGATCAGATCGTCGAGCGTCCTCTTCACATCGACGTCGGCTTTGATCACGCCGGCCTTCTGCAAAGCGATGCCGGCTTGCAGGATGGAGTCGTGCTGCTCGGGGCCGATCTTGTTGAAGGTGAGGTCGGTGCGCTGCTTGAGCTGAATGTCGGAAATCTCGTCCGACAGCTTGGTCGCCGCCTGAAATGCCTTCTTCTCTTCGTCGTAGTTGGCGAGCGAATACTTGCGCGCCTTCTCGTAGACCGCGAGGACGCGCTTCACGAGATCCGGATGATCCTTGAGGAACGCTTCGCGCACGTTGAGGATGCCCCAGGTGTTGGCGGCCTTGTTGCGATAGAACAGCCGCGCGCCGTCCTGCACCTCGGCCTGCGCCATCATCGGGTCGAGGCCGGCCCAGGCGTCGACGTCGCCGCGGATCAGCGCGGTCTTCCCGTCCGGGTGCTGCAGCAACACCGGGGTGATGTCCTTCTCGCTCAATCCGACGCTTTGCAGGGCGCGCACGAGGAAGATGTGCGGGTCGGTGCCGCGCGTCACCGCGACGCGCTTGCCCTTGAGGTCCTCGATCTTCTGGATCGGCGTGTCCTTGCGTGTCACCAGCGCCGTCCATTCCGGCTGCGAGTAGACGTAGATTGACTTGATCGGATTGCCGTTGATCCGGCTGACCAGCGCGGCCGAACCCGCCGTCGAGCCGAAGTCGATCGAACCGGCGTTGAGGAATTCGAGCGCCTTGTTCGAGCCGAGCGTCTGCACCCAGCGGATGCCGATGCCGTCCTTCTTGAATTCGTCCTCGAGCCAGCCCTTCTGCTTCAGCAGCATCGACACCGGATTGTAGGTCGCCCAGTCGACGTTGATGGTTTTCGGCGTGTCGGCCGCATAGAGGGCCGTCGCGGGCAGAAGCCCGACGAGGGCGAGGCTCGCGATCGTCGCGCGGCGAGAAAACTTGGTCATAGGAACCTCCAGTGATGCGAATCGTCCGTTTCAGCGGACGCCGCAGGGTTGATGGAGGCGGGGCCCGCCCCGCCCAGCGCTGGCGCCGGGGGTGCCCCCGCGCTTTAGCCGTACTTGTAAAGCGCCCGCAAGCTGCATGCTCAAATCGGCGCTGGACCTTTGATTACGGTGCCTTTCGCGTTCGGTCAACAGCGATCGGGTCGGAGGAGGCAAGCCTGCCGCTCCGGACGGAAGGGCGCCGCCGTCTGCCCGGCCAGACCAAGCGATGGTTCTTTTTATCGGACGCTTCCAACGAAGAAGTGATTTTCAGTTCACGCCAAGCAGGGGGAATAATCTTCTCCTCCCGCCGCGGCATAGCGACATCCGGCCGCCCCCATGACAGCATGCGATGGGTTGGGTAGAGAAACGGAATGCCGCAGACATCCGTAGCCGCCTCGCCGGGCCACCAGGCGATCGACCCTGCCGTCGTCTCGCGGGAACTGAGCGAACTCGTTCGCGCGCACCCGGCCGGCGAGCGGGAATTGCGCACCGCGATCGCGCAGCATCTGAAGTCGATGCTGACGCTCGAACGCGAGCGCGCGGAAGTGGCGCTGCTGGCCGATCGGCATGGGCGGCGTTGCGCCGAGCGGCTATGCCGCACCATGGATACGCTGATCCACGCCTTGTTCGATCTCGCGCGGACGCGGCTTTATCCCTCGCAAAATCCCTCCGAGGCGGAGCGCATGACGGTGGTCGCGACCGGCGGCTACGGCCGTGGCCTGCTGGCACCGGGCTCCGACATCGACCTCCTGTTCCTGCTTCCCTACAAGCAGACGGCCTGGGGGGAATCGATCGCGGAGACGATCCTCTACTGCCTCTGGGACATGGGTCTGAAGGTCGGTCACGCGACGCGCTCGGTCGACGAGTGCATGCGGCAAGCGAAGGCGGATATGACGATCCGCACCGCGCTCCTGGAATCGCGCTATCTGTTCGGCGACCGCGCGCTGTTCGACGAGATGACGTCGCGGTTCGACAAGGAGGTGGTGCAGGGCACGGCCGCCGAATTCGTCGCGGCGAAACTCGCCGAACGCGAGGAGCGCCATCGCAACGCCGGCGCCTCGCGCTATCTCGTGGAGCCGAACGTCAAGGACGGCAAAGGCGGCTTGCGCGATCTGCATACGCTGTTCTGGATCGCGAAATATGTCTACCGCGTCACCGAACCGGACGAGATGATCGCGCGCGGCGTGTTCGATCGCAGCGAGTATCAACTGTTCCGGCGCTGCGAGGATTTCCTCTGGTCGGTGCGCTGCCATCTGCATTTCATCACCGGGCGCGCTGAGGAGCGGCTTTCCTTCGACATCCAGCGCGAGATCGCGGTGCGCCTCGGCTACACCGAGCATCCCGGCCTGCAGGACGTCGAGCGCTTCATGAAGCACTACTTTCTGGTCGCGAAGGATGTCGGCGATCTCACCCGCATCCTCTGCGCCGAGCTCGAGGATCGTGAGGCGAAGCCGGCGGCGATGCTCAACCGGCTGGTGGCGCGATTCAAGCCGCGGCGGCGTAAGGCGCTCAGCGAGACGGACGATTTCTTCGTCGACAACAACCGCATCAACGTCGCCGGCGCCAATGTCTTCCCAGGCGATCCGGTGAACCTGATCCGTATGTTCCGATTGGCGCAGCGGCACAATCTCGGCTTCCATCCCGATGCGATGCGCGCCGTCACCCGCTCCTTGAAGCTGATCGACAAGGCGCTACGCGAGAATGCGGAAGCGAACCGCCTGTTCGTCGAGATCCTCACCTCCGACAATGCGGAGATCGTGCTGCGCGGCATGAACGAAGTCGGCGTGCTCGGCCGCTTCATCCCCGATTTCGGCCGCGTTGTCGCGATGATGCAGTTCAACATGTATCATCACTATACGGTGGACGAGCATCTGCTGCGCTGCATCGGCATCCTCGCCGACATCGAGAAGGGCGAGCGCACGGAACTCGCGTTCGCGACGGAGCTGATGACGTCGATCCAGCCGGCGAACCGCAAGGTGCTTTATGTGGCGATGTTCCTGCACGACATCGCCAAGGGGAGGATCGAGGATCACTCGATTGCCGGCGCGCGTATCGCGCGGCGGCTCTGCCCGCGCTTCGGTCTTTCGCCGGCCGACACCGACACCGTGGCATGGCTGATCGAGCACCATCTGGCGATGTCGAGCGTGGCGCAGTCGCGCGACCTGTCCGACCGCAAGACGATCGAGATGTTCGCCTCGGTCGCACAGTCGCTGGAGCGCATGAAGCTGCTGACGATCCTGACCACGGCGGACATCCGCGCTGTCGGACCGGGCGTGTGGAACGGCTGGAAGGCGCAGCTTCTGCGAACGCTCTATTACGAGACGGAGCCGGTGCTCACCGGTGGCTTCTCCGAGGTCAATCGGGCGCAGCGCGTCGCGACGGCGCAGGACGAATTCCGCGCTGCGATGACCGATTGGTCGGTGGCCGAGATCGATGCGTATCTCGCCCGGCACTATCCGGCCTACTGGCTCAAGGTCGACCTCGCGCACAAGATCGCGCAGGCGCGCTTTCTGCGCGCGGCGCAGGCGGAGGGAAAGACGCTTTCGACCAGTTTCGGATTCGACGCCGAGCGCGGCGTCACCGAACTCACGGTGCTGGCGCCCGATCATCCGCGGCTGCTTTCGATCATCGCCGGCGCCTGCGCGGCGGCGGGGGCCAATATCGTCGACGCGCAGATCTACACGACGACCGATGGGCTTGCCGTCGACACCATCGCGGTGTCGCGGGAGTTCGCCGAACGCGAGGACGAGGAGCGGCGCGCGGCGCGTATCGCCGATGCGATCGAGAAGGCGCTGCGCGGCGACCTGCGGTTGCCGGAAGTCGTCGCCCGGCGCGCCGGCGTGAAGGGACGGCTGCGCGCCTTCGCGCTGGCGCCGGAAGTCATGATCCACAACCAGTGGTCCAACCGCTACACGGTGATCGAAGTCACGGCGCTCGACCGGCCGGGGCTTCTCTACCAGCTCACGGCGACGCTCTCGAAGCTCAACCTCAATATCGCCTCGGCGCGGGTCGCGACCTTCGGCGAGCGGGCGCTCGACGCGTTCTACGTCACCGACCTCATGGGCGCGAAGATCGATGCGCCGCAGCGGCAGGCGGCGATCAAGCGCGCCCTCATCGCGCTGCTGCAGCCTGAAGGGGCGAAGCCCGCCACGGCGGCTTAATCCGGCGGTCGCTATCCTCACCCTGAGGAGCCGAAGGCGGCGTATCGACGGATGGCCACGGGCAAGACGCCATCCTTCCAGGCACTTGCGAAACGGCTTTTCAGCATGAGGGCCGTGACCGTTCTTCTCGTTTTGGCGGACCGAAGGAATCCATACCCCGCCCGAGCCGGATACCGTTTACTTAACCCCACCTTAAATCGCGCCGACTAGCGTGCTCCCGGTGCCTCTCCGCGGGGGAGACGGGCAGGGCGATGCATGGCTTCGGGACGGCAGAAAGGCAGCGCGCGCCGCGAGCCGGTATTCGACGCGACGCCGATCGTCGGCGGCGAATTGAGGCTCGACGCGGCCGAACGCGTGGGCGGGCCTCCGGTCGCGCGCGAGCGCCGCGCGGCGAATGACGGCGGGCGCGCTCCGACGCGAGGGCGCAGCAGCAAATCTGCAAAAAAGAAAAAGCCGAAGCGCGGGCGCGGCGGTGGTTCGGGGCGTTCGTTCTTCGGCCGGCTGGTCTATTGGGCGGCGATCCTTTGCCTGTGGGGCGTGATCGCCGGCGGCGTCGTGCTCGGGTGGGTCGCGGCGCATCTTCCACCGATCCAGTCGCTCGAGGTGCCGAAGCGGCCGCCGAGCATCACCATCGTCGGCCTCGACGGCGCGACGCTGGCGACGCGCGGCGAGATGGGCGGCGCCGCGGTGCCGCTTGCCGAGCTGCCGAAATATCTGCCGCAGGCTTTCGTCGCGATCGAGGATCGCCGCTTCTATCAGCACTTCGGCGTCGACGTGATCGGCACGGCGCGCGCCGCCGTCGCCAACCTGATGCATCGCGGCGTATCGCAGGGCGGCTCGACGCTGACCCAGCAACTGGCGAAGAACCTGTTCCTGACGCAGGAGCGCACCCTCTCTCGCAAATTGCAGGAGGTGGTGCTCGCCTTCTGGCTCGAACACAAGTTCAGCAAGAAGCAGATCCTCGAGCTTTATCTCAACCGCGTCTATTTCGGCTCCGGCGCCTATGGCGTCGAGGGCGCGTCGCAACGCTACTTCGGGAAGTCCGCGCGCCGCGTGACGCTGGCGGAAGCGGCAATGCTCGCGGGCTTGGTGAAATCGCCCTCGAAGCTCGCGCCGACGCGCAACCTCGAGGGTGCGACGAAGCGGGCGGAGCTCGTCCTCGCCGCGATGGCGGACGCCGGGTTCATCTCGCAAGCGCAGGCGCTCAGCGCCACGGCTGACCCTGTGCAGGCGGTGAAGGCGACGAACGCGAGTTCCGCGAACTACGTCGCCGACTGGGCGGCGGATACGCTTGACGATCTCATCGGCCATATCGAGCAGGACGTGGTCGTCGAAACCACGATCGATCCAAACCTGCAGGTGGCGGCGGAAAAAGCGGTGACGGACGAGCTTGCCGCCAAGGGCGCGAAGTACGGCGTCTCGCAAGGCGCGCTGGTCGCGATGACGCCGGACGGTGCGGTGCGCGCCATGGTCGGCGGGCGCAATTATGTCGAGAGCCAGTTCAACCGGGCCGTTACCGCCAAGCGCCAGCCGGGGTCGGCGTTCAAGCCCTTCGTTTATCTCGCGGCGCTGGAGCGCGGCCTCACGCCTGAGAGCGTGCGCGAGGACCGGCCGATCGACGTGAAGGGCTGGCGGCCGGAGAACTACTCGCGCAAATATCTCGGTCCGGTGACGCTGACGCAGGCGCTGGCGCATTCGCTGAACACGGTGTCGGTGCGGCTCACCATGGAAGTCGGCCCGAAGGCGGTCGTGCAGGCCGCGCACCGGCTCGGAATCGCCTCGAAGCTCGACGCCAATGCGTCGATCGCGCTCGGGACCTCTGACGTCTCGGTGCTCGAGCTCACCTCCGCCTATGTGCCGTTCGCCAACGGCGGACTCGCAGTCGCGCCGCACGTCGTGAGCCGCGTGCGCGCCAGCAACGGTCGCGTGCTTTATCAAAGCCGCGGCCCGTTCCTCGGACGCGCGATCGATGCGCGCTACGCCGGCATGATGAACGCGATGCTGCACGAGACGCTGACCTCCGGCACGGCCAAGAAGGCCGAGCTCCCTCCCGGCTGGCAAGGCGCGGGCAAGACCGGCACCAGCCAGGATTTCCGCGACGCCTGGTTCGTCGGCTACACCGGATACCTGATCACGGCGGTCTGGCTCGGCAACGACGACAATTCGCCGACGCACAAGAGCACCGGCGGCGGCCTGCCCGTCGATATCTGGAATCAGGTGATGAAGGTCGCGCACGAGAACGTGGCGCCGGTTCCGTTGCCGGGCTACGCGGCGCCCATGGCGGGAGGCTTCGGAACGACGGGAGCCGTGACGCCGCCTGGCGCGGTACCTGCGGGGCACCCCTCGGCGCCCCTCAACGATCAGCGCCGCCCGGCACCGCGGCAGCAGAGCCGCGGCCTCGACGACTGGCTGATGGACACGCTGTTCGGCCGGCGGTGAGGCTGTTACGCGCCGGTGTGCAGGCCGTTGGCGCGCAGCCGCGTCGGCGCCGGCTTGTTGTCGTCCTCCTGTTCGCCATAGCGATGCAGGTCCGTACCGTTGGCATCGAGCCAGGCCTTGGCCTTGCCCATGGAGGGATAGAGCCGCTCCACCAGCGCCCAGAAGCGCGGCGAGTGGTTCATCTCGACGAGATGCGCGACCTCGTGCGCCGCGATGTAGTCGAGGACGAAGGGCGGCGCGAAGATCAGCCGCCATGAATAGGAGATGACGCCCGTGGTCGAGCAGGAGCCCCAACGGCTCGTTTGATCGCGAATGGCGATGCGCTTGATGCCGACGCCGAGCATGGCGGCATAGCGGCGCGTCGCGGCTTCGAGGTCGCGCCGCACCTCCCGGCGCAGGAAGTCGGTGACGCGGCGGGCAATGTGCGGCGGCTCGCCGGCGACGCACAGGAGCAGCGGGCCGCCTGCCGGCCGTTCGACCCACACCGTGCCGCGCCCGGGACGGTGGACGATGCGGTGCGCGACGCCGCGCAGCGGCAGGACGCGGCCGGGCGCGAACGGCATGACCTCAGGCAACCGCCCGAGGCGCGCCGCGATCCATCCGCCGTGCTTGGTCGCGAAGGCGCGTGCTTCCTTGACGGTGCCGCGTGGCGGCAGGGTGAGCACGACTTCACGCGTCGCGGCTTGGACCCGCAACGTGTAGCGGCGCGCCTGCCGATGTCGCTGCAAGCGGACCAGATAGATCGCCTTGTCGAACGTCACTTCGATCGCTTGCGGTTCGACAGGGCGACGATAGAGGAGGGCACGAAGAGCCATTACGAACTTCCAATACGCGAAACAGAGCCGGAGTCTGCCACATCCACGGGCGCGTGCAGCACTTTTGATGTCAGGGCTGCAATTACACCATGAATAGCGCGCTCGTACGGTTCCGCCGCCTATATGTAGGACATTAAATAATGAATTTCAGTTCATTTGTCTGAAATCCGCGACGGGAATCAGCCGCGGCGCCGGGGAGGCGCCGCGCTTGTCGCGTACGGAAGCGTGGACGATCGAAATGTCAGGCGGAGCGGCGCGCCGTGCGATGCGCGGCGAGATTGGTGACGCCATTGCCGCGTGCGCCGTTCTTCTTCTCGGGAGCGATCGCGCCCTTGTCGTCGTGCGCGCGCACGAAATCGCGAATGCGCGGCACGATCTCCTTGCGGAAGCGCGAGCCGTTGAAGACGCCGTAATGGCCGACATCGCGTTGCAGATAATGGTCCTTGTTCGCCGCCGGAATGTTCGAGCAGAGGCGGTGCGCGGCTTCGGTCTGCCCAACGCCGGAGATGTCGTCGTTCTCGCCTTCGATGGTGAGCAGCGCGACGTTGCGAATCTGCGAGGGGTCGACGGGCGTGCCGCGATGCTGCATCTCGCCCTTGGGCAGAGCGTGGCGGACGAACACGGTGTCGACGGTTTGCAGGTAGAACTCTGCCGTCAGGTCCATCACCGCGAGATATTCGTCGTAGAATTCTTGCAGCTTGTGGGCGGAATCGCCGTTGCCGCGCACGAGATGCATGAAGATATCGCGGTGGGCGTTCATGTGCCGGTCGAGATTCATCGCCATGAATCCGCCGAGCTGTAGAAAGCCCGGATAGACGTCGCGCATCACGCCCGGGCTCGGAAACGGCACCTTGGTGATGACGTTGTCGCGGAACCAGGCGGTGCCTTTCTGCTCCGCGAGCTTGTTCACCGCCGTCGGGTTCGAGCGCGTATCGATGGGGCCGCCCATCAGGATCATGGAATGCGGGACGTTGTGGTCGCCCTCGGCTTCCATCAGGGCCACGGCGGCAAGAACCGGGACCGACGGCTGGCACACGCCGATCACGTGCGCGTCGCCGCCGAGCTTGTGCAGCATCGCGCGGACGTAATCGATGTAGTCGTCGAGATCGAAGGGACCGTCAGCCAGGGGCACCATGCGTGCGTCGACCCAGTCGGTGACGTAGACGTCGTGCTCCGGCAGCAAGGCTTCGACCGTGCCGCGCAGCAATGTCGCGTAGTGGCCGGACATCGGCGCGACGAGCAGCAGCTTCGGATCGTGCCGCGTGCGCTTCGTCGCGCGCACGAAGTGAATCAGATTACAGAACGGGCGCTGCCAGACGACGCGCTCGTGCACCGCCACGTTTTCGCCGTCGACGGTCGTCGTGTCGATGCCCCACGCCGGCTTACCGTAGCGGCGCGTGACGCGCTCGAACACCTCGCAGCCGGCGGCGATCGATTTCCCCAGAAGGGTGTGGGCGAAGGGATTGAGGGGGTTCTGGAAGAACAACTTTCCGGCGTCGGCGGCGGCCCGAAAAGGGCCAAGCGCGGCATGCTGCATCTCGTAGAGGTGGTAGAGGGGGACGCGTTCTTCCATCGATCCGGCACCTGCTGTTGTGCGCCGTTTACGCGCACATTTGACCTCGCGCCCTCGCGGGCCGCGAATCGCCGCGTTTCTGCTGGATTGAGCCCCACCCCAGCTTGCTGCGACGCAAAATGTACGCATTTCGCGCGATGATTCAATGCGGCTTTGGGTTAACCAACCGTTAAGCACGGGATTCCAGCCCGGCGCGGCAGCCCTGCCACAGCCTTTCTCCCATCTCGAAGGGGGCCAGGGTGGGGCATCTTCACTACACCCGCGCGCGATCGTTCCGCCGTCTGCCGCGCGGACCGCCCCCTTCGAGGGGGCGAAAGACGCCGCCGTCACTCTCCGGTTTGCAGCAGCGAGCCTTGACGCCGGGCGCTGTTGAGGAGCGCCAGGAAGGCGAGGCAGGCGGCGGCGAAGTATCCGGCATTGAGCGCCAGCGCGTGCAGCATCAGGTCGGCGCGGAAGGTGTGATCGAGGAGGAGCGCGCGCATGCCCTCGAATACGTAAGTCGGCGGCAGCAGCCAGGCAATGGTCTGCAACCAACCCGGCAGGACCGCGACCGGATAGTAGACGCAGGTCAGCGGCAGCAGCAGGAACATGATGCTCCACGCGAAGGTCTCGGCGCCAAGGCCGTTACGCAGCACCAGGCCCGACACCAGGATGCCGACCGACCAACTGGTGAAGATCAGGTTGGCGAAGAAGGCGGCAAGCGCGAGGCCGAGCCCCCAGATATTGAAGCCGAAGAACGCAATCGCCAGGAAGGTGACGGGGATCATCCCGATCGCCAAGCGGACGATGCTCATCGCCATCAACGCCACGATGAACTCGATCGGGCGCAACGGACTCATCATCAGGTTGCCGAGGTTGCGCGCGTACATTTCCTCGAGGAACGAGATGGAGAAGCCGAGCTGGCCGCGGAACAGGATATCCCACAGCATCACGGCGCCGATGAAGGTGCCGCCGGCACGCGCGAAGAAGCTGGCGTTCTGGCTGAGATAGGTTTGCAGAAAGCCCCACATCAGCATCTGCACGGCCGGCCAGTAGATCAGCTCGATCAGCCGCGCGAACGACGAGCGCAGCAGGTACCAGTAGCGCAGCACCATCGCGCCGACGCGGCGGAAGGAGAACGCTTGAGCGGGAGCGGGGGCGGGCGTCGTGCTCATGACTTGCCTCGCATCGCAACCTGTTCCCTCCCCCGCAAGGGGGGAGGGAACGCAGGAGTCGCAACGTCGGCACCAATCGCACGCCGAGTGCATGGCGCCGCTCGCCCCGGCATGAAATGCCAACTCATCACTGCGCCGCCTCCCGCGCCTCGCCGCGGCCGCGGGCAACGTCGAGGAAAACCTCTTCGAGATTGTCGCGGCCGTAGCGCGCGAGCAGGCGCGCGGGCGTGTCGTCGTCCTCGATGCGGCCGCGTTTCATGATGATGACGCGCTCGCATAGCCGCTCGACCTCGTTCATGTTGTGCGAGGCGAGCAGGATCGTCGCGTTATGCGCGCGGCGATATCGGTCGAGATGCCCGCGTACCCAGTCGGCGGTGTCGGGATCGAGCGATGCGGTCGGCTCGTCGAGCAGCAGCACGTCCGGTTTGTTGATGAGCGACTTCGCGAGCGAGACGCGCGTCTTCTGTCCGGCCGAGAGTTTGCCCGCCGGGCGGTCGAGCAACTCGGTGAGGTCAAGCTCGGACGCGACCTCCGCGATGCGCGCCTTGAGGTCGGGAACGCCATAGAGCGTGCCGAACACCTTGAGGTTCTGGCGGATGGTGAGCCGCATCGGCATCTCGACATAGGGGCTTTCGAAGTTCATCCGGTGCAGGATGCGGTGACGCTGCCGCGCCATGTCCACACCCAGCACCGTGACCTTGCCCGAGGTCGGCGTCACCAGTCCCATGATGGTCGCGATGGTCGTGGTCTTGCCCGCGCCATTGCCGCCGAGGAGCGCGGTGACCGATCCCGACGGCAGCGCGAACGAGATGTCGTTGACCGCGACGCCGGTCTTGTATGCCTTGCGCAGCCGCTCCACGGCGATCGCCGGCTGAAGGACCGATGCTGAGGATATGGGGACGGTGGAAATCACGCCCCGATGTGGCGTGAAGACGCCTCGCGCGCAAGCCCCACGGCGGATACAGTCTCGCCATGGACGCCGACCTTTACCCCGAGCCCCGCGCCGCTCGCCGCGACATGCCGATCGATACGCTGGTGCGGCTGCGCTGGCTGGCGGTGTTCGGCCAGACGGTCGCGATTCTCGTCGTGTACTATCTCCTGGACTTCGATTTGCAGCTCTGGCCGTGCCTGACGATCGTCGGGCTCTCCGCCTGGCTGAACGTGACGCTCGGCCTGCGGGACCGCTCCTTGCCGCCGCTGGGTCCGGGGACCGCGGCCTCGCTCCTCGCCTTCGACATCGTGCAGCTCGCCTCGCTCCTCTTTCTCACCGGCGGGCTGCAGAATCCGTTTTCGCTGCTTCTGCTCGGGCCCGTGCTGATCGCGGCGATGGTGCTGCCGCCGCGCTTCACGCTGACGCTCGGCGCGCTCGCCGTCGTCTGCGCCACCGCGCTCGTATGGACGCACTATCCGCTGCCGTGGGCGAGTGACGACCCCTTGGTGCTGCCGTCGCTCTATATGCTGGCGATCTGGCTCTCCATCCTGCTCGCCATCGGATTCATCGGCGCCTATGCGTGGCAGATCGCCGAACGGCAGCGGCGGCTTGCCGACGCGCTGGCGGCGACGGAGCTGGCGCTCGCGCGCGAGCACCACCTCTCGCAACTTGATGGGCTCGCGGCGGCTGCGGCGCATGAGCTTGCGACGCCGTTATCGACCATCGCGGTCGTTGCCAAGGAACTCGAGCGCGAGCTTGCCCCCGGCTCGCCGCATGCCGACGATGTGCGGCTGCTGCGCGAGCAGGCGCAACGCTGCCGCGAAATTCTCGGCAAGCTCACCGAGCTTCCCGCCTCGGGCGAGCCGCTCGACCGGGCGCCCCTCGCCGCGCTGATTGACGAGGTGATCGCGCCGCATCGCAATTTCGGCATCGAGATCGTGACGATGATGCCCGAGGAGGGGGAGATTGAGCCGGTCGTGGCGCGCAATCCGGCGCTGCTTTACGGGCTCGGCAATCTGGTCGAGAACGCGGTCGATTTCGCGCGCGAAAAGGTGGAAGTCGCCGCGCGCTGGTCGCCGCGCGAGGTCGCGATCACCATCGCCGACGACGGACCCGGCTTCTCCTCGGAAGTGATCGATCGCCTGGGGGAGCCCTACGTCACCGCCAAGCGGCGGCGGCGGATGACGAACGCGGATGAGCCTTCGGGGCTCGGTCTCGGGTTTTTCATCGCCAAGACGCTGTTGGAACGATCGGGGGCGACGCTCGCCTTCGCCAATCGCAGCGCCCCCGAACATGGGGCCGTGGTGCGCGTGCGGTGGGATCGTGCCGATTTCGACAGATTGCTGGTAACGCGGCAGGATGGCGCAACCACCTTGAGTGCGGTGGATTCGCACATAACTAAAGCGGATTAGGCGGCGCGAAGGCCGCCGAAGCGAGAGGGGATACGATGACCGACGTCGCGACTGAGCTGCCGGCCGAGCGTTCGCTCCTGATCGTCGAGGACGACAAGTCGTTCCTGCAACGGCTGGCGCGCGCCATGGAGACGCGCGGCTTCGCCGTCGCGACCGCGGAAAGCGTGGCCGACGGCATGCTGCAAGTGGAAAAAGCCGCTCCCGCTTATGCGGTCGTCGACATGCGGCTCGGCGATGGCAATGGGCTCGACGTGGTTTCGGCGCTGAAGAAGCGCCGCCCGGACGCACGCGCCATCGTACTGACCGGCTACGGCAACATCGCGAGCGCGGTGAACGCGGTGAAACTCGGCGCGGTCGACTATCTCGCCAAGCCGGCCGATGCCGATGACGTTATCGCGGCGCTGCTCGCGATCGACGGCAAGAAACCGGAGCCGCCGGAGCAGCCGATGTCGGCGGACCGCGTTCGCTGGGAGCACATCCAGCGCATCTACGAGCTATGCGGCCGCAACGTCTCCGAGACGGCGCGACGCCTCAACATGCACCGCCGCACGCTGCAGCGGATTCTTGCCAAGCGCGCGCCGAAATAGGCGGCCGCGATTGCGCGTCATTCGCGGCCTCTCCCTGACATAAAGAAAGGCCCGGCAAATGCCGGACCTTTCTTATTCTAGAGCGGGATGAGGAAAAGTGTGGAGCGGTTTTCCGCCTGCATCCCGCTCCAAGTTCTTAGAATCGATCACG
>JBDHSU010000036.1:0-30324 GCA_039808325.1 Variibacter sp. | reverse complement strand
ACGGGCTACGACGCCGCGCCGCCTTGGCCGGAAGGACGAAAAGAGAAAGCCCGGATCGCGGGGCATCCACGATCCGGGCTTGGGGTCGGGCCGACGGGGGGGGGCGGCCCTGGGGGGAAGGGCCGCGGGGGAACGGCCCTTGGGGGTCTTAAAAGTGTCAGCGCGACACGACGGCGCTCATGCCGTTGCGATAGATCGCGCAAATCTTGGCGGCAGCCGCCGACTGCGAACGGTCGAAGCGCTCGAAGGCCGCGCGCATGCCGGGGTCGGTCACGCTCGCGATGGCGGGGCCGCAGCCGCTTCCGTTCGGCGTCCGGCCGGAATCCGCGGGGGCGGGAAGCGAGCCGATAACGACCAGCGCCAGGATCGGCAGGACGAAATAGCGGGGGCTGAGCCGGATCATCGTCGTCTTCCTTCTGCCTTCTCGCCGGACCTTCTGGCCCTGGCATTCCCTGTCGTTGTCTTGTTCGTACCGCGCCGGCGTTTCATCCGTTTGTCGTCGAATGTTTCGTCGCCGCCGTTATTGTTTCGTCGCCCGCAGGTCCGCTCGGGTTCAAGTCAGGCCAAGATTCTTTTGGAATTGGCCCGCACGCCGGCGGTTTAGCGCGCGCACGTTGCGCGACTGCGAAGCCGCGGGGAGAAAAACGCTTAATTCCCGGAAAGGTTCGGCGGGGATCGCGGGAAATTTCAGCGGGTCGCTGAAGACAGGTCGACAGCCTGGGGTGCAGAGCCTTGGGCGCCGCCACTGTTTGCGATCGCGTAATGAACCACGGCCGCGGCCGTGAGAAAGACCGCGAAGGTCAGGCCGCCGAACAGCCAGCCGATCCACTGCAAACTCGATTTGTCCGCCATGTCCCCCCCAGTTCCTGCCTTCAACCGCAGGCTTGCGCGATAGCGCCGTTGATGTCGTCGACCCGCCCGTCGAGCCTGCCGATCTCCTGCTCGCGGTCCTTGCCGGTGCGGCAGGCCGCGACCACCGCGCGTGCGCGGACCGTCTCGAGAAACTGCGTCCGGTATGCCGTGCAGGACGCCGAGGTGCGGATGTCTCCGGCAGGCTTAGCCAGCGGCGGCGCGCCCAGCTTCTGCGAGAGGGCTGCGAGTTCCCGCTTGCAACTCGGCGTATCCACGATCTCGGCAGATGCCGGCGCGGCCAGCATGCCGGTGGCGAGCGCCGCGCCGAATGCGGCCAGAATGACTTTTGCGCGCGTGGTCAGCATTTCGAACTCCTGCTGCCCGTTAGTGTCCGTGGAGCGAACAAAGGTTCAGCGTTCCGTTAGAGAGCCGCTGGCGCCGGCCCTCCACACGATGATGGTCACGATGATCAGGACGGCGAGCAGAAGCGCGATGATGGGCAGGGCAGACATCCGAACCTCTTCGATCAATCTGCCTCTCTGATAGAGCACGCCTGTTTCGTGGGTTTTTCGGCTATGTTTCTTCGCCGAAACAAATGAAGGCCGGGCAGGCGGCGCCGTCGCGCCCGGATCGCGTTAATTTGAAGGCGGGCGCGGAACGGCGGCGGCGAGCCGGAATTGCCCCGATGGGCGCTTGGAAGCGCCCGCGTGAAAGGGGTAAGCGCATGATGGCAGGTCTTGTGCCTCTGGCTCTGGGGCTGTCGCTGGTCGTCTCCGTGTCGGACCATGTCCCGACTTTCGATGTCGGGCCGAGCTGCCGCGGCGGCGCGTCGAGCGGCGCTGCCATGCGCAACGATGTCCAGGGGTGCATCAACGAGGAGCATGAGGCGCGCGACAAGCTGCGCGGCCAATGGGCCGAGTTCCCGGCGGCGGATCGCGCGCGCTGCTCGAGCATGACCAATACAGGCGGCCCGCCGAGCTACATCGAACTCATCACCTGCCTCGAGCTCGCGCGCGATGCGCGTAAGATTCCGGATTCGGAAAAGCTCCGCCCGGGCGCGATTCCACCGGCGGCGACCGGGGGCGCGAAATAACCCGCTTGGCGAAGGCGTTTTCGAACGTCTGCGGCCGGTCCGTCAGCGCACGGCGCGGAGATCGTCGTGCGCGACGGCGCAAGCCGGGTCGGTGGCCTTGCCGGGCGCAGCGCAGTTCACGGCGCGAACGACCGTCGGAGCGGCCACTTCCAACGTGCCGTCCCGATGCGACGCGGTGTGGGAAAGCGCCACAATCACCGCGAGCGCGATCGCGGGCAATGCCAGGAAGCGCGGCGAAAACAGCGATTTCAGTGAGAGAGTGAACATGCAGACGCTCCCTGCGGCTTGGTGCGCCGCTTGTGGGAGCCTTTATAGAGCGGGCAGGTTTCTCGCTAATGTCGTTGAATGTTTCGCGATTGTTTCTTCTAAAATTTGGTTAGCGAAAGGTTTGCAAATACCGCCAACAATGGGCGCTTCGGCGGCCGCTCAATTCGGATAATCGATCACCAGTTCGGCGATGGTGGGATCGGCCGCGCGAATATCCGGGTTGTCCGACATGAAGTCGCCGGTGCCGCTGACCTTGCCGCGCGCATCGTTCGGCGCCTGCGGGCCGAGCGTGAAGCGCATGCCGAGGCGGCAGCCGCCCGAAAGTTTCTCCAGCTTGCCGTCGCCCCAATCGCGGGCGGCGCCGCGATAATCACCGGGGCCGAAACCGGCGAGGCGGAACGCCTTGCCGTTCGTCTTTTCGACGGACACGAGCGTCTCGCCGATCTTGAAGCCGCGCGCCCGCCAGTTCGATTCTCCGGTGATGAAGATTTGCGCGGGATCTTTGCGCGCGGCCTCGTCGCGCCAGACGATCTCGACGCGACGCGCGCGATCGTTCGCGAACAGCACTGTCGCCTTGACCTTGCCGCCGCCGCTGTCGATCTCCTGAAAGGAGACGTTCTTCGCGCCGAAGGCTTGAACGAGCTTCGCGTGGCTCGTGTTCTTCGCGAATGGGCCGTCGCAACGGATATTGAACGGGGCGGCGGCGTGTTTTGGTCGTACCGGTGTCGCCGCGCGCGGCGTGCTGCCGACGGAATCGTCAAGCGCCGCAGGGGCGGGTGGCGGAGGCGTCGCGCGTCGCGCGCGCCGCGAGCGCGGAACGGAACTGGCGGGGAGAGCCTCGGCTTCCGGCAGCGATTCCTCCTCGGGCTCCGCGACGCGGCGCGCCCGCGACCCGCGCGCGGACGGCGGGGCGGGCGGAGGATAGGCGTGCGCGCCGGGAGGGGCGGGCCAGACTGTGGCGGCGGGCGGATCGGGCCATACGACGGCCGGCTGACTGTAGGCTGCCCCTGGAGCGATCAACGCGAACAACAGGAGCCCCGCACGAAGCGCGCTGCGTGCCATGAACGCAATCCCCCACAATCATCTTATGCCCGGCGCCTCTCTTCGCGGAAGCATCCGTCGGCGGGAGCATAGCGCGAATTCCGTACGGGCCGCGCGTCTTTTGTCGAATTCCGTCAGGCGAATGCCGGAAATATTAATAAGTATTCATGTAGACGTTAGTCTGTTCATGTCTTTATTCAACTGAAATTCATCAATATTAAATCTGCGTCATTCATCGAACAGACAGACGAGATATGTATTATTGCTGCGACGGGATCGGTAATCCCCCGTTCCAGAGGAGATTGAAATGAAGAAATTCGTGCTTGCTCTCGCCGCGCTTTCGACGCTCGCTTTCGCCGCCCCGACGTTGGCCGCCGCCGCGAGCGCCGCGCCGGGCGTCAAGGTCGTCCGCAGCGATGTGGTGAAGGTCGGCCATCGCCGTGGCCATGTCGTGAAGAAGGTCACCGTGCGCCGTGGGCATCATGACTCGCGCATGCACCGCCACGGCCGCAAGGTCGTTGTGGTCAAGCACCACCGGCCGCATCACGGCAAGACGGTCGTCATCAAGCATCGCCGCTGATTGCATCGCGCGACTTGTGACAAACGAACGGCCCCGCTTTTGGCGGGGCCGTTTGCGTCCGGGGGAGGAGGGGACGCGTTAGAGCATGATCCCGAAAAGCGGAACCCGGTTTTCGGAAAAGCATACCCCCGGGCTCGACCCGGGGGATCACGCTCAAACAAAACGATAACGACGGGTCCGATTCAATGTTGTTGGGTCAGACCCTAGAGACCGTTCCGATCGCTCGGGCGCGGCGCGCTCAACGCGTGCTTCCATTGGCCCATCGTGTCGGTGATGGCCTTGACCGACGACATCGCCGCCTGGCTCACTTGCGCATAGCCCGCGATCTCGCGCTGCACGCGCTCGCCTTCGCTTTGCAGGAAGTCGCGCACGATCTGCAGTTCGGCGATCAGGCTGTCGATTTCCTTGATCGAGGAGCCTGCGACTTGCTCGATCAGGAAACTGACGTTCGGATTGCTGCTGCTGCTGCTGGTGAGGCTGCTGTCGTCGAACTCGAATTTGGACTTGCGGCTGTTGTTGAGGCTGTCGCGCCGCGAGAACTCGCGGATCTCGCCCTCCACATGCGCAACGGTAGCAAGCGGATCGTCCGCCGGCTTGCCAGTCTTCACGGGGTTGATGGCATTCATGGGGTCGCTCCGTTTAGCTCGAACGGCCGCACGCGGCCGCACGGCTCGATCTACTCCGAGCGATTTAATGCGCCGATTCCTTGACTATTCCTGGGCGGTCACGCGAGCGATTTGAGGCAATTTGAAATTATCAACCCTTTAATCCTCGGGTGCGGCGCGTTCGGGGCGATCCAGGGCGTGCGCGATCACCTTGCGCACGAGGCTTGGCAGCGCTTCACCGGCAAGCGCGCTGAGAGCGACCCAGCGCATTCCCTCCGGCGCCGGCGTGTCGGCCGGTGCGTCCATTCGGAAGACCGCCAGTTCCAGCGGAAAATGCGTGAAGGTGTGCGTCACGACCCCCGCGACGCGCCGCCATTGGCTGGCGCGGCCGACGGGCGCTTCGGCGCGGGCGCGCCGCTCATCGAAGTCGTGTCGCCAGACCGTCGTCGGCACCTCGGTCATGCCGCCGAGCAATCCTTTGTTGGGGCGCGAACGCACGAGAAGAAATCCGTCCTCGCGCCGCGCGACGAAAGAGGCGCCGCGGCGCTGGCGGCCTTCGCTCTTGGGCGCCTTGCGCGGAAAAAGCTCCGGGTCGCCGGCGCGGCGCGCGGCGCATGGCGCGCTCCAAGGGCACAGCGCGCAAGCCGGACGCTTGGGCGTGCAGATCGTCGCGCCGAGATCCATCATCGCCTGTGCGAAGTCGCCTGCGCGTTTCGCCGGCGTGATCTGCCTCGCAAGGGCGCGAATGCGCGGCTTGGCGCCGGGGAGCGCCTCCTCGACGCGCGCCAGGCGCGCGATGACGCGTTCGATGTTGCCGTCGACCGGCGTCGCGCTGCGGCCGTAGGCGATGGCCGCGATCGCGGCGGCCGTGTACTCGCCGATGCCTGGAAGCGCGCGCAAAGCCTTCTCGTCGTCCGGAAACGTGCCGTCGTGGCGGCTTACAACCGCCCGGGCGCAGGCGTGCAGGTTGCGCGCCCGCGCGTAGTAGCCAAGCCCTGCCCAGGCCTTGAGCACCTCTTCGAGCGGCGCGGCGGCGAGACCGGAAACGGTCGGCCAACGGCGGAGGAAGCGGTCATAGTAGGGCGCGACGGCTTTTACCGTCGTCTGCTGCAGCATGATCTCGGAGAGCCATACTCGGTAGGGATCGGTGGTGGCCCCGGGGGCGGCGCGCCACGGGAGCTGGCGGCGCTGTCGATCGTACCAGGCGAGCAAAGGGGCTGGGTCCGGTCTCGGCGCGGCCCACTCCGGCGCCGGGGGGGCGGCCGACGTTGCCGCGCGTCGCGCCGCCGGAATGCTGCGGCTCACCTTCGGCGGCGTGATGTCGCGGGCCGCGTCCGCACCGCTATGCTTTCTCGACGCTCGGCGCGCTGCTACGCTCATGCGGCAGCGATGACAGACGGACGCCCGATGGACAAGCGCGCCAAGACTTTTCCACGGCCGCTGGCGGACCTCGTCGGTTCGGCCCTCGGCGACGCTTTCGCGCGCCAGGGATTTGCCGCGAGCGAACTCGTCACGCATTGGCCGGAAATCATTGGCGACGAGGTGGCGGCCTTCGCCGAGCCGATCAAGCTGCAGTGGCCGCGCGGCGATGTCCCGCTCGAAGGCGAGGCGGCGACGCTGATTTTGCGAGTCGAGGGGCCGGTGGCGATCGAGGTCCAGCACCTATCGGATGTGATTTTGGAGCGGGTCAACCGTTTCCTTGGGTGGCGGGCGGTCGGCAGGCTGGCGCTGCGCCAGGCGCCGCTCGCCAGGCGCCGGAAAAACGCGACGCGCCGGCCGATCGACCCGGCCAAGCAGGCGGCGATTGTCGCCGAGCTCGCTGATATCGTGGACGATGATCTGCGCAATGCGTTGGCGCGCCTTGGAGCGGCCGTCAAAGAAAATTGACCGCTGGGGTGACGGGTCGCGGGAGCCCCGCCATTGCCAGTTTACCGGTTTCGCGATAGCCACAGGGCCGTAATCGAGCGGGGTTTGCCGTGAGCATGACGCGTCGGAAAGTCTTGGCAGCGGGCGCTGCCGTTGCGGGGGCGGCTGCTTTTATGGCGGCTCTGCCTCGGGGCGGTTTTATCTCGGCGGCTTTGGCTCAAGGGCCGTCCGTCGACGAGCTGATGAAGCCCGGCGCTCTGCCGGACCATGTGGAAGGCAAGGCCGACGCCCCCGTCACCATCGTCGAATACGCCTCGATGACCTGCAGCCACTGTGCCGCGTTTCACACCGGCACCTACCCTGCAATGAAGGCGCGTTACATCGACACCGGGAAAGTCCGCTACATCCTGCGTGAATTCCCGCTCGATCCGTTGGCCGCCGGCGCCTTCATGCTCGCGCGCTGCGCCGGCGACGACAAGTACTACCCGATGGTCGACGCGCTGTTCACGAAGCAAAAGGATTGGGCGTTCGTTCAGAATCCGATCCCGAATCTGCTCAAGATCGCCAAGACCTTCGGCTTTACCGACCAAAGTTTCGAGCAGTGCCTGTCGAACCAGAAGATGCTCGACGGCATCGAGGAGACGCGCCAGCGCGCCGCGCAGAAGTTCGGCGTCAATTCGACGCCGACCTTCTTCATCAACGGCAAGGTGCACCGTGGCACGATGACGATCGAGGAGCTGGAAAAGGAAATTCAGCCCTTCCTCAAGTCGTAGACGTAGCGAGCGCGCGTGAACGGACCGCGCGGCGCCGGGCGAATGGTATGAGGGCGCGCCGACGCGGCGCGTTTGTTCTTCCTGCGTTCGCGCACGTCTCCGCTTAGACGTGAATCACCCCTGTAAAACCTGCATTGGGCGTTGCTTCCGCCGGGTGTCTTTGATTCATTCCGCCGCAATGAAGCGTCAAATCGAAACGATTCGCGCTGAGAGTGGCGTTTGGCTTGCGTGCGGGGACTTTCTCCGGGCGATGTTTATGGCTGCGCCGAGCGAGGCCACGCCATGAAGCTGACGCGCCTGCGGCTGATCGGATTCAAGTCCTTCGTCGAGCCGTCCGACGTGCACATCGAGCCCGGTTTGACCGGCGTGGTCGGGCCGAACGGCTGCGGCAAGTCGAACCTGGTCGAGGCGTTGCGCTGGGTGATGGGCGAATCGTCGTACAAGGCGATGCGCGCTACCGACATGGAGCAGGTGATCTTCTCCGGCAGCGGCAGCCGCCCGAGCCGCAACGCCGCCGAGGTGCAGCTCATCATCGACAACGCGGATCGCACCGCGCCGGCCGCCTTCAACGATAACGAGACCTTGGAGATTTCGCGCCGTATCGAGCGCGAGCAGGGCTCGACCTACCGTATCAACGGCCGCGAAGTTCGCGCCCGTGACGTGCAGATCGTCTTTGCCGACGCTTCGACCGGCGCGCGCTCGCCGGCGCTGGTGCATCAGGGGCGCATCGGCGAGATCATCGCCGCCAAGCCGGAGGCGCGCCGTCGGGTGCTCGAGGAGGCGGCGGGCGTCGCCGGCCTGCACGCGCGGCGGCACGAGGCGGAACTGCGGCTCAAAGCAGCCGAGCATAACCTCGAACGGCTGGAGGACGTGATCGGGCAGATCGCGGCCCAACTCGACACGCTCAAGCGCCAGGCTCGCCAGGCCGTCCGTTACAAGGCGGTGGCCGCGCAGGTGCGCAAGGCGGAGGCGACGCTCTTTCACCTTCGCTTTCTCGCGGCCCAGGCTGGGGTGGTCGAGGGCGAGCGCGCCCGCGACCTCGCCGTCCGTCTCGTGGCGGAGCGCACCGAGGCGCAAGCGGCGTCGGCCATTGCGCAAGCCGAGGCGTCGGCGGTTCTGCCCGGCCTTCGCGACGTCGAGGCCAAGGCGGCCGCGGCGTTGCAGCGCCTCGTCATCGCGCGCGAGACGCTGGATCGCGAGGAGACGCGGGCGCGCGAGCGCATGGCCGAGCTCGACCGCCGTCTGGCGCAGTTTTCCGACGATATCGCGCGCGAGCAGCGCCATGCCGCCGACGCGGAAGCCGCGCTCGCCAATCTTGCCGCTGAGCGCGATCTCATCGAGCAAGGAACGGCGACCGCCGCCGAGCGCAGCGCCGAGGTTGCCGCCCGCGTCGCCGAGGCGGAGACGACCGTCAGGGAAGCCGAGGCGGTCTTCGCCGAGCGGACGGAAGCCCTGGCGCGGCTCGCGGCGCGCCGCGGCGAACTGGAGCGCTCGCTGCGTGAAAGCAATGAGCGGCTGGAGCGGCTGCGGCGCGAGACCGAATCCGTCGAAGGCGAGCGCGCGCGTCTCGAAGAGGAAGCGAGCGCGGGCCCCGATCTTCCGGCTTTGACGTTGGCCATGGAAACGACGCAGGAGGCTGTGCTCGCGGCCGAGACGGCGGCGCGCGAGGCCGAAGCCAACCATGCCGCCGCCCGGCAGGCATTCGAGGCCGCGCGCACGCCGTTCAGCGAGGCCGAGCGCAAGGTCACCGCGCTCGAGGCGGAGCAGCGCACGCTGACCAAGCTGCTGCAGGCCGACACCACGCATATGTGGCCGCCGGCTCTCGACCTGCTGACGGTGGAGAAGGGTTACGAAGCGGCTCTCGGTGCCGCCTTCGGGGACGATATCAACGCGCCGGTCGACCCGGCGGCGCCCGAGCGCTGGGGCGGCGCCGCTATCGATCCGACCGATCCGGCGCTGCCCGCAGGCGCGACGCCGATTTCGCAATATGTGACGGCGCCGCCGGAATTGGCGCGCAGCCTGGCGCAGATCGGCGTTGTGGACCGGGCCGACGGCCCGCGCCTCGCCGGTCTGTTGAAGACGGGACAGCGTCTCGTCTCGCGTGAAGGAGATCTTTGGCGCTGGGACGGCTACTCGGCGGCGGCGCACGCGCCGACGGCAGCGGTGCGCCGCCTGGCGGAGAAGCGCCGCTTGGTCGAAGTCGGTGAGGCGCTCGAAGCCGCGAAGGCGGATCTCGAGGTCAAGCGTCAAGCCGTCGTCGATGCGGAAGCCGAAGCCGTGCAAGCCGCAGGCACCGAGATGCAGTCGCGCGTCGATGCGCGCGAGCGTCAGCGTGCAGCCAACGCGGCGCGCGATGCGCACGCCGCGGCCGAGCGCGAGCTCGCCCGCACCACGGCGCGCCTTTCTGCGCTTGCCGAAGCGAAGGCGCGGCTGACCGCCAGTCACGACGAAGCGAATGCAGCGAAAGGCGACGCCACGCTGGCGCTCGAGGGCCTCGCGTCCGTCACGCTTCTTGAAACCGAGTTGGCCGCGGCCCGCGCCGAACTGACGAACAAGCGTGCGTCGCTCGCGGAGGTTCGCACCGAGGCGCAGACGCTGGCGCGCGAGGCCGAGCACGCGCAGCGGCGGCTGGTGGCCATCGCGAATGAATCGGCGGCGTGGGTGGAGCGCAAGGAAGGCGCGGCCTCGCAACTCGCGACGATCGAGGAGCGCACCGCGGAGACTCGGCGCGAGCGCGACGAACTGTCGAGCGCGCCGGAAGCCTTTGTCGAGCGGCGCCAGGGTTTGATCGGTGAGATCGAAAGCGCGCAGGGTGCGCGCCGCGACGCCGCCGATCAGTTGACCGAGGCCGAGAACACGCTTGCCGCCGCCGACCAGGCGGCGCGCGCCGCGCTCGAAGCGATGGGAACGGCGCGCGAGGATGCGGCGCGAGCCGAGGAGCGTTTTGAGAGCGCCAAGCGGCGCCTCACCGAAATCGCGCATGAGATCATCGAAGTGCTCGAGGTCGAGCCGGCACGGGTCCCGGCGCTCGCGGGTCTGGAGGAGGGCGAAGCCCTCCCGGACACGGAGAAGGTCGAGGCCGATCTCGAACGGCTGCGGCGCGAGCGCGAACGCCTCGGCGCGGTCAATCTGCGCGCCGAAGAGGAACTGCACGAGGTCGAGGCCCAGCACACGACGCTGACCGCCGAGCGCGACGATCTCATCGAGGCGATCAAGCGGCTGCGCCAGGGTATCCAGAGCCTCAACAAGGAGGCGCGCGAGCGGCTTCTCACGTCCTTCGAGGTGGTCAACGGCCACTTCAAGCGCCTGTTCACGACGCTGTTCGGCGGCGGCGAGGCGGAACTCAAGCTGGTCGAAAGCGAGGATCCGCTCGAAGCCGGTCTCGATATCCTCGCCAAGCCGCCCGGCAAGAAGCCGCAATCCCTGTCGCTCCTCTCCGGCGGCGAACAGGCGCTGACCGCGCTGGCTTTGATCTTCGCCGTGTTCCTGACCAACCCGGCGCCGATCTGCGTGCTGGACGAGGTGGATGCGCCGCTCGACGATCATAACGTCGAGCGTTTCTGCGATCTCCTCGACGAGATGGCGCGCACGACGGAGACGCGCTTCGTCACGATCACGCATAATCCGATCACCATGGCGCGGATGAACCGCCTCTACGGCGTCACCATGGCGGAGCGCGGCGTGTCGCAACTCGTCTCGGTCGATCTCGAGGCGGCGGTGAAGCTGCGCGAAGCGTCGTAGTTGCTCTCGTTTCGGGGTGTGAGAGAAGCGAGTGAGCCCGGAATCCATGCTCTGCGGCGCCAGCGATCATCCGCAACACAGGGCTTGTGGATTCCGGATTTGCGCTTTCGCGCAATCCGGAATGACGGAGGCTGCCGCGTGGGTTCTTTAACTACCCGCTGACGCGTTCGATCTGCGCGCCGCAAGCCGAAAGCTTGTCCTCCAGCCGCTCGAAGCCGCGATCGAGATGATAGATGCGGTTGACGGTGGTCTCGCCTTCGGCGGCGAGCGCCGCGATCACCAGCGAAACCGAAGCGCGCAGATCGGTCGCCATCACCGGCGCGCCCTTGAGCCGGTCGATGCCCTCGATGGTGGCCGTGTCGCCTTCGAGTTGGATGCGGGCGCCGAGCCGCGCCAGCTCCTGCACATGCATGAAACGGTTCTCGAAGATCGTCTCGGTGATCCGTGACGTGCCGCGCGCGCAGGTCATCAGCGCCATCAACTGCGCCTGCAGGTCGGTCGGGAATCCGGGGAACGGCGCGGTCGAGACGTTGACGGCGGAAAGGCCGGCGCCGTTGCGTGCGATGCGGATGCCTTCGTTGGTCGGCGTGACCGTCGCTCCGGCTTGCGCCACCATGTCGAGTGCGGATTGCAGCAGTTCCGGTCGGGCGCCCTGCAATGTGACGTCGCCGCCGGTCATCGCGACCGCCATCGCGTAGGTACCCGTCTCGATGCGGTCGGGAAGCACGCTGTGGCGCGCGCCTGAGAGTCGCGGCACGCCCTCGATCACGATGCGCGAGGCGCCGGCGCCGGTGATGCGCGCGCCCATCTTGCCGAGACATTCGGCGACGTCGACGATTTCCGGCTCACGCGCGGCGTTCTCGATCACGGTCGTGCCCTTGGCGAGCGAGGCCGCCATCAGCGCGACATGCGTGCCGCTGACCGTGACTTTCGGGAAGGCGATCGTGCCGCCACGCAGGCCCTTCGGCGCGCGCGCGACGACATAGCCGCCGTCGATCTCGATCTCGGCGCCGAGCGCCTCCAGCGCCGTGATCAGGAGGTCGACCGGCCGCGTGCCGATGGCGCAGCCGCCGGGCATCGAGACTCGCGCTTCGCCCATGCGCGCGAGGAGCGGGCCGATCACCCAGAAGCTCGCCCGCATTTTGGAGACGAGTTCGTAGGGCGCGGTGGTGTCGACGATTCGCTTGGCGGAGATGTGCAGCGTCTGGCCCTGATAGGCGCTGTCGCCCGGCCGCTTGCCGCTCATCGTGATGTCGACGCCGTGGTTGCCGAGGATGTGCTGAAGCTGCGCGACGTCGGCGAGGCGCGGCACGTTTTCGAGGATGAGCAGTTCGTCGGTCAGGAGGCCGACGATCATCAGCGGCAGCGCCGCGTTCTTCGCACCAGAGATCGGAATGGCGCCCTTGAGCGCATTGCCGCCCACGATTCGGATGCGATCCATGCGGTTCCCCCTCGTCCGGCGATGGCCGGCTGCCTGGAGCGTGATCCCGAACGACGGACGTCCGCTTCGGAAAAGCTCGGTGAAAGACTACGCGAGCGGCGCGATTCGACGAAACTGGGATGCGCCCCCCGGGGCGACTGCGCCGTCCGATTGCGGCGAAAGTCGGGATGTGGCGCGATCAGTTGCCTTTTTGCGCCGTGCCGGCAAGGGGAGCGTCTGCGCCGCCCCCCTCCGTTTCTCCGCCTTCGCCCGAACTTTTGGCCTCGGCGCGGGCCCGCGCCTGCGCCTTGCGCCTGCGCAGGTTTGCCTTGAGGGCCGCGGCCAGCCGAGCGGCACGAGCGTCCTTTCCACCGGATTTAGGGGACTTTTGCTCCATGGGGGGCGATCTCATCTGCTGCGCGGCTGCCGATGCCGGATTCTGCGCGCTTTTCGAGCGTGCGAACGAGCGCTGGATAGCGGCCGGACAATGTGGCGTGTATCCTTGCGCCGTTATCCCTCCTATGCCAGTTTGCGCCCCGCCCGCGAGCCCCTTTCAGGCGGCCAGGGCCTTGCTGCCGTAGCTCAGTGGTAGAGCACTCCCTTGGTAAGGGAGAGGTCGACAGTTCAATCCTGTCCGGCAGCACCAGTACGCACTCCGCGCAGCCATGCAATATGCGAAGCGGACGGCTGCGGCCGGCGCCGGTCGCGCCGAAAGTGATACTGTTCCGAGAAGACCGCCTTTATAAGGCGCCGGTCCACGTCGCAGGATTCCGCGCATTGTCGAACCGTCTCGGCCAAAATAACGGCTCGGCTCCCGGCAACCCCAGCAAATATCCGGCATTTTTGACGGTCTTTCCGTCGATCATGCTGCCGATGTTCCTGGCGGTCGTCGACCAGACGATCATCGCGACGGCGCTGCCGGCGATCGCGGCTTCGACCGGAGGGCATGTCGAGCGCACGTCGTGGATTGTCGTTTCCTATCTGATCGCGGCGACGATCGCGGCGCCGATCTACGGCCGGCTGGGCGATTCGTTCGGGCGGCGCAAGATCATGTTCGTGGCGCTGCCGATCTTCATCGCCGCATCGCTCCTCTGCGCGGCGGCGCCGACCGTCGAACTGCTGACCCTCGCGCGCGTGCTGCAGGGGCTCGGCGGCGGCGGCCTGATGACGCTTACCCAGGCGCTGATCGGCGAGGTCATCCCGCCGCGGGAGCGGGCGCGCTATCAGGGGTATCTCGCCGCCGTTGCGGTGTCCGCCAATACGTTCGGGCCCGTCGCCGGTGGATATCTGACCGAGCATTTCGGCTGGCAGTCGATTTTCCTCGTCAACGTGCCGATCGGGCTCGCCGCCATGGTGCTGGTGCGCCGGCTTCCCAAATCCACGCGTGAGCGCGTGCCCTGGCGGACCGACACCGGCGGCGTCGCCTTCTTCGCCATCTTCGTCATCACGGCGCTGCTGGCGCTGGAGCAGATTCAGCACGCCGACACGGCCGCGATTCCGCTGGGCGTCGCGCTGCTGGCGGCGAGCCTCATAGCGCTGTGGGTGTTGATCCGATACGAAAAGCGGATGTCGGAGCCGCTGATTCCGGTCACGCTGCTGCGTCATCCGGTCATGTGGCGCAGCGATGCGATGGCCGCGTTCCACGGCGCCGCGCTCGTTTCGCTGCTCACTTTTCTCCCGGTCTATCTGCAATTGGTGCGCGGCATGTCGCCGTCGGAGACGGGCGTCATGCTCGTTCCTCTCACCGTCGGCATCGGGACGGGCTCGCTCCTCACCGGCCGGATGGTGAGCAAGACGGGGTTCACCACTATTTTCCCGGTCATCGGATTGTCGCTGGCGACGCTCAGTCTGGTTGCGCTGGCGCTGTGGGCGAGCGCGCTCGGCGACACGGCCCTCCTCGCGCTCTTCCTTTGGATCGGGCTCTGCATGGGAACCATCATGGGGGTCGTGCAGGTGATCGTGCAAAGCACGGCGGGGCTGGCGCGGCTCGGGGAGGCGGCGGCATCCGTGCAGTTTTCGCGCTCCATCGGCGCGGCGTTCGGAACGGCGACCGTCGCGACGATCATCTTCGGACTGCTCTCCTTCAAGCAGCCGGAAGCGGCGAACATTCTCGGCAGCCTCATCGGGAATGTGCATCAGGCGGGGGTGCCCGCGCTGTCGCCGGCGCGGCAGGCGGCGTTCCGGGCCGACCTTCAGGACGCGTTCCGTGTCGCGTTTCTGACGATCGCGGGCTTCACGACGGTGGGTCTCTCGCTCGCGGCGACAAATCCCATGCGCCGGATATGACCGGGTGCAACTCTCTCGTGTGGCGTTTTTTATTGCGGCGCCTGCTACCATAGGTCTTCCGGGCGGCGCTCGTCGCCTCTTCGCTCACCACTCACCAAAGGAGACACGTATGGCCTACGTAACGACGGACGATGGCGTTCGTCTGTACTACGAAGAAACGGGATCGGGCCAACTGGTCATATTTGTCCATGAATTCGCCGGCGACCTCCGGAGCTGGGAGCCGCAGTTGCGGCATTTCGGCAAGCGTTACCGGGCGGTTGCGTTCAATGCGCGCGGCTATCCGCCGTCGGATGTGCCGGAGAAGTCGTCATCGTATTCGCAGGCGCGCGCGGCCGACGACATCAAGTCGGTGCTCGACCATCTCGGCGAAAAGCAGGCGCATATCGTCGGCCTCTCGATGGGTGGTTTCGCGACATTGCATTTCGGCATTCGCCACGGCGCCAGCGCACGTTCGCTATGCGTCGGCGGCTGCGGATATGGCGCCGAGCCGGATCAGCGCGCGCGTTTTCGCGACGAGGCGGAAACGGTCGCGGCGACCATCAAGTCCCTCGGCATGCCGGCCTTTTCGGAGAAGTATGCCTACGGCCCGACGCGCGTGCAGTTCGAGAACAAGGATCCGCGCGGCTTCGCCGAGTTCAAGCAATATCTGTCCGAACACTCCGTTGCCGGCTCCGCCAACACGCAGCTCGGCGTGCAGAAGGAGCGTCCTTCGCTTTACGATCTCGTCGAGGACATGAAGAAGATCACGGCCCCGACGCTCGTCATCACCGGCGACGAGGACTGGCCGTGTCTGTTGCCCGGCGTGCTCATGAAGCGGACGATTCCGAGCGCGGCGCTCGCCGTCATGCCGAACGCCGGACACACGATCAATATCGAGGAGCCGGACGAGTACAATCGTCTCGTCGGTGAATTCCTTGCCCAGGTCGATAGCGGCCGTTGGCCGATGCGCGATCCGCGCGCGGTGACCGCTTCGATCACCGGCATCAAGTAGACTTGCGGAAGAGCGCGGGCGGCGACGGCTGCCCGTGCCTATCGTTGCGGGGAGGCGGGCGCCGCGCGGCCCGCTTACCGCTTCCGGTTGATGAACGCTCCCATCATCCGCGCCGGCTCGTCGGTCGCGTAAGCGCGTGCGAAGCTCTTGATGCCGGCCGCGATGGCGTCGCGCAGCGGCAGATCCTCCCATTGGCGGATGAGCGCTTTCTGGAGGCGAATGGCCTGCGGGCCCGCCGCAAGCAGCGCGTGAACGCACTGATCGACCGCCGCGTCGAGCTCGGCGGGGACGGCGACGCGCTCGACCAGCCCCCAGCGCAGCGCGATGTCCGCATCGATCGTCTCGCCGAGCAGCAGCAGTTCGCGCGTGTGCCCCCATCCGATGAGGCTCGGCAGCAGCGCCGCTTCGATCACCGACGGGATGCCGACCCGCACCTCGGGCATTCCGAAAACCGCGTCGCTGGAGGCGACGCGCAGATCGCAGGCGGCCGCGATTTCGAGACCGGCGCCGAGCGCGTAGCCGTTGACCCGCGCGATCACCGGGACGGGAAGGTTGCGCAGCGACGCGCAGAGCTTTTGCAGCCGCGTGATGAAAGCCTCCGCGCTCGCGGCGTCGAGGCCCGCCATCTCGTGGATATTGGCGCCGCCGATGAACGCGCGCTCTCCGGCTCCGGTGATAACCAGCGCCCGCAGCGCCTCGTTTCCGGCGAGCGTCTGCACGGCGGCGGTGAACTCCGTGATGACGCCCGTATCGAGGATGTTGAGTTTGCCGGAACTGACGGCCAGCCGGGCGACGGCTCCTGCCGCATGTTCGGTGATTTGGACGTCGACGTGGGGACCAGACGGCATGCGATCAAGCTCCGGCGGAAGACCTAAAGATCCATATCCCGAAGCCGGCCGGTCATGCCATGCTTCAGTGGCCGTGATCCTGTTATAAACGGGTGGGGCGCAGAGTGGGGATCGCGTGGCGGAAGTCAGTCTGTTCGAGGTGACGAAAGGGTGGGGTGCCGACCCCGCGGTCGATCGGGTGAGTTTCTTGGCCGATGCGGGTTCGTTGGTGGTCCTGCTGGGGCCTTCCGGGTGCGGCAAATCGACCACGCTGCGGCTGATAGCCGGTCTCGAAATGCCCGACGCGGGACGGATCGAGATCGCCGGCCGCGACGTGACGCAGGAATCGCCGGCGAGCCGCGGCACCGCCATGGTGTTCCAGTCCTACGCGCTGTTCCCGCACCTCTCGGTGGCCGAGAACATCGTCTTCGGCCTGAAGGTCCGCAAAGTGCCGCGCGCCGAGCGCGAAGCGCGGCTCAAGCGTGCCGCGGGCGTGCTCGGCCTCGAGAAACTGCTTGAGCGCAAGCCGTCGCAGCTTTCCGGCGGCCAGCAGCAGCGGGTCGCGCTTGGCCGCGCCATCGTCGCCGAAACGCCGGTCTGCCTCATGGACGAGCCGCTCTCCAACCTCGACGCGCAACTGCGTAACGAGATGCGCCGCGAGATCCGGGCGCTGCAGCGCCGGCTCGGCATGACCATGCTCTACGTTACCCATGACCAGGTCGAGGCCATGACCATGGCCGACCGCGTGATCCTCATGCGAGCCGGCCGCATCGAGCAGAACGGCGCGCCGGCGGAACTCTACGAGCGGCCGGCGACGGTCTTCACGGCGCGCTTCATCGGCGCCCCGCCGATGAATGTCTTTCCGGCCGCCTATCTTGCCGCCGGCGCCGACATGGCCGCCGGAGCCCCCGCGGAGCGCCCGCTTGCGGATTTGGCGGTGGGCGTGCGGCCCGAGGTCTTGCGCATCGCCGATAAGGGCTTGCCGGCCCGTATCGTTGCGGCGGAATATTTGGGCGCGGATACGCAGATCGAGACGCGGGTCGGCGGCGACACGGTAATGGTGCGCGCGCCGGGCCGGATTTCGGCGGGGCCGGGCGAGACTGTTCATCTGGCTTGGACCAGGGACGACGCCCACTGGTTCGACCTGTCGTCGGGCTGTCGCATTCAGTGATGACAAGAGCGCCGCGAGCAGGCGCAAATTTGGGGAGGATGGAATGGATCGACGAAAATTTCTAATTGGAGCGACGGCCCTCGCCGGCGGCGCGTTGGCGAAGCCCGCGATCGTGCGTGCGGCGACCGAGATTTCGTTTTTCTTCCCCGTGGCGGTCGGCGGGCCGATCACCAAGATCATCGACGGCTATGCCGCGGACTTCCAGAAGGAGAATCCCGGCATCACCGTGAAGCCGATTTATTCGGGCACCTATCAGGAGACGATCGTCAAGGCGCTGACCGCGCACAAGTCCGGCAATCCGCCGTCGACCGCCGTGCTGCTCTCGACCGACATGTTCTCGCTGATCGACGAGGAGGCGATCACGCCGTTCGACGATTCCGTGAAGAGCGAAGCCGACAAGGCATGGATCAAGAGCTTCTTCCCCGCGTTCATGGAGAACAGCCAGACCGGCGGCAAGACCTGGGGCATTCCCTTCCAGCGCTCGACCATCGTCCTCTACTGGAACAAAGACGCGTTCAAGAGCGCCGGCCTCGACCCGGAGAAGCCGCCGGAAAACTGGGCGGAGGAGACGGCCTTCGCCGAGAAGCTCACCAAGCGCGACGGCTCCGGCAACACGACCCAATGGGGCATGCAGATCCCGTCCTCGGGGTTCCCGTACTGGCTGTTCCAAGGCCTGACGACGCCGAACGACGCCATCCTGATGAACCCGGAAGGCGACAAGACCTTCTTCGACAAGCCGGGCGTGGTCGAAGCCTTGCAGCGTTGGGTCGATCTCGGCCGCAAGCAGAAAGTCATGGCGCCGGGTGTCGTCGAATGGGGCACGACGCCGAAGGACTTCTTCGAGAAGAAGACCGCGATGATGTGGACGACCACCGGCAACCTGACGAACGTGCGCAAGAACGCGTCGTTTCCCTTCGGCGTCGCCATGCTGCCGGCCAACAAGCGGCGCGGCTCGCCGACCGGCGGCGGCAACTTCTACGTCTTCAAGAAGACGACGAAGGAGCAGCAGGAGGCCTCGCTGAAATTCGCGCAGTGGATGACCTCGCCGGAGCGCGCCGCGCAATGGGGCATCGACACCGGCTACGTCGCCGTGCGCCCCGACGCGTGGGAAACGAAGGTGATGAAGGATTACGTCGCCGGCTTCCCGCAGGCGGCGGTCGCGCGCGACCAGCTCAAATTCTCGGTGGCGGAGCTTTCGACGCACGACAACCAGCGCGTGACGAAAGCGCTCAACGACGGCCTGCAAGCCGCGCTCACCGGTTCCAAATCGCCGGAACAGGCGATGAAGGACGCGCAGGCGGAAGCCGAACGGCTGCTCAAGCCGTATCGGTGATGTGAAAGTCGTGAGCGCGCGCCCTTTCTTCACCTCCCCCCTGGAGGGGGAGGTGAAGCGGCCGCGGGCCGGTCGGGAGGAGGGTGGCTTTCCGTGACTGCAATACCGCCCTCCTCAACCCTCCCCCGCAAGGGGGCAGGGAGCGGGTTGCGGCGCATCGCCCCGCGTCGCCTTGAAGCCTTGCACGCCTGGCTGTTGCTGCTGCCGGCGATGGCGCTGCTGGTGTTGTTCACGCACTGGCCGGCGATCGGCACCTTCATCGACAGCTTCTACTCGACGCCGCGCGGGCGGCGGCGCTCGATCTTCGTCGGGCTCGACAACTATCAGCAGATGGTCGCCGATCCGATCTTCTGGCAATCGCTCCTCAACAATCTCTGGTACGCGCTGGGCACCATTCCGGTGTCGATCGCGCTCGCGCTGCTCATGGCGGTGTGGGTCAACGACCGCATCGCCGGCCGCGCGCTCATCCGCATGGCCTATTTCACGCCGACGGTGCTGCCGATGATCGCGGTCGCGAACATCTGGCTGTTCTTCTACACGCCGCAATACGGATTGCTGGAGCAGGTTCTCGGCGCATTCGGCGTGCCGGCGCACAATTGGCTCGGCTCGCCCGACACCGCGCTCGCCTGCGTCATCGTGGTGACGATCTGGAAGGAAGCCGGCTTCTTCATGATTTTCTATCTCGCGGCGCTCCAGCAGATCTCGCCGGTGCTGGCGGAGGCCGCTTCGCTCGAAGGCGCGTCGCGCTGGACGTACTTCCGCCGCGTGCAGTTCCCGCTGCTGATGCCGACGACCCTGTTCGTGCTCGTCAACGCGGTGATCAACGCCTTCCGCACCGTCGACCACATCATCGTCATGACGCGTGGCGGGCCGGACAACGCGACCTCGCTTCTCCTGTTCTACATCTACGAGGTCGGCTTCAAGTTCTGGGATTCGGCCTACGCGGCGGCGTTGACGGTTGTCCTGCTGGCGCTGCTCGCCGCGGTCGCGCTCGGACAATACGTCTTTCTCGAACGCCGGGTGCATTATCGATGACCGTGCGCGCGCCCTCGATTCCCTATCAGCCGCGCGGCGCCGGGCTCGTGCTCGAGACGCTGGGCGCCTGGCTGCTGGCGTTGATCTGGTTGCTGCCGCTTCTCTATGCGTTCTGGACGGCGTTCCATCCCTCCGCCTACGCGACCCGCTTCGATCTCACCGCGCCGCTGACGCTGGAGAATTTCGTCGCCGCGTGGAACGCCGCGCCGTTCGCGCGCTACTTCCTCAACACGTTCGCGCTGGTGACGCTGATCCTCGCCTGCCAGTTCGTTCTCTGCACGCTCGCCGCCTATGCCTTCGCACGCTTCGAATTCACCGGGCGCGAGTTCGTGTTCGCGCTGGTGCTGATGCAGCTCATGATCATGCCGGATGTACTCATCGTCGAGAACTACCGGACGATGGGCCAGCTTGGCATTCTCGATTCGATTCCGGCGATTGCGTTGCCCTATGTCGCCTCCGCTTTCGGCATCTTCCTGATGCGGCAGACGTTCAAGGCGGTGCCGCGTGAACTGGACGACGCCGCGCGCGTCGAAGGCGCGGGGCCGCTGCAGATCCTGCTGAAGGTCTATGTGCCGCTGGCCCGTCCGATCTATGTCGCTTACGGCCTCGTCTCGGTGAGCTATCACTGGAATAACTTCCTCTGGCCGTTGATCGTGACCAATTCCGTCGAAGCGCGTCCGCTCACCGTCGGCCTCCAGGTCTTCTCTTCCACCGACCAGGGCGTCGACTGGTCGATCATCTGCGCTGCGACCTTGATGACCGCGGCTCCTTTGCTGATCGGCTTCCTGCTGTTCCAGCGCCAGTTCGTGCAAAGCTTCATGCGGGCGGGCATCCGCTGAGCGGAACCTTCCTGAAAACCCTTCGTTTCCGATGCATGGCTCGGTCGCGACCCTCGGCGGAAGAATCCGGGCGCGACCTTTTCGCGTCCGAACGCCTGCGCCCGTTGGCCGGAAGCCTGTCGTCGCTCGCGAAGCAGGCGGAGAGCTGCGAGCGCTGCCCGCTGTTCGCGAACGCCACGCAGACCGTGTTTGGCGAGGGGCCGCGCCGCGCGCCGGTCGTCTTTGTCGGAGAGCAGCCCGGCGATCGCGAAGATCTGGAGGGGCGCCCGTTCGTCGGCCCCGCGGGCCGGCTCTTCGACCGCGCTCTGGCGGAGGCGGGCGTGGACCGCGCTCAGGTTTACGTGACCAATGCCGTCAAGCACTTCAAATTCGAGCCGCGAGGCAAGCGGCGTCTCCACAAAAAGCCGAACACCTCGGAGATCGACGCCTGCCGCTGGTGGCTGGATCGGGAGCTTGCCCTCATCCGCCCGAAGGTGACCGTGGCGCTGGGCGCGACGGCGGCGCAGGCGCTGATGGGGCATGCTGTCACCATCGCGCGCCAGCGTGGGCGGCTGATCGCTCTGCGCGAGGGGCTTTCCGGCTTCGTGACGGTCCACCCCTCCTTTTTGCTGCGGCTTCCCGATGCCGCGGCCAAGGAGGCGGAATATGCCCGATTTGTCGGTGATTTGCGCAAGATCGCGGCGGAGGTGCCGGCCATTCGCGCGGCCGCCTGACGGTTTCGCAGATCTTCAGGCCTTTCCATGCCGGTTGATTGTTGCGGCCTCCAGGGCTCGCCGTTATGAATACGCGCCCTTCGGGCCGGTTTTGCACAGGCACGGCCGCCATTCCACCAAACGCAGGCAGGCTGCCAGACTTCGATGGCTCGGCTGGTAATGAAATTCGGCGGGACTTCGGTCGCCGACGTTGAACGCATCCGCAACGTGGCCCGCCACGTGAAGCGGGAATACGACGCCGGCCATGAAGTCGCCGTCGTCGTTTCCGCGATGGCGGGCAAGACCAACGAAATGGTCGCCTGGTGCCGCGAGGCCGCGCCGCTGCACGATGCGCGCGAATACGACACGGTCGTCGCCGCCGGCGAGCAGATCACCTCCGGGCTTCTGGCCATGACGCTCGAGGCCATGGGGGTGACCGCCCGCTCCTGGCAGGGCTGGCAACTGCCGATCCTGACGTCGAACGCGCACGGCTCGGCGCGCATCCTGGACGTCAACGGGGCGGAGCTGATCAAGCGCTTCAAGGAGCGCAAGGAGGTTGCCGTCGTTTCCGGCTTCCAGGGCATGCATAAGGAGACCGGCCGGATCACCACCCTCGGGCGCGGCGGGTCCGATACTTCCGCCGTCGCCATTGCCGCCGCCATCCAGGCCGACCGTTGCGACATCTATACGGACGTGGACGGGGTCTACACCACCGACCCGCGGGTGGTGCCGAAGGCGCGCCGGCTCGACCGGATCGCGTTCGAGGAAATGCTGGAACTCGCCTCGCAGGGCGCCAAGGTCCTGCAAGTGCGTTCGGTCGAACTTGGAACCGTCCATAACGTGCGCATTTTTGTGCGTTCGAGCTTTGACAGGCCGGAAGATATCGATCCGCATGCGAAGCAGCCGCCGGGAACGTTGATCTGTGGCGAGGAGGAGATTGTGGAACAGCAGGTCGTCACGGGAATAGCCTTCTCCAAGGACGAAGCGCAGATTTCGATTCGGCGGGTGCGGGACAAGCCGGGTATCGCGGCCGCGATCTTCGGTCCGCTCGCCGACGCCAGTATCAACGTCGACATGATCGTGCAGAACGTTTCGGCGGACGGTGCCACGACCGATATCACCTTTACCGTGCCGGCCGCGGATTACGACCGTGCCGGCGAGGTCCTCAAGGCCGCGCACGATCGGATCGGTTACGATCGGATCGACGGCGCGAGCGACGTTGCAAAGGTGTCCGTCATTGGCATCGGCATGCGCAGCCATGTGGGTGTGGCGGCCGAAGCCTTCAGCGCGCTGGCCGAGCGCGGCATCAACATCCGCGCGATCACCACGTCCGAGATCAAGTTCTCGGTTCTGATCGATGCGGCCTATACCGAGCTTGCGGTTCGCACGCTCCATACGCTGTACGGGCTCGACAAGTAGGCTCAGGATTGCGGCGATGCAGCAAAAGTGTGCCGCGTTGCGGTGCGCAGGCCGGGGCCGCGAGCGGTTCGCTAGAGGCGCTCTAAGCTTGCATGGACGCGGCCGATGTCGTCACGCGGCGGTGATCTGCGCAGCCTACATCTCAGGCTTGCTCCCTTGGCAGGGCATTCGCTATACGGCGAGATAAAGCCGCCGCGGCGCACGGGGCGTGGCGACAACTTCGACATAACCGGCACTTACATGCGGTGCCGGCCGGATTGCGGCCTGAGAGGACCTCACGTCGATGCGTGGCGCGCTGGGCGGTCCGCGCGTGCTGTTGCGCCGGCTTCGCGAGGTGATGGCGGAGCCGGTCAGTGCGCAGGAACGCCTTGACAAAATTGTTGTGCTGATCGCCGCCAATATGGTGGCGGAGGTGTGTTCCGCCTACGTTTTGCGCGTGGACGGCACCCTGGAATTGTACGCGACCGAAGGTCTGAACCGCGACGCCGTCCACCAGACCGTGATTGATGCGGACGAGGGTCTTGTCGGCCTGGTCGCCCGCGAAGCGACGCCGATCAACCTTTCCGATGCCCAGACGCATCCGGCCTTCTCCTTCCGGCCGGAAACCGGCGAAGAAATCTACCACTCCTTTCTCGGCGTCCCGATCCTGAGAGCGGGCAACACGCTCGGGGTTCTGGTCGTCCAAAACCGCGCGCACCGCACCTACTCCGAAGAGGAGATGGAGGCGCTGCAGACCACCGCGATGGTGCTCGCGGAGATGATCGCCTCGGGCGAACTCTCCGCGCTCGCCCGTCCGGGAGCGGAGCCGGCGGTTCGCAGCCAGCTCCATCTCAAGGGTCTCGGCCTGTCGGACGGCATCGCGCTCGGGCACGTGGTGCTGCATGAGCCGCGCGTCGTCATCACGAATTTCATCGCCGACGATGTGCAGAAGGAAGTCGCGCGCCTCGACAGCGCGGTCGAGACCCTGCGTGCGGACTTGGATGACATGCTGACGCGCGGCGATGTCGCCGACGGCGGCGAGCATCGCGAGGTGCTCGAGACCTTCCGCATGTTCGCTTACGATCGCGGCTGGCTGCATCGCATGCGTGAAGCCGTGATGACCGGCCTGACCGCCGAGGCGTCCGTCGAGCGCGTCCAGTCCGACACGCGCGCGCGCATGGTGCGCCAGACCGATCCGTATCTGCGCGAGCGCCTGCACGACCTCGATGACCTCGCCAATCGGCTGATGCGCCAGCTCGTGGGGCAGGATCATGCCCCGGCAAAAGAGGATATGCCGGAGAACGCGATCCTGGTCGCGCGCACGATGGGGCCGGCCGCCCTTCTCGATTATGACCGCTCTCGCCTGCGCGGCCTGGTCCTGGAGGAGGGCGGCCCGACATCGCACGTGACGATCGTCGCGCGCGCTCTCGGCATCGCCGCGGTTGGCCAGCTCGAAAATATCGTGAGCTTGGTCGATCAGGGCGATGCGGTCATCGTCGAGGGCTCGACCGGCGACGTTCATATTCGTCCGGCCATCGATATCGAGCGGGCTTATGCGGAGAAAGTCCGCTTTCGCGCGCGGCGGCAGGCTCAGTATCGCGCTCTGCGCGATAAACCGTGCGTGACGCGCGACGGCGCCGAGATCACGCTGTTCCTCAACGCGGGGCTGTTCGTCGATCTTCCGCACATCAATGAAACCGGCGCGGCAGGCATTGGGCTGTTCCGGACCGAATTGCAATTCATGGTGGCGGCGGCGTTTCCTCGCACGAGCGAGCAATTGAAGCTCTACAAGGATGTGCTCAACGCCGCCGGCGATCGCCCGGTGACGTTTCGCACGCTCGATATCGGTGGCGACAAAGTTCTTCCCTACATGCGCGTCGTCGAGGAGGAAAACCCGGCGCTCGGCTGGCGCGCCATCCGGCTCGGTCTCGACCGGCCGGGGCTATTGCGAAGCCAGATACGCGCGCTGCTGCGCGCGGCGTCGGGCCGGCGCCTGAAGCTGATGTTCCCGATGGTGTCGACCATCGATGAGTATGACAGCGCCAAGGAGCTGGTCGAGTTCGAGCTGACGCATCTGCGCAAGCACAATCACACGCTGCCCGAGCGCATCGAGATCGGCGCGATGGTCGAGGTTCCCGCGCTGCTCTTTCAACTCGACGAATTGCTTTCGCGAGTGGACTTCCTTTCGGTCGGCTCCAACGATCTCGTGCAGTTCCTTTACGCGGCGGATCGGGGAAACAGCCTCGTCGCCGATCGCTTCGACCCGTTGTCCGTGCCGGTATTGCGCGCGCTGCGCGATATCATCGACAAAGGGCGCGAGCACGGAAAACCCGTAACGCTGTGCGGCGAGATGGGTGCAACACCGCTTGGCGCGCTGGCGCTGGTCGCGCTCGGGTATCGGAACCTGTCGGTATCGCCCTCGGCGCTTGGCCCGGTGAAGGCGATGTTGCTTGAGATCAATGCCGAGGAGGTTGGGAGACTGGTGCGGGGCCTGCTCTCCGGCCGCGCGCCGCGCGTTTCGGTACGCGAGCAGCTCGCGGCCTATGCCGCCGCCGAAGGCCTGCAGATCTGAGCCATGCTCCAGCCTGCCAAACTCGATGCGTTGCTCGCGCGCCATGAAGCCGTGGAGGCGGAGCTTGCGAGTCAGCCGGATCGCGACGCCTATGTGAAGCTGTCGCGCGAGTTCTCCGAGCTTAGCCCGCTCGTCGAAAAGGTGAGGTCCTATCGAACGACCCTGGCGGAGCTTGCGGATATCCAGGCGCTTCTCAATGATCCTGCGACCGATGCCGAGATGCGCGATCTCGCGCAGAGCGAGCGGCCGGAGCTCGAGGCGCGCATTGCGGAATCAGAAAAAGAAATTCAGCTCGCTTTGTTGCCGAAAGACGCCGCGGACGAACGCAACGTCATCCTCGAAATCCGCGCCGGAACGGGTGGCGACGAGGCGGCGCTTTTCGCCGGCGATCTGTTCCGCATGTACGAGCGCTACGCCGCGCGCCAGAACTGGAAGGTCGAAGTCCTCTCCGTCGCCGAGGGCACGATGGGCGGGCTCAAGGAGATCATCGCCGAGATTACCGGCGCCGGCGTTTACGCGCGATTGAAGTTCGAATCCGGCGTGCATCGCGTGCAGCGCGTGCCGGCGACCGAGGCTTCGGGCCGCATCCATACGTCGGCCGCGACGGTCGCCGTGCTGCCGGAAGCGGAAGACGTCGACGTCGCGATCAACGAGAGCGACCTCAAGATCGACACCATGCGCGCCGCCGGCGCCGGCGGACAGCACGTCAACAAGACCGAGTCGGCGATACGCATCACGCACCTGCCGAGCGGCATCGTCGTCGCCGTGCAGGAGGAGCGCTCGCAGCATCGCAACCGCGCCAAGGCGATGGCCCTGCTGCGCACCAAGCTCTACGACCTCGAGCGCGGTAAACTCGATGCGCAACGCGCCGCCGACCGCAAGGGGCAGGTGGGCTCCGGCGACCGCTCGGAACGCATTCGCACGTACAATTTCCCGCAAGGCCGCGTCACCGACCATCGCATCGGCCTGACGCTCTACAAGCTGCCGCAGGTGATGGAGGGCGAGGCCTTGGGCGAGGTCATCGACGCCCTCGTCACCGAGCATCAGGCCGCGCTGCTCGCGTCTTCCGGCGCCGCATGACGGCGACTGGCGATGCCGGCGTCACGATCGACGCGATGCGGCGGAGGCTGGCCGAGGAATTTCGGACGGCCGGAATCGAAAGTCCCGAACTCGATGCGCGTCTGCTGTTGCAGGCAGCTCTGGAGCTGGACCATACGACATTGGTCACGGCGCAGACGAGCGTTCTCGACGAGCGCCGGATCGCGAGCGTCAACGCGCTTGCCGCCCGAAGGCTGGCGCATGAGCCGATCGCGCGAATTCTCGGTGAGAAGGAGTTCTGGGGATTGCCGTTGCAGGTCACGGCTGCGGTTCTCGTGCCGCGGCCGGAAACCGAGACGGTCGTCGCCGAAGTGCTGCGGTGCGTCGATGCCGTCGGCGCGCGGGCGCAGCCTCTTCGCATCCTCGACATCGGAACCGGATCCGGCGCGATCCTGCTCGCGCTGTTGAGCGAATTGCCGAACGCTTTCGGTGTCGGGACCGACATCAGCGCCGCGGCGCTTTTGGTCGCGCGCGCGAATGCGCATCGTCATTCTCTCGCGGCGCGCACCGCCTTCGTCGCCTGCGATTTTGCGGCGGCGTTGTCCGGCGTGTTCGATTTCGTCGTTTCCAATCCGCCCTACATCGCGTCCGATGACATCGCGGCGTTGATGCCCGATGTCCGTTGCTTCGATCCGCGCGGCGCGCTCGACGGCGGCGCCGATGGGCTTGCGGCCTATCGCCGGATCGTGGCGGACGTCCCGCGGCTGCTGGCGGCGGGGGGGCATGCCTTTGTCGAGGTCGGCGCGGGGCAGGACGACGCGGTCGCGGGCCTCTTCGCGGCTGCCGGGTTCGCCACGTCGCGGGTCGAGGATTTAGCCGGGATTCCCCGCGTCATTCGGGCTTCTCAGGGCTTGTAAAGGAATACCAATACCAAAAAAAGCGCTTGGATTATCCGTCGGGAGGGACTAGGTTCTAGCCAACGGATCGACCCGAAGCGGGATGGACGCATCGCGGAAAAGGCCCGGAGCAAGGCTCCTTGAGGCCCCCAGTCGACTAAGGCGGCTCGCGCTCTCACAGCGATCGACAAGGGACCGCCCACTCGAATCAGGGACGTATAGTTTCGGCACGCCAGTAAGGTGAAGCGGCGCGCCTGGTGAGGATTTGGCAACGCTGCGGTGAGTCGCGGCTGGGGTGCTTTTAATCATCGTGACGCGAAATCGTCGTTTGAAATTTCGACGCCGGGCGAGGTCGGCCGCGGCGACGGAGAAGTCTTGATGCTGAACGTCGGGCGAGGCAATCGCCGCTACTCGGAGGTTAATGAAACCAGAGCCATGAGAAACGGTCAGAACAAGCGGATGCGAGGGCGCAATAACCGCAAGGGGCAGAACCCGCTCACCCGGGTCTATGAATCCAACGGGCCGGACGTCAAAATCCGCGGCACCGCCTCCCATGTCGCCGAGAAGTACATGCAGTTGGCGCGGGATTCACAATCGTCCGGCGACCCCGTCTCGGCCGAGAATTATTACCAGCACGCCGAGCATTACTTCCGCCTGATCGCGGCGATGCAGGAGCAGCTCCGGCAGACCAATCCTCACTATCGTGAGAACGAGCAGCGCGATTCCTTCGACGACAGCGACGATGAGGGGCAGGATTACCAGGGGGCAGCCGAGGCGCCGTATGCCCCGCGCGACCTCCAGCAGCAGCCTTACCCGCCGCGTGAGCAATCCTACGGTCCGCGCGAGCCACGCTTCGGCGGGCGCGATCAGCAGTCGCAGCACTACCGATATCGCGAACGGGATAATCGCGAACGGGACAGCCGCGATCGGGATAACCGGGAGGGCTATCGTCCGCAGTTCCAGCCGCAAGCGCAGCCGCAGCCGCAAATTCAGCCGCCGCGCGCTAACGGCGAGGAGGCCGCGACCGATATCGGTCTGCCGGCCTTCGTCACCGGCGGCCAGCCCCCGGCGACCGCGTCGAATGGGGCAGCGGCGCAGCAGGACGGCGGCTTTCAGCAGAATGGTTTCGAGGGGCAGCCGGATCGCTTTCCGCTGCACCGTCGCCGGCGCCGTCCGCGAGGGCCGCGCGCCGACGCGCCGCAGCAGCCGGGCGGACCGGAAGCGGGAGAATAGGCGTGCTCGCGCTGAGAGCACGATCCCGAAAGGTGGAACCCGGTCGGAAGAGGAAGAGCGGCGGCTTGATTTGACGCCGTTGAATAAGGCCTAGCGAGTCTGACCGAAGGCGGCGCCGCCCGGAGTCGGCGCCAACACCGGCTCCAGCGCCGGCACCAGGCGGCGTTTTTTGTTCCGCGCCGGAATCGGGCGATAGACCTGCTTCATGGCTTCGACGATATGCACGCCTGCGAACGGCAAAGATAATTTCGCGCCGGTGCGCTCCCAGGCGACCGCGGAACGAAGGAACCAGTTGCGCGGGATTGGCGGAACATACAGCGCCTCGGACCATCCGGTCGGCGTGAACAGTGTTTCGCGCAGAAGCGTCGTCACCTGCGATCGCGAATAGGGGCGTCCGTATCCGAACGGCGTGGTGTCGACGCGCGCCCAGATGCCGCGGCGATTCGGAATGACGAGCAGAAGACGTCCGCCCGCGGCGAGGACGCGCCACGCCTCGCGCAAAATGCTTGCCGGATCACTCGACATTTCGAGCGCGTGGACGACAAGCACGCGGTCGACGGCCGCGTCGGCAAGCGGCAACTCGGTCTCCTCGACCAGTGCCGCGAGACTCGGCCGCTCCGAGGGCCAGCGTGTCACGCCCTGACCCGCCGGCATGAAGGCGAGACAGCGCTCCGCGTCATCGCGGAACAACCCGAGATAAGGCGTCGTGTATCCCACGCCCGCGACGCGCATGCCGCGGACATCCGGCCATTGCCGCCGGATCGCCAGGCCGATGAATCGCCGCGCCACTTTACCTAAAGGCTGAGTGTAGAACGCCCGCAGATCGACGACATCGATGAACATGTTTAGCGGCCTGCCGGCACGGAAACGTCGGCGGCCGCCCGCGGCGCCGTTGCCGCGCGCTCTGTCTCGGTCCCGCCGTCAATGTCGCCCTTGGACAATCGTCCCCGCGTGGTTAGGTTGCCCTCATCAAGCATGAGGCCACCGATGACCGCTAAAACGTATCTGTTCCCCTGCCTTCAAGACAATTACGGCGTTCTCCTCCACGATCCGGCAAGCGGCGCGACCGCGGCGATCGATGCGCCGGAGGCCGCGGCCGTCGAGGCGGCGTTGGCCAAGACCGGCTGGAAACTTACCGATATCCTTGTCACCCACCACCATAACGATCATACGGCCGGCATCCCAGACCTGAAGCGCAAGCACCGTTGCCGCGTTGTCGCACCACGCGCCGAGGCGGCGCGTATCGCGGATGTCGACGAGACGGTCGGCGAGGGCGATACCGTCAAGGTTGGCGGAGTGTCGGGACGCGTGCTGGAAACGCCCGGCCACACCGCCGGCCACATCTCCTATTGCTTCGATGCCGACCGCCTCGCCTTCGTCGGCGACACGCTGTTTTCCATCGGCTGCGGACGCCTTCTCGAGGGCACGCCGGAGATGATGTGGACCTCGCTGCTCAAGCTGCGCGCGCTGCCCGACGATACGCAATTCTTCTGCGGGCATGAATACACCGCTTCGAACATCGCTTACGCGCGCACCGTCGAGCCGGACAATGCGGCGCTGCAGGCGCGCGAGAAAGAGGTCGCGACCCTGCGTGCCGCCGGCAAGCCGACCATTCCCGCAACCATCGGCGCGGAGAAAGCGGCCAATCCTTTCCTGCGCGCCGACGTGCCGGACGTCGCGCGGGCGATCGGCATGGCGGGGCAGCCACCGGCCGCGGTCTTCGCCAAGATCCGCGCGGGCAAGGACAGCTTCCGCGGCTGATCGGGAGAGGCTCG
>JBDHSU010000035.1:0-30598 GCA_039808325.1 Variibacter sp. | reverse complement strand
TCGGCGCCTTGACAAGGACGCCCTGTCCAGCGGGAAGCGCGATGCGGCCGTTCGCGCGCAGCACACCGATCCGTTGCAGCATCTGGTCCGTGCCTTCCGCCGCCTCCACCGCAAGCACGCGACGCGCGGCGACGACCAGCGCCTGCCCGACATCGAACGGTCCCATCGCGTCGAGCAGCGCGAAGCCAAACGCGATGTCGTCCGCCTCGCGTTGCGTTGGCTCGCGCCGTGTCAGCACGCCCGCGGGCGCGAGGATATCGGGCGCCACGTCCTGCGCCGCCACCATGCGAAAGCCACGCTCGGCGAAGATGCGGCCCAGCCCCGAAAGCAGATGATCGTCGCCACCGCGAAACAAGCGGTACAGCCTCGGCAGCAGGCGTATCGTCTCCCAATCGAGACGCAAGGAACCGACCGCGGGGCGCACCAATCCGCCGATGCAAACGATATCACGGGAGCCGGCCGCGCGCGCGAGCCGCCAGGCGCGCCCGAACTGGCCGAGCTTGATCCACGCATGCGGGTAGCGCGCCACCGCGCCCGCCTCCGCCCAGCCCTCGATGGCGATGAGGAAAACCGAACGGCCGCGGCGGACCGCGGCATCGGCGACGGCGGCAGGCAGCGGCCCGCTGCCGCAAATAATGGTCAGCGCCGTGTCGGCGTTCGGTTCGGCGAGCGAAGTAGGGGAAGAGACGGAGCCGGTATCCTCGCGCGATGGCATCCGATCACGCCCGCGTATCCGTCCCTGTCGGCCGACACAAGGAGCGATGCTCGCGCGAGCGGATGAACGCGATGATCGCCGCGACGACCGGCTCGCCGGCAAATTTCTCCTCGGTTGCGTGCAGTCGATCGTCGAGACTGGCGGTGCCGAAGAAAATTTCGCGGTAGGCTTGTCGCGCCGCGGCGATTGTCCCCCGCTCGAATTTACGCCGCTTCATGCCGACGACATTGACGCCCATCATCCGCGCCTGATCGCCGCTGGCAAGACCGAACGGGATCACGTCGCCGCGCACGCCGCTGACGCCGCCGATCATCGCCTGCGAGCCAATGCGCGTCCATTGATGCACGGCGGACAGGCCGCCGATGAACACCTGGTCGCCGATTTCGCAGTGGCCGCCAAGCGTCGCGCTGTTGGCGAACACGACGTCGTCCCCAACGACGCAGTCGTGCCCGACATGCGCGTTGGCCATGTAGAAGCCGCGCGCGCCGACCTTGGTGAGACCGCCGCCGGCGACGGTGCCGATATTCATCGTCACGCCTTCGCGCAGATCGCAGGCCTCGCCGATTTCCAGCCGCGTCGGCTCGCCATGATAGCTCTGCGACTGCGGCGGACCGCCGAGGGAGACGTAAGGATGCGCGATGCTGCGCGCGCCGAGCGTCGTATGGCCCGCGACGTGGACGTGCGCGATGAGGCGGCAGCCGGGCCCGATCTCGACATGCGGACCGATCACGCAGAACGGGCCGATCTCGGCGTCGTCCGCGATGCGCGCGCCGCTTTCGACATGAGCGAGAGGATGAATACGCGCCATGAGTGGACTACCGATCCGCCATCATCGCGCCGAGTTCGGCCTCGCAAACCACCTTGCCGCCCACTTTCGCCTCGCCGCGGTACCACCACATGGTGCGCCGCTGCGACAGCTTGGTCATATGGAACTCGACGCGGTCGCCGGGAACCACCGGCTGGCGGAACTTCGCCTTATCGATGGTGAGGAAATAGACGAGACGCGGACGATCCTGCCCCAGCGCAACCGCACAAATGGCGCCAGCGGTCTGCGCCATGCCTTCCAGCAGCAAGACGCCGGGCATGACCGGACGGCCGGGGAAATGCCCTTGAAAGCACGGCTCGTTGAACGTCACGTTCTTGATACCGACGCAAAACTCGTCGCCGCGAATCTGCTCAATGCGATCGACCAGCAAGAACGGATAGCGATGCGGAAGATATTCGAGGATCTGCTGCGGGCTTAGCGAGAAAGGAATTTCCGTCATGCGTCTCCCTCATACTGCGCGCCCGACGCGTCGCGGTTCGCCATCCGCTCCAATACTTTCATTTCCCGGAACCACTGCTTGATCGGCTTCGCCGGCGTGCCGCCCCAGCGCGCCCCCTCGGGCACGTCGTCGTTGACGATGCTGATGGCGGCAATCTGTGCGCCGTCGCCGATCGTCACGTGATTGTTGGATCCCACGCGCGCTCCCAGCATCACGAAATCGCCGACGGTCGTGCTGCCCGACAATCCCGTCTGGGCAACAAGCACACAATGCCGGCCGATGACAACATTGTGGCCGATCTGGACCAGGTTATCGATCTTGGTCCCCTCGCCGATCACGGTGTCGCGGCTGGCGCCGCGATCGATCGTCGTATTGGCGCCGATCTCGACGTCGTCCTGGATGATGACGCGGCCGACCTGCGGCACCTTCTCGTGCCCCTTCGCACCCGGCAGATAGCCGAAACCGTCCTGGCCGATCCGGCAGCCGGGGTGAATCACCACGCGATCGCCGACCAGGGCATGCGTGATCGTCGCACCGGCGCCGACCCTGCAGTTCCGCCCGATGCGGACCTCCGGACCGATCACGGCCCCGGCGCTCACGACGGTATCGCTGCCGATCTCGGCGCCCGGCCCAACCACCACGCCGGGGTCGATGCTCACGCCGGCCTCGAGATGGGCGCCCGGATGGACGAACGCGCCCTCCGAGCCTCCGCCGAACATGGGAGCGGGGCGCAAGGCGGACGGGAACAAGGCGCGCGCCACGGTCACGAAGGCGCGGTAGGGCTCGCGGGCAATGGCGAAGGGAAGGCTTGGCGGGATTTGGCCGGCAAACCGCTTGGCGACGAGGCAAAGGCCCGCATCGGTCCCCGCCAACTGCCCGAGATATTTCGGGTTGTCGAGAAAGGTGAGATCCGACGGGCCGGCATGATCGAGCGCCGCGATGCCGTCGATCCTGCGATCCGGCGAGACGCCGGCCGCCAGCTCGGCGCCCGTCAGCGCGGCGACTTCACGCGCGGTCAACCCCTGCGGGCGCGGATAGAAAAGCGGTTCACTCATTGCGTCGGCACATGAATTGGGACGGCTCGCGCCGCCCCAAAATTGGCATTTGTTCCGTGAGTCTTAGCCGAAGCTTCGCCGAATGGCGATACGGGCTTATCCACGCCTAAGTCGGCGGGCGCAGGCGGCCCGCCCCGGAAACCGGGCTCGGGCCGCCGAGGCGGCGCTTAGAACTTGGTGCCGCCGCTGAAGCGGAAGGCCTGGGTGCGGTCGCCGGCGTTCTCGTAAGCACCTGCCCCATTGTTGAGAGCCGGGTTGAAGACCTTGTAATCGTCCTTGGTCAGCGCGATCGCATAGTCGAAACGCAGCGGGCCGAACGGCGAGTCCCAGATCAAGCCGACGCCGACCGAGCTGCGGACGATATTCGAATCCCGCGGCGTGATGGTCTGAGCGATGGTATCGCGCGGCCCCTGATACGAGGTGATACCTTGATAATCCCAGACCGAACCGGCGTCGACATAGGCCGCGAGCTTCAGGCCGTTATCCTTCGGCGCGAAGAATAGCGGATACTGCACCTCGAAGCTGGCGCCCCAGTACATCGTACCGCCAAGCGCATCGTGGAAGGAGCCCGGCGTCGTATCGCGCGGACCGATGCCGGCCGGCTCGAAGCCACGCACGATCGACGGACCAAGGAAGAAGTGGTCGGTCGAGCGCAGAGCCTGGTTGCCCCAGCCGGTGATGTTACCGCCCTGGACGTGGAACAATGCGACGAGGTCGTCCCACACATTGTAGTAGTACTTGATGTCGCCGGTCGTGCGCACGAACTGCGAATCGCCACCGACGCCCGCGAAGTCCTGCTTCAACTCGGCCAGCAAGCCCTTGGTGGGATTCCGGTTGTTGTCGAGCGTATTGTAGGTCAGCGTGTAGCCCACGAGCGAGGTCAGCACGCCGCCGGAATTGGCCAATTCGCGAACGGCGGGCGACGCCGGAATACAAACAGGAGTTACCGTACTTGCCGGGTAACAGTTATTAACATCACTGATTTTGACTTCGGTGTTGTAGAGCGAGTAGCGAGCCTGGAAGCTCACTTCGTCCGTGATCGGAATGCCGAAACGGAAGCCGAAGCCCGTCGTCTCGCTCTGGTACGACTGATAGGTCGACGCGAGCGCCACGCGTGAGAAGATGTCGACGCCGAACGCCAGACGATAGCCGAGCAGATAGGGCTCGACGAACGACAGTTCGAAGCCGCGCGCGAGCTCACTGTACTGCACCGACGCCTTGGCGTACTGGCCGCGGCCGAGAAGGTTGCGCTCGCCGATGCTGACTTCCGCCAGCAATCCGTCCGACGTCGAATAACCGCCGGCGACCGAGAATTCGCCCGTCGCCTGTTCCTCGACATCGACATTGACGATCACCCGGTCCGGCGCCGAGCCGGGCTCGCTGGAGAGCTTCACGGTCTTGAAGTAGCCGAGGTTCTTCAGGCGCTTCTCGGCACGGTCGATCAGCGCGTGATTGTAGGGGTCGCCTTCGCCGATATCGAATTCGCGGCGGATGACGTAGTCGCGCGTGCGCGTGTTGCCGCGGATATTGATCCGCTCGATGTAGGCGCGCGCGCCCTGGTCGACGACGAAAACGAGACTGACCGTGTGATTCTCGTAGTTGCGGTCGCCGCGCGGGCGCACCTGCGCGAAGGCGTAGCCGCTCTTCGCGAGTTCGAGCGTCATCTGCTCGACCGTCTTTTCCACCGCCTCGGCGTCGTAAAGCTCGCCCGACGACATGCGCAGCTTCGAGCGCAGCATGCTGGGATTGACGTCGCGCACATTCGACTGGATGTCGATCGTGCTGAAGCGATACGGCGCGCCCTCGTCGATGACGAAGGTCACGACGAAGCCGTTGCGCGCCGGGTCGAACTCGGACACCGCCGAGACGATGCGCACGTCGGCATAGCCGTGCTTCAGATAGAAGCGGCGAAGGAGATCCTTGTCCTGCTCCACCTTGTCGGCGTCGAAATTATCGGTCGACTTGAAGAAGCTGAAGATGTTGGTCTTCGACGTCTTGATGACGTCCGCGAGCCGGCTCGACGAATAGGCGCGGTTGCCGACGAAGTTGAGATCCTTGACGGTGGTCTTCTTGCCCTCGGTGATCTCGAAGACGAGGTCGACGCGGCCATTCTGGCGATCGATGATCTTCGGATCGACGCGGACGTTGTAACGGCCGTTGCCGCGATAGATGTCGACAATGCGCTGCACGTCGGAGCGAACGGTCTGGCGCGACAGCGGCGCGCGCGACTTCGACTGGACTTCCGCCGCGAGCTGCTCGTCCTTGACCTGACGATTGCCCTCGAACTGGACCCGATTGATGATCGAGGCTTCGACGACCGTGACGACGATCCGGCCGCCGACCTGGTTGATGCGCACGTCTTCGAACAGGCCGGTCGCCAGCAGCGCCTGATAGGCGTCGTTGAGCTTCACCGCGTCCAGACGCTCGCCGGGATTGGTGCGGAAATAGCCGCGAATCGTTTCGGCATCGACGCGACGGTTCCCCTGCACGACGATCGAGCTTGCGGATTGCGCTTGCGCCGGCGCGGACACCGCCACAGCGCCCATTCCGACGCCGGCGATCGCCGCACCATATACGGCACACGCGACCCCCAGTCCGCGTACCAACCCCGCCCAAAACTTCATCCGCACTGCGTCCTTCTTCTTTCGGCCTCGCGCCGGACCAACGCATGGCACCTCAGGCGCTTGTACAGTCTTTTCACCCCGCCGCAACCGATCCCCCTGGTCACAATATCATTTCAATTCAAAGCGTTGCCCGGCGGCCACGGTCAGGAGGTGGCCAGATGCAGAATGTCGTTGAAGGTGGCGAAAATCATCAGCATCAGCACGATCGCGAGCCCCACGCGGAAGCCGATTTCCTGCGCCCGATCCGATAGCGGACGCCCCCGCACGGCCTCGATTCCGTAAAACAGCAGGTGCCCCCCATCCAGCAAGGGAATCGGGAACAGGTTGAGCATTCCGATGGAGACCGACAGCACCGCCGCGAGGTGCATGAGGGCGACGAATCCAGCCGTCGCCACCTGGCCGGATACCTGGGCGATGCGAATCGGCCCTCCGAGCTGGTCGGCCGATTCCCGTCCCGTGACGATACCGCCGAGATAGCTCAGGGTCCGGTCGACCACGAACCAGGTTTCCTGCACTCCCATCCCGATCGCGGCGATCGGGATGACCGACTGCACCTTCACGTCGCCCGGCGCCGTCGACCGGGAAATCCCGAGCACGCCGACGCGATGGACGTTGCCGAAATTGTCCTTGAGTTCGCGCAGGTCCGGCGTCGCCGTCAGGGTTTCCGAAACCCCGCCCCGCTCGACCACGATTCGCAGCTTTTCACCGGCGCTGGTGCTGACGATGCGTTGCATATCGTTGAAGCTCTCGATCGCCGTCCCGTCGATGGAAACAACGAGGTCTCCGGGCTTGAAGCCGGCGGTGGCAGCGGCGCTGCCCGGCTGTACGGCGTCGACGCGCGGCGCCGCGATCTGCTTGCCGTAAATCGAGAAAACACCGGCGAAGATGACGATGGCGAGGACGAAATTGGCGATCGGACCGGCCGCGACGACGGCCGCGCGCTGGCCCAGGCTCTTGCCGAAGAAGCTGACGGCGCGTTCCTTCGGATCCATGGTCGCAATCGCGCCCGTGTCCGGAACGCTGGCCGCGTTCTCGTCGCCGAAAAACTTGACGTAGCCACCGAGGGGAATCGCCGCCAGCTTCCAGCGGGTGCCGTGGCGATCGTTGAAGCCGCAAATCTCAGGGCCGAAGCCGATCGAGAACGTGAGGATGCGGATACCGCACCACCGCGCGACGAGGAAATGACCCAATTCGTGGAAGAAAACGACGATGCTCAGGACGAAAAGAAACGGAATCAAGTAACCGAGAAGTCCGTAGCCCCACCCCCAAAAACTCGAAAGCAACCCCATTTCTTAACCTCGCGCGCCGCCCCAGCAGCCGTCATTAGACCGCGTTTGCGGCAATTTCAGGCAAAATATCGCGAGCAAGGTCGCGGCCAATTCGATCTATGGTTAACGCGTCTTCGATGCTCGCCGGCTCGTGCATGACGCCCTGCCGGGCGGCACGCTCCATCACCGCAGCCGCCAGCCTGGCGATTCCGCCGAATCCGATGCGGCCGCCGAGGAATTCCGCCACCGCCACCTCGTTGGCGGCATTGAGCACCGTCGGAGCGCCCTGCTTCGTCTCGAGGGCGGTGCGGGCCAGGGCCAAGGCGGGGAAGCGCGTCAGGTCCGCCTCCTCGAAGGTCAGAGTCGCGACCTGGGCGAGGTCGAGCTTCGGCACCGGCCCGTCAATGCGATCGGGCCAGGCCAGGCAATGCGCGATCGGGATGCGCATATCGGGCGACCCGAGCGCCGCGATCATCGAGCCGTCGCGGAATTCGACAAGGCCGTGCACCACGGACTGCGGATGCACCAGCACTTCGATCTGCCGCGACGGCAAGCCGAAAAGGTAGTGCGCCTCGATAATCTCGAGCCCCTTGTTCATCATGCTCGCGGAATCGATGGTGATCTTCTGTCCCATCGACCAGTTCGGGTGCTTGAGCGCCTGCTCGCGCGTCGCGACCTCGATCGCCTCGCGCTCCCATGTCCGGAACGGCCCGCCGGACGCGGTGACGATGATGCGCGCCACGTCCTTGGCCTGTCCCGCCCCCATCGCCTGAAAGATGGCATTGTGCTCGGAATCGACGGGCAGCACCGTGGCGCCGCGCGCCTTCGCTTGGCGCATGAAGAGATCGCCGGCGCAAACGAGACATTCCTTGTTGGCGAGCGCGACGGTGCGTCCGCGCTCGACCGCCGCGAGCGTCGGCTCGAGTCCGCTCGACCCCATGATCGCGGCCATGACCCAATCGGCGGGGCGCGCCGCGGCTTCGACGAGGCTCGCGGCGCCCGAAGCCGCCTCGATGCCCGTGCCGCTCAGCGCATCCTTGAGCTCCCCGTAGCCCGCCGGATCGGCGATCACCGCCAGGCGGGCGCCGAGCTCGCGCGCGACCTTGGCCAGCGGCACGGCATTGGTGTTCGCGGTCACCGCCTCGACCCGGTACTTGTCCGGATTGCGTTGCAGCAGGTCGATCGTGCTTTTGCCGATGGATCCGGTCGCCCCCAAGACGGTGATGCTCAGCGGTTCCCGATCCTTCCGGACGGGCGGTCTTGCGGTGGCGGCTTGCATGAAGAGTACCCTTACCAGATCAATAAACCACGGGAAGGCGCTTCAAGGCCGCCGCGCATGATCCCGATCAAGGCGGCGAGCAGCGCCGCCGCGACGAACCCGTCCAGCCGGTCCATGAGGCCGCCATGGCCGGGGATCAGAGCGCCCGAATCCTTCGCTCCGAAACGACGCTTGATCGCGGATTCCAGAAAATCCCCAGCCTGCGAGGCGACCGATAAGGCGACGGCGAGCACGCCGATAGCGCCGAGGCTCGGTAAGCCCGCCACGTGTGCGACGGCCATGGCGCAGACGACCGCTGCGACCGTGCCGCCAATCGCGCCCGACCAGGTCTTTTTCGGGCTGACGGCCGGCCAGAGCTTCGGCCCGCCGATCGCCCGGCCAGTGAAATAAGCCGCGATGTCGGTCGCCCAGACGACGACGAAGAGCAGCACCACGGCGGTCAGGCCGAGCGTGTCGTCGTCGCGTAGCAGGATCGGCGCCGCGACGATCGTTCCGGCGTAAAGGAGCCCGGCGAAAGCCCATCCCGGCGCCACGGTTTGGCAAACGAGGGCGGCCGCGAGCGCACCGGCCGCCAACACCCCTAGGGCGGCATGAGGATAGCCCCAGCCGAGAAGCACGCCGGCCGCCGCAAGCGCCGCGAAACCGACCACGACAGCCCTGGTCCGCACCGATCCGAGCGACAGCGTGGACCATTCCCAGAATGTGCCCGCGCCTGCCAAAATCCACATGATCGCGAACGGCCAATCGCCGAGATAAGCAACGCCCGCGGCGAGCGGCGCGAGGACCAGAGCGGAGACGACGCGCAGCGCCAGCTCCCTCGCCGTCCGGGACGGCGGCGGCGCTGAGAAACCAGCATCGCCGCCAGGCGGCGCGACGGCCAAACTCAGCCCCCCGCCTGCACGGCAAGCCCGCCGAAACGCCGCTCGCGCCGATAGAACTCACTCAGCGCGCTTTCCAGCGCGGCGCGGTCGAAGTCGGGCCAGTGGACCGGCAGGAAGACGAACTCGGTATAGGCCGACTGCCACAGCAGGAAATTGGACAGGCGTTGTTCGCCGCTGGTGCGGATGATGAGATCGGGATCCGGCAATTCCGGCAGATCGAGCGCTCCGCCGATGGCATCGGCCGTCACCTGGTCCGGCGTCATGCGCCCTTCGCTCACCGCGATCGCGAGACGGCGCGCGGCGCGCGCGATTTCCTGGCGGCCGCCGTAATTGAAGGCGACGACCAGCGTGAGGTTCTGGTTGGCGCGCGTCAGGTCCTCGGCTTCCTGCAACAGGCCGAGGATATCGGACGAGAGACCTTCGCGTTCGCCGATGATGCGCACGCGAACGCCGTTGGAGTGAAGCTCGGCGAGATCGTTGCGGATGAACCGCTTGAGCAGGCCCATCAAATCGCGGATTTCCGACGCGGGGCGGGTCCAGTTCTCGGCGCTGAAGGAAAAGATCGTCAGATAGCGGACGCCGAGATCGCCGGCGGCGCGCACCGTGCGCCGCAAGGCTTCGACACCGCGGCGATGCCCCTCGCTGCGCGGCAAGCCGCGCGCAGCAGCCCACCGCCCGTTGCCGTCCATGATGATCGCGACATGGCGCGGCGCGTCGAAGCCGGAGACGGAGGGAGTTGCGCTTGCCGCGATGTTGGACATCGAATTTGCGGGCGTAGCTGCCCCCTCTTAGAGCCCACTCTCGACAGGCGAGAACCGGCGTTCGGTCGACATCATGCCCATGGAAATTCGAGCAGACCCTGAATCTATCGGCACCGAGCTTAGACCGTCAGAATCTCTTTTTCCTTCGTCGTAAGCAACTGATCGATATCGGCGATATTCGCATCGGTGGCTTTTTGCACCTGCTCGCCCATGCGCTCGTGATCGTCCTTGCTGAGGTTCTCGTCCTTCTCCATCTTCTTGAGAAGGTCCATGCCGTCACGGCGCACATGCCGTACCGAGACCCGCGCGGCCTCCGCATATTTATGCGCGACCTTGACCAGTTCCTTGCGGCGATCCTGCGTCAATTCAGGGACACGCAAACGGATCACCTGGCCCTCCGTCGCCGGCGTCAGACCGAGATTGGCGCTCATGATCGCCTTCTCCACCGCCGCCACCGACGCCTTGTCCCAGACCTGCACCGCGAGCAGGCGCGGCTCCGGCACGCTCACGCTCGCCAGTTGATTGAGCGGCATATGCGTGCCGTAGGCCTCGACCTGGATCGGCTCGACGAGGTTTGCCGAGGCGCGGCCGGTGCGCAGACCGCCCAGCTCCTGCTTGAGGACGCTAATCGCGCCCGCCATGCGGCGTTTCAGATCCTCGATATCGAATTTCGTGGCTGCCATAGAATCCTCAAACAATACGGCCTGCGGTCCGCGCGTCGCTTAAGCGAGCGGCCCGCTTAGCCGGCAACGATCGTGGCCCGGCCTTGGCCCTTCAATGTGGACGCGATCGCCCCTGGCTCGCGGATTGAGAAGACGATGATAGGCATCTGATTTTCCCGGGCAAGCGCGAACGCCGTCGCATCCATGACCTTGAGGTCGCGCGCCAGCGCCTCCCCATGCGTCAAGCGGTCATAACGCTTCGCGGATTTGTCCTTTTTCGGGTCGGCGCTGTAGACCCCGTCGACATTCGTCGCCTTGAGCACGGCCCCGCAGCCAAGTTCCGCCGCACGCAGTACTGCGGTGGTGTCGGTGGTGAAGAAAGGATTGGCGGTGCCGCCCGCCAGCATCACGACCTTGCCGCCGTCGAGGTGGCGCAAGGCCCTGCCCCGCTCGTAAGTCTCGCAGATCTGCGGCATGGCGATCGCCGACATGGTGCGCGCCGGCGCCCCGGCCCGCGCCACCGCGCCTTCCAGCGCGAGGGCATTCATCACGGTCGCCAGCATACCCATGGAATCGCCGGTCGGGCGCGCAATGCCCTGACCGGACACGGTGACGCCGCGGACAAAATTGCCGCCGCCGATCACCACGCCGAGCGAAACGCCGAGAGCGCGCGCGGCGACGAGGTCGGCGGCCACGGCATCGAGCGTCGTCTGGTCAATGCCGGAATGGCCGGCGCCGAGCAAAGCCTCGCCGGAGATCTTCACGACCACGCGACGATATGCAGGCTCCGCCATCTGTCGTGCTCCTGACCGGACCCGGACCGCGACTCCCGTCCGGGCGCGGGCCCCGCCGCCGGTGCGGCCTTACTCTTCGCCCTTCTCGACGCCCTCTCCGAGAGCGAAGCGGACGTAGCCGGTGATCGTCACCGGAGCGCCAACCTCACGCTCGGCCTCCTTGAGCGCCTGCGACACGCTCTTCGCAGGGTCGTGGATGTAGGCCTGCTCAAGGAAGCAGACTTCCTTGTAGTAGCTCTTCAATCCCGATTCGACGATCTTGTCGACGACATTGGCGGGCTTGCCCTGCTGGCGGGCCTTGTCGGCAAGGACTTCCTTCTCGCGCGCGACCACGTCGGCGTCGAGCCCGGCGGCGTCGAGCGCTTGCGGATTGGCGGCGGCGACATGCATCGCGAGGCGCCGTCCGAGGGCGGCGAGCGCATCCGCGTCACCATCCGACTTGAGCGCGACGAGCACGCCCATGCGGCCGAGGCCGTCCGAAATCTGGCTGTGAACATACGCGCTCACGACGCCCGGACTGACCTCGAGCATCGCCGCGCGGCGCAAGTTCATGTTTTCGCCGATCGTCGCGATCGCCGACGTGATGGCGTCCGCGATGGTCATCGACCCGGCATGCGCCGCCATGATGGCGTCGACATCCGCTCCGGTCTTGAGCGCGACCTGCGCGATCATCTTGACCAGGCCCTGGAAGTGGTCGTTGCGCGCGACGAAGTCGGTCTCGGAATTGACCTCGACCAAAACGCCCTTGCCCTTGGCCGTCTCCGCCGCGATCAATCCCTCGGCGGCGACGCGGCCGGACTTCTTGGCGGCCTTCGACAGGCCCTTCTTGCGCAGCCAATCGACCGCCGCCTCGATATTGCCGTCCGTCTCGGTCAGCGCGGCCTTGCAATCCATCATGCCCGCGCCCGTCAGTTCGCGGAGTTCCTTCACCAACTGCGCGGTGATGTTCGCCATCGGTCAAAATCCCGTTTGAGGAGCCGAGGCCCCTGCGGGCCTCCACGGCGGGCAAAGCCCGCACCATTCGAATCCGTTGCCGGCACGCGACCGGCAGCGGTTACGCAGCCGCCGTCGGCGGATCACTCGGCCGCGGCGTCTTCCGCGGTGTACTGCTTCGCCTGGGCGATCCAGCTTTCGACGCGGCCCGGCAGGCCGACCTCGTCGCCGATGCGCTCGGCATCCTGCGCGCTGAACGCAGCGATCTGCCAGTAGTGGAAGATGCCGAGATCGTTGAGTTGCTTCTCGATCGCGGGCGAAACGCCTGGAAGCTTCTTGAGATCGTCGGCGACGCCGCGTGGGCCCGACAGGGCCTCGAACCCGGCGGCCGGTGCTTCCGGCAGGGTTTCCTCGACCGGCGGAGCCGCGGACGCGCCGACGTCGATGCCCATCGAGCCTTGCGAGCGCGAGATGCCGTCGATCGCCGCCTTCGCGATGAGATCGCAATAGAGGCTGATGGCGCGCGCCGCGTCGTCGTTGCCCGGGAACGGATAGGTGATGCCGGCCGGATCGCAATTGGTGTCGACGACAGCGGCGACCGGAATGCCGAGACGCTGCGCCTCCTTGATCGCGATGTCCTCCTTGTTCGTGTCGACCACGAAGAGGAGATCGGGCAGGCCGCCCATGTCCTTGATGCCGCCGAGCGCGCGCTCGAGCTTGTCGCGCTCGCGCGTCAAGGTCAGGCGCTCTTTCTTGGTGTAGGCCTGCGCGCTGCCGGAGCCGAGCATCTCGTCGAGCGCGCGCAGGCGCTTGATCGAGTTCGACACCGTCTTCCAGTTGGTCAGCGTGCCGCCGAGCCAGCGCGAATTCACGAAGTACTGCGCCGAGCGCTTGGCGGAATCCGCGATCTGGTCCTGCGCCTGCCGCTTGGTGCCGACGAAGAGGATGCGGCCGCCCCTCGCGACCGTATCGCTCACCGCCTGCAGCGCGCGATGCAGCATCGGCACCGTCTGCGCGAGATCGATGATGTGAATGTTCGAGCGGACACCGAAAATGTACTCCGCCATTTTCGGATTCCAGCGGTGCGACTGATGGCCGAAATGGGCGCCAGCTTCCAAGAGCTGACGCATCGAGAAGTCAGGAAGCGCCATATCAATTCTCCGGTTATGCCTCCGCGGACGCGGGAGCTTCTGTCACGACGGAAATGTCGGGGAGAAACCCCCACCGGACGGCCATTCGGCCAAGTCCGCGTGCGAGATGGCGCGGCTTATAGCGGCCCGTCGCGACGGTTGCAAGGCGGATGGCGGCACCGCCGCACCCGGGCGAAATGGCAACACTCGCGTTGCACAATTGCAACATGACGGCTTTTTTGCCCGTTCCGCAGGGTTTTTCCCCAAGCATACACTGTGGCGAAAAGGGCAAACCGAGTATTGTGATTCTCGGCTTACGCCTTTGGGGGGCGTTCTATATGGGGCTTGGGGCTGGCGGGTGGCGCCTACCGTTCGAAAGCGGTAGGCGCCACGCCCATCTTATGTCACGCACAATTCTGATCAGCGGCGTCAGCGTCCTGACGCTGTCGATCGGCCTTGGGCCCAGCCACGCGACGTACAACGCCGACGACCGGCTGCCGATCATCGTCCCCGCTGCGCCGGAAGCGCAGCCGGCACCCGCCGCCAAACCACGGCAGCGCCACCCGGTCCCGTCACGTAAAGCCATTATCGCACCGGCGCCCGCTCCCGCCCCTGGCAGGTCGAGCGGCACGCATCATGCGGAAAAGCCGCGCGGCCCCTTGCAGATCGTCATTTCCATCGATCAGCAGAGCCTGACGGTCTTCTCCGCCGGTGAAGTTGTCGCGCACAGCCGCGTCTCGACCGGCGTTCCGGGTCATCCGACACCGACCGGCGCCTTCAGCGTCATCCAGAAAAGCCGCTACCACCGCTCCAACATCTACAGCGGCGCGCCCATGCCGTTCATGCAGCGCATCACATGGTCGGGCGTCGCGCTGCACGAAGGCGTGGTGCCGGGACGGCCAGCGTCGCACGGCTGCATCCGCCTTCCCGCCGCCTTCGCCAAGCAACTCTGGGGCTGGACCAAACTCGGCGCGCGCGTCGTCGTTACGCGCGGGCCCGTCGCGCCGGTCGAGATCGCGCATCCGCGCCTCGCCGCGCTGATGCCGCTGCACGCGCCGGTCGCGGCAAAGACGCCGGATTCAGCCGCTTCTGCGCCGCGCGCGGACGGTTCCGGGAACACGGCGTCGCGCGCCCTCGTTCGCCTCGCGGCGGCCACAGAGCTCGCAACCGACGCGCTCCCCCAAGAAACAGCCACCCCTGCGGAAACAGCCACCCCTGCCCCCGAGGCGGACGCTCAAACGCCCGCGAGCGTCAACGTGGCGCTTCCGGACTATCCGCCGGCTATCGTGCTGGACGTGGCCCGGCCGGCTACCGCCGCGGCGCGACGCATGATCGGCGTCGAAGACGCCGCGGCCGGCGCCGCCCAGGCGGCCGGACAGTTCATCGCTGCCGCAGCGCCTGCAGTCGAAACGGCATCCGTTCCGCCGGCCGTGGAAGCGACGATCGATCTCGCCCTGCCCGATTATCCGCCGGCGCTGACGATCGAAGCCGCGACCGGCTCCGCGCCGGCCCAGGCCGCACGCGCAGAGACACCGCCGCCCGCCATCGCGATCATCATGCCCGACTATCCGCCGCCGCCGGTCGACATTCCGCTCAGCGATCTCGCGGCGGCGTTGCAATTCGAACGGCCGATCCAGAAAGGGCCGGTTTCCGTCTTCATCAGCCGCAAGGAACGCAAGCTCTATGTGCGGCAAGACTTCCACGCCGTGTTCAGCGCGCCGGTGCAGATCGAGCACCCGGATGCTCCGCTCGGCACGCACATCTTCACCGCGCTCGGCACCGGAGCCGATGGCGAAACCATGCGCTGGAACGCGCTGACGCTGCCGACATCTCCGGAGAAGCGGGCCGAGCGCGCACGGCAGGCATCGGCGCGCACGAAGCACGCCAAGGTGCAGACGACGGACGATATGGCGCCGCATCACGTTTCCAGCGCCGCTGAAGCGCTCGAGCGCGTGACCATCCCGCCGGCCATCGCGCAGCGCGTCTTCGCTTTCATGGCGGCGGGCTCGTCGCTGACGATTTCCGATCAGGGCCTCGGGCCCGAGACCGGACGCGGCACCGATTTCATCGTCGTGACGCGTTAGCTCGCTCTCGTCATTCCGGCCGAGCGCGGAGCGCGAGAGCCGGAACCCAGAGTCCGCGACGGCGCGGTGAGAATGCAGCGCAGCGTCATCGTCCCGGGACTATGTGCGTCGATTTCGGGTCTTCCTTCATCACGATCGAAAGCGTGACGATTCGGGGTTCCGGCTCTCGCTGCGCTCGGACGGAATGACGGCATCTCGTGATAGCGGGGCAAGCGAATGCCACGGTTGCGCTTTGCCGCTTGATCCGGGCGCGCGGACGCGAAACACTTCGCGCATGAAACAGGACATCGCCTTCTGGCCCGCTAAAAAGCTCGCCGCGCATCTGCGCACCCGCAAGATCGGCTGCCTCGAACTGCTCGACCACTATCTCGATCGCGTCGAGCGCTACAATCCGGGGCTCAACGCCATCGTCGCAACCGACATTCCCGGCGCCCGCAAGCGCGCCAAGGCCGCTGACCGCGCGCTCGCCAAGGGCGACGTGTGGGGGCCGCTGCACGGCGTGCCGATGACGATCAAGGAATCCTACGACGTCGTCGGACTGCCGACGACCTGGGGCGACCCCAAGCTCAAGGACAATATCGCGCAGAAGAACGCGCTCGCCGTGCAACGCATGATGGACGCCGGCGTCGTCCTTTTCGGCAAGACCAACGTGCCGCTGATGCTCGCCGACTGGCAAAGCTACAACGCGATCTACGGCACGACGAACAATCCGTGGGACGTGTCGCGCTCGCCCGGCGGATCGTCCGGCGGCTCGGGCGCCGCGCTCGCGGCGGGGCTCACCGGCATCGAATCCGGCAGCGACATCGGCGCGTCGATCCGCAACCCGGCGCATTACTGCGGCGTCTACGGTCACAAGCCGACCTACGGCCTCTGCCCGCCGCGCGGACACGCCCTGCCCGGCCGCGTCGCGCAAGGCGACATCTCGGTCATCGGCCCGCTCGCGCGCAGCGCCGCCGACCTCGATCTCGCGCTCGCGGCCATGGCGGGGCCCGACGCCATCGACGGCGCCGGCTATCGCGTCGCGCTCGCGCCGTCACGCAAGACGAAGCTGCGCGAGTTCAAGGTCGCGGTGATGCGCAACGACCGCAACGCCGAGGTCGATGCGAAGGTGCAGGAGCGCATCGACGCGCTGGTGACCTTCCTGAAGAAGCAGCGTGTGAAGGTGAGCGAGGAGGCGCGCCCCGACATCGACACCGATCACGCGCAGCGCGTCTATATCGCGCTCTTGCGCGCGGCGACGTCGGGCCGGCAGAGCGACGAGGAGTTCGCCCGTAACGTGGCGCTCGCGCGCGAACTGCCGCAAAGCGACGAGAGCTATCGCGCCCGCATGGCGCGCGCCAATGCGATGAGCCACCGCGAATGGCTCGGCTATAACGAGCTGCGTCACCAGATGCGGCTCAAATGGGCGGCGTTCTTCGAGGACTACGATCTGCTGCTGTGCCCGGCGGCATCGACGACGGCGCTGCCGCACGATCATGAGGGCGAACGCTGGCAGCGCACCATTCCGGTCAACGGCAAGCAGGTGCCGACAACGGACCAGCTTTTCTGGGCCGGCTATTCCGGCGTCGCCTACCTTCCGTCAACGGTCGCACCGCTCGGGCTCGCATCGGACGGGCTGCCGACCGGCATCCAGATCGTCGGGCCGCAATACGGCGACCGCACCTGCATCGCCTTCGCGCAACTGCTGGAGCGCGAATTCCAAGCCTTCACACCCCCGCCCGGCTATGAATAATCGACATAGTCGCCATTTGGTCGCCATTTGGTCGCCATTCGCGCGCGAGCCGGTAGCGAAAGTCGCCCGCCGCGATCACATACAGGTCCCGCGCCGGGCGTAAGCCGCGCGCGCACGGCATGCAAGGAGGCTCCATGAAGTTCGGCGTCGGTCAACCGGTCAAGCGCTTCGAAGATGCGACCCTGATCACCGGCAAGGGCAGCTATACCGACGACATCGCGCTGCCGCGCATGACGCAGGCCTACATTCTGCGCTCGCCCGTGGCGCACGCGAACCTCGCCAAGGTCGACGCGAGCGAAGCACGCAAGATGCCGGGCGTCGTCCTCGTGCTCACCGGCGACGACGTGAAAGCCGACGGGCTCGGCGACATCCCCTGCGTCGCGCCGCTCAACAACCGCGACGGCAGCCCGCGCAAGGACACGCCGCGCCCCGCGCTCGCCATCGGCAAGGTTCGCCATGTCGGCCAGCCGGTCGCGCTCGTCGTCGCCGAGACGCTCGATCAAGCGAAGGACGCGGCGGAAGCGATCGTCGTCGACTACGAGGAACTTCCCTCGGTGGTCGACACCAAGAGCGCGATCGATTCGCGCGCGCAGCTCTTCGACCACATTCCGGGCAATGTCGTGTTCGACTGGGACAACGACATGTGCGACTTCGCCGCGACGGACGCCGCGTTCAAGAAGGCCGCGCACGTCACTTCGATCGAGATCGTCAACAACCGCGTGGTCGCGAATTCGATGGAGCCGCGCAACGCCGTCGGCGACTACGACCCGGACACCGGCCGCAGCACGCTTTATACCGCGACGCAAGGCTCGCACTTCGTGCGCGACCCGCTCGCCGAGTTCGTGCTGAAGATCCCGAAGGAGAAAGTGCGCGTCATCACGCCGACCAATGTCGGCGGCGGCTTCGGCATGAAGGCCTTCATCTATCCCGAACAGGTGCTCGTCACCTGGGCGGCGCGCAGGCTGAAGCGGCCGGTGAAGTGGCAGTCGGACCGCTCGGAAGGTTTCGTCTCCGACAACCAGGGGCGCGACCATGTCACGCGCGCGGAACTGGCGATGGACGAGAACGGCAAGTTCCTCGCCATGCGCGCGACGATCATCGCCAATATCGGCGCGTACCTCTCGCCGCTCGGCGCGTTCATCCCGACGCGCTCGTCAGACCTGATGTGCGGCCTCTACCGCATCCCGGCGATCGCGATCAACGTCAAGGGCGTATGCACCAACACCGTGCCGGTCTGCGCCTATCGCGGCGCCGGGCGGCCGGAGGCGTCCTACGCGATCGAACGCCTGGTCGACGCGGCGGCGCGCGACATGAAGATGGCGCCGGACGCGATCCGGCGGAAGAACCTCGTGCCGCCATCGCAGATCCCCTACACGTCCGCCACACGCATCGTTTTTGATTCCGGCGACTTCCCCGCCGTGATGAAAGTCGCGATGGAAAAGGCCGACTGGAAGGGCTTCGCGCAACGCCGACGCGAGAGCGAGCGCGCGAAGAAGCTGCGCGGCATCGGCATGGCGACCTACACCGAGCGCTGCGGCGGCGGCATGCCGGAGACGGCGTCGATCGAGTTCAAGGGCGATCACGTCGATCTCGTGATGGGCAACCAGGAATACGGCACCGGCCTCTACACCTCGTACAAGCAACTCGTGTCCGACCGGCTCGGCATCGACGCGGACAAGATCAACGTCGTGATGGGCGACACCGACCGCTCGCCGCGCGGGCTTACCGGCGGATCGCGCGCGCTGCCCGTCGCCGGCGCGGCGCTGCACATCGCCTCGCTCGAAATCATCGACAAGGGCAAGCAGGTCGCCGCGCACATGCTGGAGGCGGCAGCCTCCGACATCGAATTCGGCGACGGCGAGTTCCGCATCGTCGGCACCGACCGGCATGTCGATCTGTTCGACGTCGCGGCGGCCGCCGCCGATCCGGCGAAGCGCCCGCCCGGCGTGGACGGTGGCCTCGACACGACGCATCAGCGCATGGCCGAGGCCAACACCTATCCGAACGGCTGCCACATCGTCGAAGTGGAAATCGAGCCGGACAGCGGCGTCGTCACCGTCGAACGCTACACGATCGTCGACGACTTCGGCGCGGTCATCAATCCGATGCTGCTCGAGGGGCAAGTGCACGGCGGCGTCACGCAAGGGATCGGACAAGCGTTGTACGAACACACCGTTTACGACGACGGCAACGGGCAACTGCTCACCGGCTCGTTCAGCGACTACACGATGCCGCGCGCGCACAATCTGCCGTTCTTTTCCTTCAGCACGCATAACGTGCCCTGCAAGGCGAACCCGCTCGGTGTGAAGGGCGCCGGCGAAGCCGGCGCGATCGGCGCGCCGCCCGCCGTCATCAACGCCATCATCGACGCCTTGCACCGTAAGGTCGGCACGCGCCACATCGACATGCCGGCGACGGCGAGCAGGGTGTGGGCCGCGCTGCATGGGAACGGCGCGTCGCAAAAGGCGGCGTAGGGCGTCTGCGGAAAGGTTGAGACACGCTCCGCCCTCATCCCGAGGAGCCGTTTCGTAAGAAACGGCATCTCGAAGGATGGCGTCTTATTCGTGGCCATCCTTCGAGACGCATCGCTACGCGATACTCCTCAGGATGAGGGCTGACGCGCGTTCACCCCGTCATAAAATCGTGGATCAGCTTGGCATTGAGCACCACGATGACCGCGGCCACGATCGCCGCCAGCGCCGTGACCCAGCGCGGCGCGACGAGCGCACCCATCTTGCGCTTGTCCGCCGTGAACATCACCAGCGGCACGACGGCGAAGGGAAGCTGCAGGCTTAAGACCACCTGGCTGAGGATGAGAAGCTGCGCCGTGCCCTTCTCGCCATACCAGATGGTGACGACGGCCGCCGGAACGATCGCGATGGCGCGGGTGACCAGCCTTCGCGCCCAGGCCGGCAAACGGATGTCGAGGAAGCCCTCCATCACGATCTGACCGGCGAGCGTCGCCGTCACCGTCGAGTTGATGCCGCAGCACAGAAGCGCGATGCCGAACAGCGTCGGCGCGATGGCCGAGCCGAGCAGCGGCGCGAGGAACGAATGCGCCTGGTCGAGCTCGGCGACATCGAGTTTGCCGGCGGAATGGAAGGTCGCCGCCGCGAGGATCAGAATCGACGCATTGATCAGCAGCGCGAACATCAGCGCGACGGTCGAGTCGATCGTCGCGAATTTGATCGCGTCGCGCTTGTCTTCGATGCTGTCGCCGAGGCGGCGCGTCTGCACGATGCCGGAATGCAGATAGAGGTTATGCGGCATCACCGTGGCGCCGAGGATGCCGAGCGCGAGGTAGAGCATCTCGGGATTGGTGACGATCTGCGTCGTCGGCGCGAAGCCGCGGATGACGGCGCCCCACTCCGGGTCCGCCATGGCGATCTGCACGCCGAAGCAGACGGCGATGACACCGAGCAGCGTCACGACGAACGCTTCGATCCAGCGGAAGCCGAGGTTCTGCATCCACAGGATCAAAAATACGTCGAGAGCGGTAAGGACGACGCCGATCTCGAGCGGCACGCCGAACAGGAGATTGAGACCGATCGCGGTGCCGATCACCTCCGCCAGATCAGTGGCGCAAATCGCGATCTCGGCGAGCAGCCATAGCGGCCAGCCGACCGCGCGCGGAAAGGCGTCGCGGCACGCCTGCGCAAGGTCACGCCCGCTGGCGATGCCAAGCCGCGCACATAGCGCCTGCAGCAGGATCGCCATGAGATTGGAAATAAGCGCGACGGTCAGCAGCGTGTAGCCGAACCTGGAGCCGCCGGCGAGCGCCGTCGCCCAGTTTCCCGGATCCATATAGCCGACCGCGACGAGATAGCCGGGGCCGAGGAAAGCCAGCATCTTGCGCCAGAACGGGCCGGTCGGCCGTGTCGCGACAGAGCCGAAAACCTCGGACAGCGACTGGCTGGAGCGCTCGCGCAACCACCCTGCCGGGGCGGCCGAGCGCACGATTTCCTGCGGCGACTGAGCGTCCATGTCGATGCATGTTATTGCAACTCATTCGCAATTGCAAGTATGCCCCGTTCGTCTGGCGCGATGCCGCTCCCCTATCGAGAACCATGTCCCACGGAGGACGTTGCTGCCTTTCCAGAGGCGTGCGCGTAACGCGCTTATCCTCCCCCGTGAAACGGGGGAGGATATCGCCGCGCAGCGGCGAGGGAGGGGCAAATGCCGAGAAGGCTCATGCGCCCCCTCCCCGCTTTGGGGAGGATAAAGCGCCGAGGCGCGGCGTCAGGCCATGACCACGCGCGACGCAGAGAAACGGCGCGGGGTCGATCCCGCAATGACGTTAAACGCCGCCCCTCACTGCTTCTGCGTGCTCAACCGCTGCTGCAGTTTCTGGCGCACCGCAGGAACTTTCTGCGCGGTGTCGATGATGCCGTTGTACTCATCGACGCTCATGCCTTGGTCCGTCACCGCTTTCATCATCGCCACATTCGCTTCTTGCGTGAGGCGTTTCTTGTCGCTCGCAGACGCGCTGGTGACGCGTTTCTCGTAGTCCTGCTGGATGCTGGCAACGCGCGTCAGCACGGTAGCCGCCGCGTCCAACTTTTGATCCGGAATGTCCGACGGCGTTGCCTGTTGCGAGGGCGTGGGCGCGGAAGGCGCCTGCGCGCTGGCAGGCAGCCCGGCCAAAATCCACGGGGCGATAAGCATCGTCGCCGTGAACAGTCGCGTGAAAGATCGCATCGTCTGCTCCTTCGCTTGCACGTTCACATGCTTCTCGTTGCACGCACACTTGGCTACTCCCGCGATGCGGAGGTTCGGAGTCCCTTTTGCGATCATTTGATGGTGAGCGGCTTTATCAACCGGTCGACGCTTGATCGACGTGCGATGGCCCCTATGTGCCGGTCTCATGCCGTGCCCATCGAGGCATTCGGGAGAGAAGAGCCGGCGCGCGAAGCAAGCGCGCAAGCGAAGGAAAAAAACGATGAAGCTGACGACAACCCAGGTCGAGCGGACATTGAGCCAATTCGAAGCTCAGGCAATTCCCGACGGTCATCCGGCCATCCCGCAGCTCAGCGGATTGTACGGGGATCACACATTCTTTCTCGACGGAAACGGACTCAACATCGTCGAGCCGGAGGCCGGCGCGTCGCATGAGGCGCGGGTCGTCAATCTCGCCAACTGGGCCGACGCGAATCTGACGCGCCTCGCGCCGCACGAGCCGGAAGTGACGGACGCCGTTGTCGAGCTCGGGCCAGCGCAATGATACAGACGAACGCGTCCGACGAAGCGGACGTTCCGGCCTGATCGAGAGCGGGATGAGGAAAAGTGTGGAGCGGTTTTCCGCCCGCATCCCGCTCTAAGTTATGAGAACCGATCACGTTCATGATTTTGGATCGATTCGATCCAAAATCATCGTGATCTAGCGCAGGCGCCACCGTTTATTTTCCGCTGCCGTTGCGTTCGGTCTCGACGGCGCGGCCGAACTTGTTGTTGCGCGGGAAACGATCCGGCTTCACGCGCCCGGCGTCGGCACGGTTGCCGCGCCAGGGCGCGAGTTCCTTCAGGGTCATCGAGTGCGTGCGCTCGGCGCTGTCGATCCAGGTCATGCCCTCGGCGCCCTTGAAGGTCTTCACGTCCGACAGTCCGCCGTCCTTGTAACGCTGCAAGCGCACGCCGGCGCCACGCGTCATTTCCGGCACCTGCTCGAGCGGGAAGATCACCATCTTGCGGTTGTCGCCGATGACCGCGACCTGCTCGCCGTCGACGGTCGTCAGCGCGCACGCCTCGTCGGGAAGCTTCACGTTGAGAACCTGCTTGCCCTTGCGGGTGTTGGCGACACACTCGTCCTCCAGGACGACGAAGCCGCGCCCTGCCCGACTCGCGACCAGGAACTTGCGCTCGCCGCGCAGCGGAAACACCGTGATGATGTCGGCTTCCTGCTCCATGTCGATGAAGATGCGCACCGGCTCGCCGTGGCCGCGGCCGCCCGGCAGTTTCGCGGCGTCGATGGTGTAGAAGCGTCCGTTGGTCGCGAAGACGAGGAGCTTCGACGTCGTCTCCGCGAAGAACGACAGTTTCAGCCGGTCATCGGACTTGAACTGCAAGTTGCCCAAGTCACTGACGTGGCCGCGCAGCGCGCGCACCCAGTTCTTGTCGGACACGACGATGGTGATCGGCTCGCGTTCGACCATCGCGGCTTCGATCGCCGCCTCGTCATGCGCCGGCGCCTCGGCGAAGTCGGTGCGGCGCTTGCCGAGCGGCGTGTTCGGGCCGAAGGTCTTGCGAACCTCCTTGATCTCCCAGGCGACCGTCTTCCACTGCTGCGCCTCGGACTTCAGCAGCTTCTCGATCGCATCCTTCTCCTTGCGCAGTTCGTCGTTCTCCTTGCGGATCTGCATTTCCTCGAGCTTGCGCAGATTGCGCAGCCGCATGTTGAGGATGGCGTCCGCCTGCACGTCGGAGAGTTTGAAGGTCTTCATCAGGACGGGCTTCGGCTCGTCCTCGGTGCGGATGATCTTGATGACCTTGTCGAGGTTGAGATACGCGGCGAGGTGACCGCCCAGGACTTCCAGCCGATGCTCGATCGCGGCAAGCCGATGCTGCGAGCGCCGCACCAGCACGTCGCGGCGATGGTCGATCCATTCCCGCAGCGCTTCCGCCAGTCCGATGACTTTCGGAACGCGCCCGCCCTTCACCAGCACGTTGAGGTTCAGCGGAATGCGGCTCTCGAGCTCGGTCAGCTTGAACAGCGATTCCATCAGCAGCGCCGGATCGACGGTGCGCGATTTCGGCTCCAGCACGAGACGCACGTCTTCCGTCGACTCGTCGCGCACGTCGGCAAGCAGCGGCAACTTGCGCTCGTTGAGCAGCTCCGCGATCTTCTCGATCAGCCGCGACTTCTGCACCAGCCAAGGGATCTCGGTGACGACGATCTGGTAGGTGCCGCGGCCGGCATCCTCCTTTTCCCAGCGCGCGCGCACGCGGAACGAGCCGCGGCCGGTTTCGTAGGCTTCCGCGATCGACGACGGCGTGTCGACGATCACGCCGCCGGTCGGGAAATCCGGCCCCGGCACGTATTTCATCAGCCCGCGGCTCTTGGTTGCCGGATGCTCGATGAGGTGCAGCGCGGCGTCGCAAAGCTCGGCCGCGTTGTGCGGCGGGATCGATGTCGCCATGCCGACGGCGATGCCTTGCGCACCGTTGGCCAAGAGGTTCGGAAACGCGCCGGGCAGCACCACCGGCTCTTCCGACTGGCCGTCATAGTTCGGACGGAAGTCGACCGCGTTCTCGTCGATGCCGTCGAGCAGCAGGCGCGCGACTTCCGTCATGCGCGCCTCGGTGTAGCGATAGGCGGCGGCGTTATCGCCATCGATATTGCCGAAGTTGCCCTGCCCGTCGATCAGCGGATAGCGCGAAGCGAAATCCTGCGCGAGGCGCACGAGCGCGTCGTAGATCGCCTGGTCGCCGTGCGGGTGGAAGTTACCCATGACGTCGCCGACGATCTTCGCCGATTTCTTGAAAGTGGCGTCCGGATCGAGCCGCAGAAGCCGCATGCCGTAAAGGATGCGGCGATGCACCGGCTTGAGGCCGTCACGCGCATCGGGGAGCGCGCGGTGCATGATGGTGGAGAGCGCGTAAGCGAGATAGCGCTCCTCCAGCGCCTCGCGCAGCGCGACTTCCTGAACGTCGCCGGCATCCGGCGGAATCGATTGCTTGCCCATGCGCCATCGCTAGCGCCGCAGTGCGGCATGAACAAGAGATGAATGAAAGAGCGCGGCACCATTAATGGAACCCCTTGTATCGTCTAGGGTTATTGTGAGTTCGATGAGAGGAGAAGACGATGCGCAAAGCGCTACTTGGATTGGCTGCGGCGGCTCTGATGTCCGCGGCTTCGCTTGTGCCAGGGCCCGCGAAGGCCGTGACGATCGGAACGACCCTCGGCCTCAAGCCGGCGGCCGATGCGCTCAACCCGATCGATAAGGTGCGGTACTGCGAATTTTACGATCCCACTCTCGACGAGTGGGTCGTGTTCTGGGTGCCGGGGCCATGCTTGGCCTATGGTTCGCCTGGCTTCGACCTATGGCTGGGCCGCTACTATTACGGTCACCGCCACTGGCGTGGGCGCTTGTCGAGCCGGCCGTGGGTGCATGGCCGCCCGGTCTATCGCGGACATGGCAATAGAGGCGGAGATTTCCGTCGCGGCAATCGTGGTCCGACCCATGGCCATCGCGGCGGCGGGCAGTTCCGCGGCGGCACGGACAGCGGCCGGCCGGCTTATCGGGGCGGCGCCTACGGCGGGCACGGCCCGGTCACCAATCCGCGCAGCGGCGGCGGACAATTCAACCGTGGCGGTGGCGGTGGCGGTGGCGGTCACGTCTACGGCGGAGGCGGTGGTGGTGGCCGCAGCCTCGGCGGCGGAGGTGGCGGCGGCGGGCGCAGCATGGGCGGCGGAGGCGGCGGCGGCCGCAGCTACGGCGGTGGAGGCGGCGGGCGTGGCGGCGGTGGCGGTCGCGGCGGTTCGCCCGACAGCCGGCGATAAAGCGACGATCGAGCGCCGATGATGGCGCGGCGCGGCGGCGTGGTTCAGGCCACGGCGCCGCGCGGCGCTTCGCGCATCAGCATCGCGACGAACTTCTCGCGCGCATCGAGGAACGCCAGCCCGCGCGGCGCGAGAACATGGCGGTCGAGAAAGAACCCCGTCAGCGCAAGAGCGTCCGCGAGCTCGGCGAGCGAGACATCGCCGCAGAGGCCGAAAGCCTCGTCCTCGGCATTCCGCAGAAACGACGGCAGCCGCAGCAATTGCGCGCGCCACGGCTCTCCGGCAGCGCCGGAGACGGCGCGGCCGGATTTCGGCGACACATAGATCAAGTCCTCATGCGTGCCTGTCGCAGCGCATTCCGAAAGATCGAGTCCGAATCCCAGTTCGGCGAGAAGCTGCAACTCGAAACGGGCCATGCTGCCGGCAAGACGCCGCGGCGCGTCGAGAACGGAAAGAATCATGTCGAGATTGGCATGAACGGCCGGATGCGGATCGCGCTCCGCCAGGAGCCGCGTCAGCGCGCAGAGATGGGTCAAGCCGTAAAGCGCGTGCGGCACGGTGAGGAACGTCGCCGCGCGTTCGCTGAGGCTTTCCACCGCGTAGTGCCCAAGATGCTCGTCGAGCCGCGCGCGCCACACCAGCCCGACCGTGTTGCCCGGCTGCAGGATCGGACGAAGCCGCGTGCCGGCGCCGCCACGCACGAGGCCGAGATGGCGGCCGTGCTCGCGCGTCATCACTTCGAGGATGGCGTTCGCCTCCCCATGACGGCGAATGCCGAGTACGATGCCCTCGTCAGCCCATTCCATTTCAACGCAGCCTCGCGCGGCACTCAGTCCCGCGGAAATTCAAGCCCCATCTCGCGATAACGCTCGGGATCGTCGCTCCAGCTCTCACGCACTTTCACGAACAGAAAGAGGTGCACGGGGCGTTCGACGATCTCCACCAGTTCGCGGCGCGCGTCGGCGCCGATGGCGCGGATCATCTGCCCCGCTTTGCCGAGCACGATCTTACGCTGGCTCTCGCGCTCGACAAAGATGGTCTGCTCGATGCGCACCGAGCCGTCCTTGCGGTCCTGCCACTGATCGGTCTCGACGGTCGAGCGATAGGGAAGCTCCTCATGCAGACGATGAAAGAGCTTTTCGCGCGTGATCTCGGCGGCGAGCTGGCGCATCGGCGCGTCCGACACCTGGTCTTCCGGATAAAGCCAGGGGCCGGCCGGCACGCGCTCCGCGAACCAGGTCTTGAGGTCGTCGACGCCGTCGCCGGTCAAGGCCGAGATCATCAGCGTCGCCTCGAAGCGCGCGGCTTCGTTGATCGCACTGGCGAGACCGAGGAGCTTCTGCTTGTCGACGAGGTCGACCTTGTTGAGGATCAGCGCGGCGGGCTGGCGGACGTCGGCGAGCTTGCCGAGGATCGCCGTCGCCTCCTCGTCGAGGCCGCGCTTGGCGTCGATCAGGACGCCGACGAGGTCGGCGTCGTGCGCGCCGCTCCAGGCGGTCGTCACCATGGCACGATCGAGGCGGCGGCGCGGGCTGAAGATGCCGGGCGTATCAACGAGGATCAGTTGCGCGGGGCCGACGAGCGCGATGCCGCGGATCAGCGCGCGCGTCGTCTGCACCTTCGGCGAGACGATCGACACCTTGGTGCCGACGAGCGCGTTGATCAGCGTGGATTTTCCGGCGTTCGGCGCGCCGATCAGCGCGACGACGCCGCACCGCGTCGGTTGAGCCGACGGCGCGGGTTCCCGGTCAGTCATTCTCGTCACTCATCGGCACACCTTCCTGCTGCAGCATCGCGGCGGCCGCCGCCTGTTCGGCGGAGCGTTTGGAGCGGCCCGTGCCCTCGGCCGGCGCATGGCCGGGCAATTCCACCAGCACGCGGAATTTCGGATTGTGATGCGGCCCGGTGCGCTCGATCTCGTTATAGGACGGCGTCGGCAGCCCCTGCCCTTGCGCCCATTCCTGCAACGTCGTCTTGGGATCGCGCAGCATCTGCTGAGGGGCGAGCATGCGTTCAGCCCAGAATTTCTCCACGACGGCGAACGCCGGCGCATAGCCGGCATCGACGAACACCGCGCCGACCACCGCTTCGCACGCATCGGCCAGGATCGCGGAGGTGAGCCGCGAGACGTTGCGCGACGCGGAGCCCAGCGCGATGACGGTTTCGAGCTGCATCGCCTCGGCAACCGCCGCGCAACTGTCGGCGCGCACGAGCCCGGCCAGTCTTCGCGACAGCTCGCCTTCCGTCGCCTTCGGAAAGCTGCGCATCAGCATTTCGGCGATGGCGAGACCGAGCACGCGATCACCGAGAAATTCGAGCCGCTGATAGCTTTCGGCGCGGCTCTTGCCGGCGATGGCGGAACTGTGCGTCAATGCCCGCGTCAGCAGGCTCTTGTCGTCGAAGACATGTCCGAGGCGCTCCTCGAGCGCCTCCAGGCCTGCGGCCTTACGTTTCATCGCACGATCGTCATTAACCGGTTCCAGCGCACGGCCCAAGGCCAGCGCCACACTTGCCACGCTCGCTCGCCCTCGTTCACCGAGAAGAAGATCAGCTCGGCGCGGCCGATGATGTTCTCGAACGGAACGTAACCGACCTGCGACAGCACGCGGCTATCGGTGGAGTTGTCGCGGTTGTCGCCCATCATGAAGAAATGGTTGGGCGGCACCGTATAAATCTGCGTGTTGTCGTAGAAGCCGTTCTCGACGAGATCGAGGGTGTAGTAGCTCTTGCCCTCGGGCAGCGTCTCTCTCCAGCGCTTGATGCGCTGGGTCGCGCCGTTCTCGCCGACATCGACGAACTCTCCCGCCGGCTCGCGCTTGACCGGAGTGCCGTTGATGTTGAGCACGCCGTCGATCATCTGGATGCGATCGCCCGGCAAGCCGATCACGCGCTTGATGTAGTCCACGCTGTCGTCGCGCGGCAGACGGAAGACGACGACATCGCCGCGCTTCGGCTCCGATGCCATGATGCGGCCCGAGAAGATCGGCGGCGAGTATGGGAGCGAATAGTGCGTATAGCCGTAAGTGTATTTCGAGACGAACAGATAGTCGCCGACCAACAGGGTCTCTTTCATCGACCCTGACGGAATATTGAACGGCTGGAACAGGAAGGTGCGGATGATGGCGGCGATGACCAGAGCGTGGACGATCACACGCATGGTTTCGGCAAATCCGCCCTCGCTGCGCTTCTGTTCCGTCGTCACTTGCATAGCCTTCTCATCGGTGGGGAGCGCTGATCGGGGCGGAACGGTCCTGCGGCGGATTCGCGGCCGGCGGCGCGAGGCAGGCGCCGTTTTAGCCCCCAGAATCGGGCGGCGCAACGAATGGCAAGCACCATGCGATCACGATCGAGCAGGCAGGACGGGAGGCGCCGACGGTATTCCCGCCCGGCGCCGAGGCGCTGGATCACGATGATTTTGGATCGAATCGATCCAAAATCATGCACGTGATCGATTCTCATAACTTAGAGCGGGATGCGGGCGGAAAACCGCTGCACACTTTTCCTCATCCCGCTCTAGCGAATCCACGTAAACATCCGCCTCAGGCGCAAATCCTGCGGCCAGCGCCAGACCTCCCAGGCCCCGGCGCCATGGGCGATCGAGAAGAAGATTATCTGCGCCCGGCCGACCAGATTTTCGAACGGAACGTAGCCGACCTCGCTCAGGACCCGGCTGTCGGCCGAATCATCGCGGTTGTCGCCCATCATGAAATAATGACCCGGCGGAACACGATAGATGGGCGTGTTGTCCAGCGGCTCGTCGTCCGAAATGTTGAGGGTGTCGTAGCTCACGCCGTTCGGCAGAGTTTCGCGCCAACGCTCGACCCGGGTCGGCGGCGACGTTTCCTTGTCGATGAAGTCGTCGACGCGTTCGCGCTTGACCGCCTGCCCGTTGATGTAAAGCGCGCTATGGCGGACCTGAATCGTATCGCCCGGCAGACCGATCACGCGCTTGATGTAGTCTTGCGACGTGTCGCGCGGCAGGCGGAAAACGACCACGTCGCCGCGCTGCGGCGGAGAAGCAAAAATCCGGCCGCTGAACGGCGCCAGCGAGAACGGAAACGAATGGCGGCTGTAGCCGTAGGAGAACTTCGATACGAACAGATAGTCGCCGACCAGCAAAGTATCGCGCATCGAGCCGGACGGGATGCGAAACGGCTGAAAGAGGAACGTCTGAATGCCGACCGCGATGAGCAACGCCGGCAAGACAACGCCGATCAGCTCGCGGAAAAATCCTGGTTTCGCCTGTTCGGCGCCGGTCGAGGTCATGGCGCCTCCGTTGGCCTGGTCTGCGCGGGCTCTGCGGAGATGATGACGAAGGCCTGAGCCAGCGGCCACTCGTCCGTAATGGTGAGGTCGATCCGGGCGGTGTAGCCCATCGGCGTCATGGCTTCGAGGCGGCGAAGGGCGCCGCCGGCGAGTTGTAGGGTCGGACGGCCACCGGGCAAATTGATGACGCCCATGTCCCGCCAGAACACGCCCTTGCGCATACCGGTTCCGAGGGCCTTGGAGCAAGCCTCTTTCGCGGCGAAGCGCTTGGCATAGGTCGCGACGCGCTGCTGGCGGCGCTCCGCCTTCGCCCGCTCGGCGTCGGTGAAGACCCGCGACAGGAACCGTTCCCCGTGGCGGGCGATGACCTTCTCGATGCGCCGGATATCGATCAGGTCGGAACCAATACCGAGAATCATCGACGCGCCCGTTGGCGGAAAAGGCGAAGACCGGTATTCAGCCGGAAAGCGGGTGGCATCAACATGGTCTGCGATCAGGCGGTTACACGCTCGACCTTCGCGACAACCGGCTTGGCGCGCAATTGCGCGATGATCGAGTTGAGATGCTTGAGATCATAGACCTCCAGATCGATCAGGATCTCGGTGAAATCGGGGGAGCGGCGCGTCATGCGAACATTGTCGATATTGCCGTC
>JBDHSU010000034.1:0-31130 GCA_039808325.1 Variibacter sp. | reverse complement strand
GGCAGCGTGATGTTCGTGTTCTCGCACGTCAGCTCGATCTCGCCGAGATCGGGGCGCCGCGCGAAAAGCGCCGCCCGCGCCCCGCGTTCGCCGAGGAAGCGGAGCACGTCGACGAGATACGCCGCCGCTCCATGCGCCGAAGCGCAGTCCGGGCAAGCGCAGAAATCGAAGCTGCCGAACAGGGTTTCCCAATCCGGGATACTGTCCTGCGCCAAAGCCATCTGCTTCTGCGTATCGACGGTCGGCAGCGCGCGCAGGCCGGTGCGATTGAACGCGCTCCCGTTCTCGCTGAAGAGCGCCAATGCCAATGCCGCGCGGCGGGACGCTTTCGCATGAATTTCGGCGGCGCGCGCGGGAGGCAGCGCGTCCTTGTATCGATCGGCGAAAGCCGTGGAGGACATCCGCGCGATCTGTTGCGCGGACCCCAACTCCTTCAGTGCGATGGCCTCGCCCGCGTTGCCGGTGAGACGGTAAAGCCGCTGCAACGACCGCAGTTGGCGTTGATCGTCCTCGCTCAGCGACCGGTCGGCCGGCAGGGCCTTGAAGAACTGCGGCGGATAGGTCGTGCGCAGGTCATAGGCCGGGTTCGCCTTGAGGAAGGTCGCGATCGGCGAGGCGCCGAGGCGTTCAGCAAAGAACATCGTCGGGAAAGCAGCCTCGACCTGCGCGGTCAGCGTACGAACGTAGTTGTCGGCCTTCTCGGCGGCATCGGCCCCGGGCGTTTCTGCGGGCACGCTCACACCCTGCGTGGCGACGAGCGATTTCCAATCGGCCGCGCCGAGGCGCGCGAGATCGGACGCCTGCCGGATATCCTGGCGCGACCGCAGCGCCGCGACCAAGGCGGCGTTGTTATTGGTGAGCGCACCGAGCTGCGCGGTGAATTTGAGATCGGCCGCGCGGCCCGCCCAGGCGGGATCGGCTTCCAACTGCTTCCAGAAAGCCGCCGGATCCTGGCTTTGCTGTGCGTATCGGGTCACCAACGCGTTGAGGTCGTTGGCGTCAAGAATGTGGCCGAGCAGCGGCTGCAACGGCGCGGCGTTGGCGGTCACGAAGGCCGGCAGATAGTCCTCGATTTTCTTATCACCGATTTGTTTCGGCACGGCGCCGCGGGCGACCGCCGCCGCGAGCGCGCCAAGGCGCGTGCCCGCATCGCTCCGCAGCAAGGCGTCGCCGTTTCCGGGCAGACCCTGGTCGAGCAGCGCGTAGAAGACCGGCGCGGGGATTTTGCTGTCCCGCGCCATCTGGTGCGCTTGCACCAGGGCGGCAACTTGCTCGGAGGGATAGCCGCTCTGGGCGGCGAGCCTGCTGACGTCGTAGCGCCCATCGCCCTCGGTGAGGTCGGCGATATTGCGGCTGCCCAGAAACGGCTTGAGATCAGCCTCGATCCGCTCGAAATCCGAGCGCGGCGGCTGCGCTGCCGCGGCTACCTGCAAATCGACGACCTCGAGCGCACTTGCGTCCGTGAGAATGCTCGCGCCGCTGGGCGTCGTTTCGATCGCGGTGTCACCGCTCAACACCGCGACGCGGACATCGATCGGCCCGATGTTGTCCGCCGGCGGCGTATAGGAGATCAGGTAGGAGCCGTCCTTCGCGTCGATCGTCGATTTCCCGGCGACCTGCTCGCCTGCCGGCGTCTGCCGATACACTTGCACGAAGCCGTTCGCGAAAGGCGTGCCGTCGGCCTCGCTCACACGGCCGCGCACGACGCGCGTTTCCGCATCCAAGGCGCCGAGCCGCGCGTTGATCACGCGCACGGTGCCGGCATCGATGACGCCGCTTGCGGGAACATTGAGTTCGGCCTGGAGCGCCTTGACGACCGCCGCCGTTTCAGGCCCGAAAACACGCGACGCGCGCTCCGCCGCCGACACGTCCCGCCCAAGGACCTGCAGCGCTTGTTGAACCTGCGCGACGTCGTCGCCGCGCGTGCCGAGGGAAAGCTGACCGGACGAGATTTGCAGGCGCATCGCGAGCCTCCTTCTTTCCCTCAAAAATCACTGCGGATAATCGTCGCTCGTAAATCCCGTTCTGCCTTAGTGGCCCCAAAGGTTAGTGGCCCCAAGGCTTAGTGGCCCCAAGGGGCGATCGGCATGCTGTCGAGAAGCTGCCTCGCCTGCGCCGTAATATTCAATGTCGTTTCCTGACCCGTCAGCACGGCGCCGAGATGCGTCGCGCCCTGATGCTCGGCCCATTCATGCGCGAGGATCGCATCCACGCGCGTCTCGAGATTGGCGGCGTTCCACTCCGGCCAATGCGGCGCGTTGCTCAAAATTCCGGAATCGATCCAGATTGCGCCCGGCCCGCCCCCCGAGGGGCGTAGGTTGTTGCCGACCTTATTGCCGACCGCGAACGGCTGCTGGACGTTCCTCGGTATGCCGAGCTCGTCCATGCGCGCGCGGATCGCGTTATCGAGACGCTCCCTTTCCGCGAGCGAGAGAGGTACCGTCGGAGACCATCCCAAGTCGGCCATCGCACCGGCCTTCAAGGCATCGACTTCAGTCTGGAGCGCCGCGGAGTTCTTGACGTGCTTGAACGCCATCCCCGCATAGGTGAGCGGATTTCTTGGGTCGTATTTGGAGCCGATGATATCCGCCGCGAGCTTCGTGATCATGGCGACGCGCGTATAGCGATCGAGATCGAGCTGCGAGTTAGGCACCGGCCCGTTGGTCAGAAACTCGATGTGGCAGCCGGCGCAGCCGTGCCCCGCCTCCCAGATCTCGGCCTCCTTGGTGTAGCCCGCCATCGCGTAATCGAGCGCGCGCGGATTGCGATAGAATTGCCGCGGCCCCTTCGCGTGCCACCGCGTGCCGGCGGACGACACCTCGCCGGGATTAGGGTCGAGCAGCATCTCGGGCACCTCGTAGACGGCGTCGTCGAGGAAATCCAAAATCGGAATGCCGTTATTGAGGATGATCGACACTTTCTTGTTGTCGATCGGCTTGATGGTTTTGAAGTCGTCGTCGCTGTAAGCGAACGTCCCCGGCTCGTATTGAAAAAAGATCACGCCCGGGCTCGACTTGTACGTCCATCCGCTCTCGAAATTCGGATTGAGCGCCGGCTGCTTGCCGTCGCGGTCGAGCAGCAGGACGGGAGAATCGTTCGCGTAGGCGTAGAGGTTCGGCCCCCCCTCGATACCCGCGGGATCGGCGCTGATCCAGCGGCCGAGCCATGGCGCGTAGTAGCGCGCGCCGTGGTACTGCAGCCCGCTCTCCTCGTCGCGCTCCCTGCCGATATAGCGATAGCGCCGCGGTGTCTCGGTCTGCGACCGCACCGCCTGGAAGGCGGTGCAACCGAACGGCGTGTATTCCTCGTACGAGATCACCTGCGCAAGGTGATCGAGCTCGAGCACCGCCGATCCCAGTTGATTGGTGAACTGATAGCGGATCAGCCGTTGCGGCGCGGCATCCGTACCTTGCGTGCGCGTCTCGACCGAAGCGACGCGCTGGGTATCGTCGGCGATGTGCAGCGTTTCACGCACCAGCGGCTCGGGGCCTTCGCGGCGGTGAACCTCGAAGCCCTTCAGATAGATGCGCTGTTCCTTGAGATCGCCGGAAGCCGATTCCGTCACCTTGCGCACGCGCTGGCCGCTCGCGTCATAGACGTACCAGGTCCGCTCGCCCGCGCGCGCGAGGCCATCGCCGTCCTCCGCATTCACCGCCTGGCGCTGCGTCATCCGCAGTTGATTGCGGAAATCCCACTGCATCGCCTGCAACTGCGGCATCCGCAGCATGTTGCCGTGCGCGTCGTAGCCGTCGCCGCCGATGCTGTAGGCCTCGGACGCGGCAATCGTCGTGCGCGTGAGCCGATTGCTTCGCTTCGCCGGCTCGAGTTGGCTTATCTCCTCGCACGCATGGACGCGCGTCCAGCCGGGATTGAGCGGATCGCTCCCGCGGTGCGCCACCTGCGCGAAATTTCCGGCGGCGTCGTACGCATAGCGTTCGACGTAGCGCCCCATCGCATTGCCGTCGCTTGCGGACAGCAGGATGCCGATACGCGTACGATCGTTGTAGCTCCCCGGCACCGGCGTGCCGCCGGCCTGGCCAAGATGCTCGCGGCCGCTCGCTTCGATGAGCCGATAGGTTGCGTCGTAGACGTAATCGGCGCTCGGCTCGACGCGGCGGTTGCGGAAGTAGATCGTCTGCTGCGCGTCGTCGCGGATATGGGTGATGTTGCCCTTCGGGTCATAGGTGTAGGTCAGGTTCTGAACCTGACAGCCCGGCCAGCCGGTCGCGGGAGACTGTGGACAGTCGTCGGGAAACTGCGTGGGGTCGCGGCGGGTGATGATGCTTGCGAGGCGGGAGGTCAATCGGTCGAAGGCGTAGTCCGTGGTGACGCCGTTGCCGTACGCGACGCGCGTGCGCCGCCCCTTCGCGTCGTAGTCAATGGCGGCGACGAAGACCGTCGCCGCCGCCTCGGCGCGCAAACGAGCCTCGACACTCTCGAGAAGATTGTCCTCGTTGAACGTCTGGCGAATGACGCTCGCGTCCGGCGCGGTCACTTCGAACGGCCGGTTGAGCGCATCGAAGCGGCTGCGGCCGATGTAGATCTCCGTTTCGAGCGGCACGTCGCCGGTCCAGTCGATAACATTCTTATAGTCGCGCGCCAGTTGACGACGGCTCGTCAGAACGTTGCCCTTGAAGTCGTAGTCGTCGGTGGAGGCGACGCCGGCTTGATCGAACTGCTGAACCGGTTTGCCGCGTGCATTGCGCGCTGGCGCATCGGGAAGGCTTTCGCCGTATACCGTGCGTCCGATCAGCCGCTCCGGACCGTCGCCTTCGCGCAGAAGCACGTCGGTCGGGCGCTGAAGCGGATCGCAGACCGTGCGAACGCGATTGCCGTGGCTATCCCACGCGTAGGCCGGCTGACCGAGAACATTGGCCAACGCCCAGCGCTCGCCCGCCTCCATGCTTGCCGAATGGATGCGGTTTCCCAAGATGTCATAGTCGTACTGCGCGATCAGCCGATCCGCGGCATCGAAGACCTGCCGCTGATTGCCCTCGATATCGAAAGCGACGCGCGACGCGTAGAAAGCTTCCGCCGGCGGCTGCGCGGGAGGGTCATCGCTGTACTTGGCACGGTTGTGCGCAACCGTGAGAAAGGCGCGGCCGAGCGGATCGGCATGCGCGAAAGCGGGCGTCGCGGCATGCACGGCGGCTTGCTGCGCGGCACGCTGCTCGTCGGGGCCGAGCACGCCGCCATCGCGCCGCGCATACCAAGTCGGCAGATATTGCGCACTCGGCAGCCGCCGGAAAAAATCACCGACGTCGGCGTCGGCGGCGGGGTCGGCGATCAGCACCGTGTCGTTGACGTCCCAGTTCTCCTGTCGCCAGGCGCTGAAACTCACCTTTTCCCAGGTGTTGTTCGGCTGGAGATTGCCGACGAGGCGCTGAACCGGATCGTAAAACAGAAACGGCCCGACGCCGATTCGTGTATCCGCCTCGAACGCCTGCCTGTCGGTGAAAAAAGGCTCGAATTGCCGGATCGGGTCGCCCTTGTTGTTGAAGATCGTCCACGCGCTCGCGACCCAGCGCGGCGTGACGGCGTGATCGGTGAACACCGGCTGGCCGTCCACGAGAGCAATCCGCCCCGTTGCCGGATCGCGCTGCGGCACCGGCCCCGATTCGACCAATCGCTTCTTCTGAATTTCACGGCCGAAGCCGTCGGAATAAGAGAAACTGTGCTGCGTCCGGCTGCGCTGCCCCGCTTCAAGATCGGCGTCATGCCTCTCGCGCACGATCGCATAGACGACATTCGGCGGCGGCTGCGCCTGCGCTTTGCCGCGATAGTAGGCGGAGAGATCATAGACCAGCCGCGATGTCGCCGCGCCCAGGATCGCCTCCGGCGCAGCGAGCGGATCGGCAAGGTGCGCGGCAATGACATCGTCCGGAAGATCGGGCATGAACCCATCGAGACGATCGCCGAGACGCGGCGTCCCGTCGTCCTTTCCCATCACCGCCGTGCCGACGATCATGCCGATCGCATCGAAGCTTGCCGCCACGCGATTGCCATTCGCATCCGTCGTGATCCGCGGTGCGAGCACGCGATAATCGATTGAGGAAGCGATGTCGCCGTCCGGCCCGCGCTCGCCGGCCGTGATCCTGTTGCCGAGCGCGTCCTCGGTCTCCAAAAGCAGGAGATCATAGGCGTCGCGGCGGACCGCCGTCACCGCGCCCATCGCTCCCTGGTAACGGCACGGCTGGAAAAAGTGCTGCTGCGCGAAGGCAAATTCCTGCGTAGCGCCGTCACCGCTCGACGGCGAGTAGAAGGCGCGTCCGGAGGGGACCCACCACTTCTCGTCGCCCTCGAAATGAACGTAACCCGCGTCGGCAAGCATCGCATCCGAAACGCGCGCGCCATAAACCTGCGCGACCAGACTCGGCGTCAGAGCAAGCTTGTAGGTTTCGAACGGCAATGCGCGCGCCTCGAGCGTGCCGCTCGGCAGCACGGCGGACAGGTCATCGCTGCGATAGAGCGTGCGCTCGTGCTCGACCAGCCGCTTTTGCAGCGTATCGGCATCCGGCGCGCGCTCGTAGGGAATCTCGGCGGCGTCGCGCGCGGCGTCGCGAACCTGCTCGATCGTGAGCCGGCTCCGATCGGGTGACGGGGCGATGCCCGTGAGCTCATAGCTGCGCGTCGCCGACGGCCGCGGTACGCAATAACCGTCCGCCGCGTCCACGGCGTTGGTGAAATCGTTCTCGGTATAGACGACATGCAGCGCGGCCTGCTGCGCCTGATCGCGAGGCGCAAGCGAAGGATCGGGAGCGCGGCGCGGATAGCCGACCGCGGCCGATTTCAGCGTCATGCCATATGCGTTCGTCTCGAGAACGAGATTATGCGATATCCTCGGATCGTCCGGCATGCGCTCGTAGTTGAAGCCGATGGATTCACGCGCATGGACGAGAAAAACAGCGTGCCGCTGCCGGCCTTGCGCCTGGACCAGTTCCACGCCGAAATTCTGCTCGCTGACCGAATACGGATGCGGCTCCCTGTCGGTGCCGTCGAGGGCGTAGAGCTCCTGCCGCAGCATCGTGCCCTTCAGGGCCCGGCACGCCTGCCGCTCCTCGTCGGCCGTCAAACCCGCCGGCAGCGGCGTGTCGTCGAGCAGAAGACGCTTCGCCTGCGCGTCCGTCAGGCCGGGCTCGCGGTAGTACTCACCGGCATCGCGCTCGTCGAGCAGGCCCGCGAAAAAATCCGAGACGTGGTCGCCGCCGAAGTAAGCACCGGTATGGAACCAGGTGCGCGTGAGCACCGGCGGCACATGCGACGAGGAATCGATGTTGTCGGCCGGCGGCAACGATTGATCGTTGGTGAGCGCCGCAAACTCCTCGGTGTCCCATTTCTCCACCATGCCGAAGCCGCGAAACTCGCGTTCGACGCCGTCGAAGTAGCCGTGATGGTAGGCGAAACGCGTGACGAAGCGGTTGCGGCTGATGTCGTCGTAGGTTTCCGTGCGCGCGACCACATGCACCGGAAACGGCAGGCGCGTGACCCATGGGCGGCCCGCGGCTTGATCGTCGAGATAGTAGCGGGTCGACGAGGCATATTCGATGCGCGTGCGCGCGCCGAGATTGTTCTCGATCCCAACGAGCAGATGCGGCTTCTGCCCTCCCATCAGATCGAGATAGACAACCGGCGTCGTCGCATTGTCCGGCAGGGGCGTCGACCACACGAGGCACGTCGTGCCGTTCGCAAGAAGGTCGACGGCGCCGACGAACGACACGTCGTCGATGCGCGGGAAATTCGCGAGCGCATAGGGCGCGCTCCATCCGTTGCCGGAATAGTTGAAGTAGAGCCGCGGCCCTTCGGCCGCGAGATAGATGATGTCGGCGACGCCCGACCCGTCGATGTCGGCGAGCCGGAGCCGGCGCGGATCGAACAGCTCCGGCGCGTCGAAGACGGGCGCGCCGTCCATCGTCACCTTGCGCCCAAACCGCCCGTAGCCGAGATTGGGCCAGTAGCACACCTCGCCGTTGCGGATGCGCACGAGGTCGGCAAGGCCGTCGGCGGTCATATCGGCGAGAAAGACGGTGCCCGTCGTGTCGTTGAAGACGAGCGACGGTCCGGCCGTCTCGTCGGCGCCCATACGAACGTATTCGGTGGCGCCGAATCCCGCATCGGCAAGCGAGCGGTTCCACGCGATCGCATCGTCCTGCGTGACCATCACATCGGCCAGACCGTCACCGGTGAGGTCGAGCATGCGCAGATTCGGATCGTCCCAGGCGATGTTGGGCTGGTGCTCGAAAGACCGGAAGGGAGACCACGCGTTCTGCGCATCGCGCCCGAAGAAGCCGGCCTCGGGATGCGCAAGCTGCACGAGGTCGAGCGCGCCGCTGCCGGAAACGTCGATGAATTGCGTGCGCGCCGGGGCGCCCGTGGGCGGCTTGCGCGCGACGAGCTGTTGCGGCCCGAGCCGGCCGCCGCCGAGATTGGATTTGTACCACCAGGCTCCGCCCTGCTCGCTCAAGACGCCCGAGAGCCCCTCACCGTCGAGATCGAGCCATTGGTGGCGAGAACCATCGATCCCGCCGGGCAGATTGGCGCAGCTCGCCTCGTCGAGCGGGACGGTCTCTTCGGCGATATGCGGCCGCGAATAGGTGAGCTCGAGCGGCGGCATCGCGCGCGAGAAGCCGTCGTCCGCATAGCCGGTCGCCGTCGCGCGGCGCAGAAACGAGCCGAGCCGCGTGCTTCCGGCATGCTCGAGCTCGTCGCGCGGCGTGAAGTCCGGGGGGGACGGGAAGTCGTCGTAATCGAGCGTCAACGAGCGGACAAGCCGCGGCTGCGGCCCCAACTCGTCGAACCGGTGAAACATCAGGAAGCGCCGACACCGTCGATAGGCGCGAACCTCGAAACCCGGGCGGTGCGTCGAAAACGGATCGGGCCGCACGGGCCAGGCGCCATCCGGATCGGTGCCCGGCCCGTCCTCCCGGTGGTCGCCATAGTCGCAAACGAGCTCGAACAGCCACTGCGCCTGGGCGAGATCCGGCTGGACGAGCATCGAGGTCCGGTTGCCGTAGCGGACGCGCTTCAGGTAGCGATTGGCTGCGCGGCTCGCCTCTTGACGATTGGCCTCGCATGCCAAAGCGCCGTTGACGCCGGCGCTGTCCTCGGCGACGTAATCGTATTTTGCGGCGTTGCCTTTGGCGTCGAACGCCTCGCAAATCAACCAGGTGAAGATCCGCCGCGGGTCCTGCGGATCGAAAATGCGGCTCGCCGCCGTTCGCCCGTAAATGTTCGTGACATTGTCGCGCGAGATCGTCCGCCAAAACACATCGGCGGGATCGGCATCGCTGATCCATCGCTCGATGCGTGCGAAGAGACCTTCGATCCGCGGCCGATAGCGCGTGATGCGAAAGCCATCGCGGCGCTCCTCCAGCGGCGCGGCATCGGCGCCGACGACAGGAACCAGATCCTCCGATCCGGCGAGCAGATAAGTGTCGCAGTCGCGCTCGTCATGATAGCGCGGCAATCCCCGATCCGTGCGCCGCGAAATGATCGGAAGCCCGACGCTCCAGCCGAACCCGAAAGGGCCGTTTCCCGCACCGGAATCGTAGGACAGCGTCAGCGACGGCGTGAAGCCGGCACGGCCGGGACTGAGAGGGAGCGGGATCGAAAGCGCGCCCGTACCGGTGACCGGATTTGCGCTGAACGTTTCGCCGATGCCCTGGATCGCCCCGCCCCCTTTGGGCGCCGATATCGCAGGCGCGGAAAAACGCTCATCCTTCGTCGCGTCCGGCCGGCCGCTCCGGTTTGCGCTGGACGTCGGGCGCCAATCGAAATTCATTTTGGCCACTCCGCATCATCGATGAGAAAGCGCCTCAGAAACTCGAAAAATCTAGTTTGCGTTTGATGAGCATTCGATCCGATCGAAATGCTCGACGTAACGAAACTCCTGCCGCGACGAACGACTGATCGCGCCCTCGCGATACTTGTCACGCTTCGATCGCTTAGAACGCGCCGACACTTTACATCGGGAGTACCCCTTCCGGAAGAGGACAGGTCCATAAACGGATCGCGGTGCCGAGAAACGCGTCCTGGCTAAGCTACGAACGTCCGCCCGAGCCTCGCACGCAGATTCCAACTCCCCGCTGGCGCGGCCAGACGCAGCGGTGGCCGCTCGTGCGATTGCGCGACGATGACGACGAAATCAACATCGATACCGAGTATCTGAATTCCCGGCTCGGAGATGGGTGCGTCCAGAACAAACGCTCGAATCGATCGTGCCCTTCAAACATGACCTGTACGAATTCTGAAGGAGTTCACACCTTGTCTACCACTCTTTCCATCAAATCGTCGCATCCGCGGCAGCATAGCCTTTGCACTTGGCGAACCGTTCGCACGCCCGATCGTCGCTATGGCGCACGGAACAGGAGCCCGAGTGGCGTGCCATCTGCACCGGCGACGGAAGCGGCTGGAGTTGGCCTATCATTCGCGCAAGTCTTGCCTCTCTCCGCATCGCGCGGTGCGCAAAATGCCGGGGGCCTGCCGCGGCGCGGCGCCGTCAGGAGATCCGGCATGAAGGCTCCCATTGTACGCCTCACAAGTCTTGCGCATGGCGGCTGCGCCGCACGCATTTCGTGTGGTCTTTTGCATCGATCGCCATCCGCCATTTCGATATAGGCTGGGAATGTCGATTCTCGCCGACGTCCTTTCTTTCGCCCGCATTCGCGCTCCTCCATTCGGCCCTTAAGGATACCTCGTCACCGATGCAGCCCCGCACGCGCGCCCAGGAATGCGGCCGTTCCCGCCGTCGGATCGAAGATCTGCGCTTCGTTTCGGGGCGCGGAACCTATCTCGACGACCTCCCGGCCGCCGGGCAGCTTGTCGCGCATGTGCTGCGCTCGCCGCTCGCCCATGCGCGGATCGCCGAGATCGACGTGACGGCCGCCAGGGGAATGCCGGGCGTCGCGCGCATCTACACCGCGGACGATCTCCTCGCGGCCGGCCTCGGCCCGCTCCCCTGCGTTTCCCGCGTCCCCTCGCTCGATCCGCTGACGGTGCCGCCACGCCATGCCCTGGCGCATCGACGCGTGCGCCACGTCGGCGAGCCCGTCGCCTTCATCGTGGCGGAGAGCCGCGAAGCGGCGTGCGACGCGGCCGAGGCGATCCTCGTGTCCTACGACGATCTGCCGGCCGTGGTCGGGCTCGAGGAGGCCGTGGCAGAAGGCGCGGCCCAGATCTGGCCGGAGGCTTCCGGCAACATCGCCTTCCGCTACCTGCGGGGCGACCGGCAGGCGGTCGCGGCCGCCATGGCCGGCGCGGCCCACATCGTCAGCCTCGATCTCGACAACAACCGCGTCGTCGCGGCCCCCATCGAGCCGCGCGGCGCCATCGCGAGCTATGATCCGGCGGCGAAGCGCCTCCGCCTCACGCTTAGCGGCGCGAGCGTGCACGATATCCGCGACCAGCTCGCCGCCGCGATCTTCCGCGTGCCGGCCGATCGCATCGAGGTCGTCGCGCCCGACGTCGGCGGCGGCTTCGGGCCGAAGAACATTCCCTACCCCGAATATGTGCCGCTTCTTCTCGCCGCCCGCGAGCTAGGCCGCGAAATACGCTGGGTGTGCGAGCGCAGCGAGGACTTCCTCAGCACCGCCCAGGCCCGCGCGAACCGCACCCGGGGACGCCTCGCTCTCGACGCCGACGGCCGTTTCCTGGCGCTCGACGTCGAAACGCTGGCCGACATGGGCGCCTATCTCTCGGCGCTCGGGCCGGCCATCCCGACGACGTCGGCCGCGAACGCCATGGGCGGGGTCTACGCCATTCCGGCCGTCCATCTCGACGTGAAGGGCGTCTACACCAACACCGTCCCGGTCGATGCCTATCGCGGCGCCGGCAAGCCCGAAGCCAATTATCTGATCGAGCGCCTCGTCGATGTCGCCGCGCGGCAGCTCTCCCTCGATCCTTGGGAACTCCGATCGCGGAACATCGTCTCGCGCTTTCCCTCCGTGAGCGGGCTCGGAATCGCGATCGAGGCCGGAGCCTTCGGCGCCAATCTGGAACGGGCGCTCGCGGCTTCCGACGCCGCGGGCTTCCCGGCCCGGCGCGAGGACGCGGCCCGACGCGGCATGATGGCCGGGCTGGGTGTCGCGTGTTTCCTCGAGACGGCGCGCGGCGCGCCGGGCGAGTGGGCGCGCGTGCGCTACGAGGCCGACGGCACCGTCACGCTTTTTCTCGGCACCCATTCCAGCGGCCAAGGGCACGAGACGAGCTTTCCGCAGGTCGCCGCCGATCGGCTCGGCCTGCCCGTCGAATCCTTTCGCTTCGTCCAGGCCGATACGCGCCGTGTCGCCAAGGGCAAGGGACATGGCGGGGCGCGCTCGCTCTATCAGGGCGGCGCGGCGCTGGTTCAGGCGCTGGACGACCTCCTGGCTAAGGCGCGCGCCATCGCGGCGCGCCTGCTCCAGACCTCGCCCGACGATCTCGCCTTCGCCGACGGCGCCTTCGCCGTGGCCGGCGGCGCGCGCCGGCTGACGCTGGCGGAGATCGCGCAGGCCGCCTCCGATCCGGAGCAGATGGAAGGCGCGGCCATACGAAGTCTCGATGGCGAGGCCGAGACGGCGCTCGACGCGATCACTTTTCCCAATGGCTGCCATGTCGCGGAGGTCGAGATCGATCGCGAGACGGGCGCGATCGCGGTGACGCGATATCGCGCGGTCGACGATTACGGCAACCTCGTCAATCCGTTACTGACGGAGGGACAGTTGCAGGGGGGAATCGTGCAGGGGATCGGGCAGGCCATCTTCGAGCATACGGCCTACGATCCCGAATCCGGCCAGATCCTATCCGGATCGCTCATGGATTACCGCCTGGCGCGGGCGGCGGACGTTCCGAACCTCATCGTCGAGTTCCAGGGCGTGCCGAGCGCCGCGAACCCGCTCGGCGTGAAGGGCGTCGGCCAGGCCGGTGCCATCGCGGCGCCGCAGACCATCGTCAACGCGGTCATGGACGCCCTTGCCCCGCTCGGCATACGCCATCTCGACATGCCTATCACCGCGGAGAAGATCTGGCGCGCGATGCGGGACCAGGCGCGCGGAGACGCCTCGCCTTCGCCCATGGCATCTCAACGGCCGGCGACCGGCTCGAGCGGCCGCCCATAAGCCGCCGTCCAGGAACGCCGTTCCCCTCCGTCGCTCCATCGTCTTCGCAAATATCGCTCACGAAAGCGTTGTCGCGCATGCGTTCGTTGTGCACAAAAAACAGCGCCCGCGCCCTCGCCGACAGCGCCGATGTCAATAAACTGACATGATCGGAGTGGCCGACGAAAATCCGTTCCCGTCACCTTCAAGCATTCCGACGACAGCGGGCGACGTTCGCAAACCCAGGAACATTCTGGAGGACTTCCATGTCATCGACTGCCGCAGAACCGAGAGTGACCGAAGGCCGCCGCCGCGCAGCCATTGTCGCCGGCGTGATCGGCAACGTCCTGGAATGGTATGACTTCGCGGTTTATGGATTTCTTGTCGCGACCATATCGCATTTGTTCTTTCCCGCAGGCGACCCGATCGTCTCGATCCTGCTGACCTTCGCGGTGTTCGGCGTGGGCTTCGTCATGCGCCCCGTCGGTTCGATCCTCTTCGGCATTTACGGCGACCGATACGGCCGCCGGAAAGCACTGAGCGCCGTCATCTTTCTCATGGCGCTTTCCACGCTGGCGATCGGACTGTTGCCGACATATCCGCAAGTCGGCGTTCTGGCGCCCCTGCTGCTCGTCGTCACGCGGCTCGTCCAAGGCTTGTCCGCCGGCGGCGAATGGGGCGGCTCCACCGCCTATCTCGTGGAATTCGCCAAGGAAGGCCGGCGCGGCTTCGTCGGGTCCTGGCAGCAAGTCAGCGTGGGAGCGGGATTTCTGCTCGGCTCGGCGACCGCCGCCTTGTTCAACGCGATCTTGACTCCGGAAGAGCTGATGAGCTGGGGCTGGCGCGTGCCGTTCATCCTGGGCCTGTTCGTCGGACTGCTCGGCGCCTACCTGCGCTGGGGGCTCGACGACACGCCCGCATATACACGCATCGAACAGCGCGGCGAAGTCGCATCGTCTCCGCTCGCCGAAGCGGTCACGCAATATCCGCGCGAGACGCTGACGGCGTTCGGCATCACGCTGCACAACACCGTCGCCTACTACATCGCGTTGATCTACATGACCGGATACATGGTGACGGTCAGCAAGCTGCCGCAGCCGACCGCACTATGGATCGGGACGTTCTGTCTTGCCGTGTTCGTCGTGCTCATTCCCTTCATGGGCGCGCTGTCCGATCGCGTGGGGCGCAAGCCGCTCCTGATCGCCTCCTGCATCGGATACGCGCTTCTCGGCTATCCGCTGTTCATCATGGCCTCCTCCGGCGACGTGACGAAAGCCTTCATCGCCCAACTGTTGATGGTCGTGATGCTCGCCCCGTATGCGGGCGCGTGTCCGGCGGCGTATTCCGAATTGTTTCCGACGCGCGTGCGCTACACCGCGTTGTCGATCGGCTACAACACGGCCGTTGCGATTTTCGGCGGCTTCGCGCCCTTCATCGCGACATTCCTGATCCGGGAGACCGGTAATCCGCTCTCGCCGTCCTTCTATGTCATCGGCGCCGCGGTCATCACCCTGATCGTCTTGACGCGGATCAAGGAGACGGCATTCACGCCGCTGCGATAGTTGCAAGGCCGCGGACGAACATCGTGGCGCCCGCGCGGCGCCACGGAGAAGGCCGGCAACCCCGAAGGCGGCAAAGCTCAAGGATGCCCGGAGCACGCATGAGGCCGCGTCAGCTCCGGGCGGTGCCACGTGACGGTACGCTTGCCGTGCTTGAAGACCGCGCGCGGCCTGCGGATCTCCGCGATCGCCTGCTGCGGCGTCTCGGCGTCGATCAGCGCCACGTCGGCCGGCTTTCCGACGGCGAGCCCATAGTCCTCCAGGTTCAGAAGCCGCGCCGACTGGGTCGTCAGCATTTCGAAGCATTCGTCCAGCTTTTGATCGCCGGCGGCCTGCAGCACGTTCGCGTAAAGATTGGCCATGCGAATCAGCGAGCAATCGCCGTAGGGCGTCGCCGGATTGAGCACGTTGTTGGATGAGAGCGAGCAGCATACGCCGTGCGCCATCAGCACGTTCGCGTCGGCGACGCCGCGGCGGACGCTGTGCGTCTGGTCGCGCCCCATGAGATAGAGGTCGGTCGCCGGCAGCACCGTCACGGCAATACCGGCATTGGCCATCCGCCGCGCCAGAGCGACAAGGGCGTCCGGCTCGAGAAGCGAGAGCTTCGCCATATGTCCGACGACCACCCGCCCGCCCCATTTGTAGGCGTCGGTCAGTTCGAGAACCAAGTCGATATTCATATCGTCGGGCGTGTTGCCGACGTCGAGATGGATGTCGATGTCGACGTCGAATTCCCGCGCGAGCTCGAAGATCCGCCGGATCTGCCCCGCTTGATCCGTATCGTAGCGCGGCGCCCCGCCGATGACTTTCGCACCGCGCTTGAGGCTCTCGACAAGGAGCTCTTCCGTCCCCGGATAATTCGTGAGTCCGTCCTGGGGGAACGCGCAAATTTCGAGATCGATGGCCCAGGCGTAGTCGCGGATCAACGAATGGACCGCCTCGAACCCGCGCATGCCGATGCCCGGATCGACCTCGACCTGGGTTCGCATGCGGGTGGTGCCGTGAAGAATGCATTCCCGCAGCGTCCGCTCCGCGCGCGCCCTCACATCCTCAACGGTGAACGTTCCCTTCAGGGGGGCGACGGTCTTGACGGGATTGAGGGCCCGGCTGCTCGGCGCGGGAAACCGGTCGATGATCCGCGACTTGTCGAGGTGAATGTGACTCTCGATGAGTCCGGCGCACCCCAAGCATCCCTCCGCATCGTAGATTTCCGCATCGGCCGATATCGTCGGCTCGATCGCGACGATTCGGCCGCCGTCGATGCCGATGTCGCGCGTCCTATCGGGGCGGTCGGAAAGGCGCACATTGCGAATGATGAGATCCATGATTCTTCCTTTCGGCCCCCACCACGTTCCGGGCGATCGATCGATGCGCACGGAGGACGATGTTCCCAGCTCGGCCGATACCATGCAAGCGCAGTACACGGTTGACGCTTGCGCGCTTTTCGCCCGCGAACCGGGGGAGTAAAATCGGGCGCGAGCGTCGCTCGCGGGGTCAATCCTTCACAACGGAAACACAATGGCAGAAGCCCGGTCGCATCTCTTTTCCCCCCTCCAAATCCGTGATGTCCGCGTCCGCAACCGTATCGTCGTCTCGCCGATGTGCCTGTATTCCGCTGTGAACGGCGCCGCCAATGACTGGCACCTGGTCCAGTACGGAAAACTGGCGGTCGGGGGCGCCGGAATCGTCTTCGTCGAAGCGACGGCGGTCGAACCGGCAGGCCGGATCACGCATGGCTGCACAGGGCTGTGGTGCGACGAGCAGATCGCGCCGATGCGCCGTCTTGCCGACTTCATTCGGGCGGAAGGCGCGGTGCCGGCGATCCAGTTGGCGCATGCCGGCCGCAAAGGCAGCAGCCAGCGGCCGTGGCAGGGGGGCGAAGCCCTCAACGCGGACGATGCGGCGCGCGGCGAGCCGCCGTGGCGGATGGTGGCGCCTAGCGCGATTGCCGCCAATCCCAAACGCGCGGTGCCGGACGCGCTCGAGATCGACGAGATGGAGCGCATTACGCAGGCGTGGGGCGCGGCGACGCGGCGCGCGCGCGAAGCGGGATTCGACATCGTGGAGATCCATGGCGCCCATGGCTATCTCCTCCACTCCTTTCTATCCGGCGTCAGCAACCAGCGCACGGACCGCTACGGCGGGAGCCGCGAAAACCGCATGCGCTATCCGCTCGAGGTCGCGGCCGCCGTTCGCCGCGAATGGCCGGAAAACCTTCCAGCCTTTTTCCGGATTTCCGCCATCGACGGTCTTCCGGAAGGGTGGCTCATGGAGGACACGCTGGTTTTCTCAAAAGAACTCGGCCGCCTCGGATACGATGTCATCGACTGCTCGTCCGGCGGCATCGACGCCGACCGTTCCCGCTCAGTGGCGAGTTCGTTGACGCGCCGCCCCGGATTCCAGGTTCCCTTCGCCGAGCAGATCCGCAAGGAGCTGAAGATGATGACGATGGCCGTCGGCCTGATCGTCAACCCGAAGCACGCGGAATCCATTCTCGCACAGGGGCAAGCCGATTTGATCTGCATCGGCCGGGAGCTTCTGCACAACCCGCAGTGGCCGCTGCATGCGCGCCTCGAGCTCGAAGGAGAGTCGGGCTACGATATCTGGCCGCCGCAATACGAATGGAGCCTGCGCAAGCGCGCGCAATGGGCCGCGACGTATCGGGAAGTCGAGCGAGCCGAGTAAAACTCTTTGAATGGCGTTTTCGAGCGAGGTGGAATCCGGTTCGCGTGAGGAAAACGCGTCGGAACAAGAAACGGGAGCGTTGCTTTTGATTCCGTCAAAAGCAAAACGCTCTCGTCCTCACGCCCGTCGCGCAAGCGCGGAAATCCGTTCGCCCTTCAGCGTGAAGGGCGTGATCTCTCGCGCAAATATCTCCGCGAAGGTGGTGGCGAATATCGAGGGAACCCTCTTCTTCGGATGGAACAGGCCGAACGAGTGGACGATGTCGGGCTCGAACGGCCGTACGGCCAGTCCGCGTCTTTGCAGATCGAGCGCCGTGATCGGATCGACAAGCGCGACACCGGCGCCCGAAAGCGTCAGCAATCCGGCGGTCAGAAAGAACTCCGTCTCGACGACGACGTTCCACCGCGCCTCTGCCTCCGCAAATGCGCTTTTAAGCGCCGCGTAGGTCATATGCTCGCGGTGAAGCGCGATGAACGGGACGCCATCGAGAAGTCTCGCTGAAAGGCGCGGATGCGCGGCGACGGGATGGTTCGGCGACAGCACGCAGACGCATCGAAGGTCGAACGTATCGACGGGATTGGATGCGTATTGCGGCGGCATTTCCGCAAAGCCCAAGTCGATCGCCTCCCAATCCTGGAGGTCGTGCACGACCTGCGAGTTGCGCGTGAGCAAGCGCACGAGCACACCGGGATGACGCTTCGAGAAAGACGCCACGACCTGCGGCACGAGGCTGATCGCGACACTGAGCTGCGTTGCGACCACGAGCGGGCCGTGTCTGACGCGCCGAATGTCGCGCGCCGCCTGGACCGTCCGCTCGAGCCCCTTGAGCGCGCGGCTGACTTCCTCATAGAAGGCGACCGCTTCCGGCAACGGTTGCAGCTTGCCGCGCTGACGGCGGAACAGCGGCATCCCGATTTCATCCTCGAGCCGGCTAATCGTTTGGCTAATGGCTGACTGGGAGCGGCCGAGGCGCTGACCGGCCGCCGTCATTGAGCCATGCTCCATGACGGCGCGAAACACCTCAAGGTAACGCGTATCCACGGCCGCCCTCGTTATAAGACACACTTATAACATCGCAGATTTTCCACTTTGACAATGCGACCCCGCAAAAGAACGATGAAGCATCGAAAATCGACCTGCGGTGCCTCATTTGTCGTCCTTGCCCGACACCACGCCGTTCCGCGCCCCGCCGACATTCATGGGCGTGCCTTTCACCCGCGATCTCTCGCAAAGCCGCGCCGCGATCCTTGGAGCGCCTTTCGATTGCGGCACGCATCCGGTGCGCGTGGGGTCGCGCCTCGGCCCGGCGGCGATCAGAGAACAATCGGCGCTGGTGCGGCCTTATGAGCCGCCCTTCTTCGATTTCAATCCGCTGACGGCGCTGGGTCTTGTCGACTGCGGCGACGCGGCCGTCGTTTCCGGGTCCGTTTTGGAATCGCATGCGGCGATCGAAGCGGCCGCCGCGACCATCCTGTCCCAAGGAGCGATCCCGATCGTCCTCGGCGGCGACGGAGCCATAAGCCTTCCGCATATGCGCGCGCTGCACGCACGCCACCCGGGCCTCGTGGTTCTGCATGTCGACGCGCATACGGACACGTATCCGAGCTACGGCGACAGCGAGCGCGATCTTTACAACGTGGCGACGACCTTCACGCGGGCGGCGGAGGAAGGCTTGATCGACCTCTCCCACTCTTTTCACGTCGGCGCCCGCGGCCCCGTCTACATGGACGGCGTCTTCGAATACACCCGCCAGAAGGGCTATGGACTGATCCCCGGCACGGATCTCCTCGAAAGGGGGATTCAAGACGTCGTCGCCGAGGTGAAGGAGCGCCTGCAAGGCAAGCCCGTCTATCTGTGTTTCGACATGGATGTGTTCGATCCGTCATGCGCGCCGGGCGTTTGCACGCCGACATGGGGCGGCCTCACCGCCCGCGAGGGGCTGGGGCTTCTTGAAAGCCTCGCCGGACTCAACTTCGTCGGCTTCGAGGTCAACACGGTCAGCCCGCCGCACGATACCGCCGGCATGACGGCCTATCTTGCCGGAACTTGCGTACTGAAAATGCTCGTCCTGGCCTGCTATTCGCCCGACGTTCGCGCTTCGAAGTCTCTTCCTGCGTTGCCGCCTCTTCCTGCAATCCCTCCTCAAAACAGGAGCCGTTCATGATGACGAAAAGTGTTTGCGGCGCCTTCACTCGCGCATTGCTGACCGCCTCGATGCTCGCCGCTCTGACGAGCGCCGGAAACGCGAGTTCCCTCGAATCGATCAAGGCCCAAGGGGTCATAAAGATCGTCACGACAGCCTCGTCTCCACCGCACGGCTTTGTCGATCCGCGGACCAACAAGCTCTCGGGAATCATGTTCGAGGTTGCCGAGCTGATCGCGAAGGACTTGAACATCAAGGCGGAGTTCACCGAAGTGCCGTTCGGCGGATTGATCGGCACGATCACGTCCGGCCGTGCGGATTTGATGTCCGCGCCCCTCTTCATCACGCCGGAGCGGGCGACGGTTCTCGATTTTTCGGATCCCATCTACGGTTGGGGAGAAGGCATCGTCGTCCGCGACGATAGCAAGAAGAGCTTCACGGACCTTCATTCGCTCTCCGGAAACACGATCGGCGTGTTGACGGGAAGCGTGCAGCTCAACTCCGTCAAGAACGTTCCCGGCATCAAGGAAGTTCGAACCTATCCCGATTATGTCACGATATTGGCCGAGGTCCGCTCCGGGCGCATCGACGGCGCGCTCATCGACCCTCCGAGCGTCGCCTATCAGATGAAGGACAAGGGCATCACCGGCGTCCATATCGTCAAGGAGTTCAAACCCGAAAAGACATTCTACGTCGGGCTCGCCGTCATGAAGGGGAACAAGTCGCTGCTCGACGCGGTCAATGCGTCCCTCGCCAAGAACAAGGCGAACGGAGAGATCGGCAAGATTCTGGAACGTTGGGGCGTTGGCAATCTTGCTGCCAAATAATCTCGCCTGGCTCGCTGAATATATTTCCTTCCTGGGGCCGCTCCTTCAGGGGGCGGTCCTGACGCTCGAGATTTCGGCGGTCGCCGCACTCGGCGCCGTCAGCGTCGGTCTTGTCGTCTGCGCCGGCCGGCTCAGCGAGAACCGGGTCATATCCGGCGCCGCGCGCTTCTACATTTCGCTGATCCGCGGCACGCCCCTCCTGCTTCAGCTCTTCTATATTTACTACGCGCTTCCCGAAATCGGCATCGTTCTTCCCGCATTCGCGGCCGGAGCGATTGGGCTCAGCCTCAATTTCGGCGCCTATCTCGCCGAGCTGTTCCGCGCCGGCGTTCAGTCGATCAGCCGCGGGCAGACCGAGGCCGCCGCCGCGCTTGGGCTGCACAGTTTCGCCAGATTCCGCCTCGTCGTCGCGCCGCAAGCGCTGCGCGTCATACTTCCGGCATTGGGAAACTACGCGCTCGTCCTGATCAAGGACTCGTCCCTCGTCGCGGTCCTGAGCGTTCTCGAGCTCATGCGCGCGGGCGAGCTGTTGGCGAATGCAACGTTCAGGGCGCTGCCGATCTACACCATGGTCGGCGCGATCTATTTCCTGATGTGCGTCGTCGTCGCCAAGGCCTTCGAGCGCGCCGAGCGGAAGCTTCAGATCCCGACGCGATAGAGCGCTAACACCTGGAGCGTTGCTTTTTGTTGGAACCAAAAGCAACGCTCCAGGTTATTGTTCTCACGCGTCTTCTTCACGCGAACCGGATTCCGCTTCGCGCGAAAACGCCATGAGCATGGACACCGGCATTTACGAATTTCCTATTTCTTCGTCTCTGCCACCGCCTCGAATATTTATGACGTGACGTGCCACCTCCGGGACGCGAGCGGCCTGCGTCTTCCTCGCGGCCAACGCAGGAGGACACAACGTCGGCTCGCGACGGACCGCGAAAGGTGGGACCAATGTCGGACATGGTCGTCGTCACAGGGGCGATCGCTTTCTTTGCCCTCGCCATCGCGTATGCCTACGCCTGCGAGCGTCTGTAGGGCTTGGTCATGATCATCGATTACTGGCTGGCCGCAATCGTCGCCGCGGCGCTGCTCGTCTACCTGACCTACGCGCTGCTGCGGCCCGAGCGGTTCTAGGAGCGATCGCCATGACCCTCGCCGGCTGGACCCAGATCGCCGTTTTCTGTCTGCTGGTCGTGGCACTAACGCGCCCCCTCGGCGCCTATATGTGCCGCGTCTTTAAGGGCGAGCGCACCTTGCTCTCCCCGTTACTCGCTCCGCTCGAGCGAAGCCTGTATCGCCTCGCCGGCGTCGACGAGCGGCGCGAACAGCATTGGGTCGCTTACACGGCCGCGATGCTGCTCTTTCAAGTCGGCGGCTTTTTGCTTCTCTACGCCTTGATGCGCCTACAGGCATCGCTGCCGCTCAACCCCGCCGGACAGTCGGCGGTTGCGCCGGACCTGTCGTTCAACACCGCCGTCAGTTTCGTCACCAATACGAACTGGCAGAACTACGGCGGCGAGAGCACGATGTCCTACCTCGTGCAAATGCTCGGCCTGACGCCTCAGAATTTCCTGTCGGCGGCGACCGGCATCGCGCTGGCGATGGCGCTCATCCGCGGCTTTTCACGCACCTCCGCGCGCACCGTCGGGAATTTCTGGGTCGACCTGACGCGCTGCACGCTCTACATCCTTCTACCCATCTGCGTCGTCTATGCGCTTTTCCTCGTGTGGCAGGGCGTCCCGCAAACGCTCGGCCCGTATGTCGAGGCGCGCACGCTCGAAGGCGCGAAACAGACGATCGCCGTCGGTCCTGTCGCCTCGCAGGTCGCCATCAAGATGCTCGGCACCAATGGCGGCGGATTTTTCAACGCCAACGCCGCGCATCCCTTCGAGAATCCGACCGCACTTTCGAACCTCGTTCAGATGCTGTCGATCTTCGCGATCGGCGCGGCGCTGACCAATGTGTTCGGCCGCATGGTCGGGGACGAACGGCAAGGCTGGGCGCTTCTGACCGCCATGGGCATTCTCTTCATCGCGGGGGTGGCGCTCTGCTACTGGGCGGAGGCAGGCGGCACCCGCGCCTTCACTGCGCTCGGGCTGACCGGCGGCAACATGGAAGGCAAGGAAGTCCGCTTCGGCATCGCCGCCTCGTCGCTCTTCGCGGTCGTCACGACGGCGGCTTCATGCGGAGCCGTGAATGCCATGCACGACAGCTTCACCGCGCTCGGCGGCATGGTGCCGCTCATCAATATGCAACTGGGCGAGGTCATCGTCGGCGGCGTCGGCGCGGGCCTCTACGGCATGCTGCTCTTCGTGATCCTGGCGATCTTCGTGGCGGGCCTCATGGTCGGCCGGACGCCGGAATATGTCGGCAAGAAGATCGAAGCGAAGGAGGTGAAAATGGCCATGCTCGCCATTCTCGTCCTGCCGCCGATGTCGCTCGGCTTCACCGCCATCGCGGCGGTGCATCCGGCGGCGGTGTCATCCATCGCCAATCCGGGTCCGCACGGCTTCTCCGAGATTCTCTATGCCTTCACATCGCAGACCGCCAACAACGGCTCGGCGTTCGCCGGCCTGAGCGGGAACACCGTTTTCTACAACGTCACCGGCGCTATCGCGATGCTGATCGGACGCTTCTGGATGATCGTGCCGACGATGGCGATCGCCGGGTCGCTTGCCGCGAAGAAGGCCGTTCCGGCATCGAGCGGCACGTTTCCGACCACCGGCCCGTTATTCGTCGGCCTGACCGTCGGCGTCATCCTGATCGTCGGCGGATTGACTTTCTTTCCAGCACTCGCGCTCGGCCCCATCGCCGAACATCTGGCGATGACCAGCGCGGCGTCGTTCTCGTTGAATTGACCGGAGCCTCCGATGGAACCGTCCTCGTCCCCGCGCAGCCGCGGACAGACCGCGAGCTTGTTCGACGCCGCTATCGTTGGCCCGGCGATCGTGGCCGCGTTTTCCAAGCTCGACCCGCGCGTTCTGATCAAAAATCCCGTGATGTTCGTGCTCGAAACGGTGACGGCCCTGACGACGTTGATCCTGGTCCGGGACATCATGATCGGCGGGCCGCACCTTGCCTTCGAGGCGCAGATCGCGGCCTGGCTATGGGCGACCATTCTGTTCGCCAATTTCTCGGAGGCCGTCGCCGAAGGCCGCGGCAAGGCGCAAGCCGACACGTTGCGCCAGACGCGCGTAACCACACAGGCGAAACTCATCGAAGGGGGGCGGCGCAGCGCCCATCGCATGGTGCCGAGCAGCAGCCTCAACGTCGGCGATGTCGTGCTCGTCGAAGCCGGCGACACGATCCCTTCGGACGGCGAAATCATCGAAGGCATCGCTTCCGTCAACGAGGCGGCCATCACCGGCGAGTCGGCGCCGGTGATCCGCGAGTCCGGCGGCGACCGTTCGGCGGTCACCGGCGGCACGCAGGTGCTCTCGGACTGGATATGCGTGAGAATCACGGCGGCGCCCGGCTCGACATTTCTCGACCGGATGATCGCCCTCGTCGAGGGCGCGGAGCGCCAGAAGACGCCGAACGAGATCGCGCTCAATATCCTGCTGATCGGCCTCACCATCATCTTTATCTTCGCGACCGTGACGATCCCGAGTTACGTCGCCTATGCCGGCGGCACCATCTCGATCGTCGTCTTGGTCGCGCTCTTCGTTACCTTGATCCCGACGACGATCGGTGCGCTGCTGTCCGCGATCGGCATCGCCGGCATGGATCGCCTGGTGCGCTTCAACGTGCTTGCCATGTCCGGCCGCGCCGTGGAGGCCGCGGGAGATGTCGATACCTTGCTGCTCGACAAGACGGGCACCATCACGCTCGGCAACCGGCAGGCCGCCGAGTTCCGGCCGCTGCGCGGCGTCACGGAAAGCGAGCTCGCCGAGGCGGCGCAGTTGGCCTCGCTCGCGGACGAGACGCCCGAGGGACGCTCCATCGTCGTGCTCGCGAAGGAGCGCCACGGCCTGCGCGGACGCGATCTCTCGGCGATGAACGGATCCTTCGTGCCGTTCACGGCGCAAACCCGTATGAGCGGCATGGATATCGGCGCTTCCTGGGTGCGGAAAGGCGCGGTCGACGCCATCGTAAAGTATTTGAATCGGGCGGCGACGGCGGGCGGCAACGCCGCGCAAGCCATGCAGCCCCCTCTCGCTCCGGAAACGGCGCGCGAACTCGACGCGATCGCGAACGAGGTCGCGAAAGCGGGCGGCACACCGCTCGCCGTCGCCAAGGACGGCCGCGCCCTCGGCATCGTCTACCTGAAGGACATCGTGAAGGGCGGGATTCGCGAACGCTTCGCCGAGCTGCGCCGCATGGGTATTCGCACCGTCATGATCACCGGCGACAACCCGACGACGGCCGCCGCGATCGCGGCGGAAGCGGGCGTCGACGATTTTCTGGCCCAGGCGACGCCCGAGGACAAGCTGCGCCTCATCCGCGAGGAGCAAGCCAAGGGCAAGCTGGTCGCCATGTGTGGCGACGGCACGAACGACGCGCCGGCGCTGGCGCAGGCCGATGTCGGCGTCGCCATGAATTCCGGCACGATGGCGGCGCGCGAGGCGGGGAACATGATCGATCTCGACTCGAGCCCCACCAAGCTGATCGAGATCGTGGCGATCGGAAAGCAATTGCTGATGACGCGGGGAGCGCTGACCACATTCTCGATCGCGAACGACGTGGCGAAATATTTCGCCATCATTCCCGCGATGTTCCTCGCCTTCTACCCGCAACTCGGCGCGCTGAACATCATGCGCCTGGCGACACCGCAAAGCGCGATCCTTTCGGCGATCATCTTCAACGCGCTCGTCATCGTCGCACTCATCCCGCTTGCTCTGCGCGGCATCGCCTATCGTCCCATCGGCGCCGGCCCGCTGCTTCGACGCAACCTGCTGATCTACGGCCTCGGCGGACTCATCGTTCCCTTCGTCGGGATCAAGGCGATCGATATCGCCGTCACCACGTTGCATCTGATCTAAAGGAGACGCACCGTGCTAAGAGAAATCAGACCAGCCCTTGTGCTCGTCGTCGCCCTCGTCCTGATCACCGGGCTCGCCTATCCGCTGACCATCACCGCTCTCGCCAACCTGCTGTTCCCGCGGCAGGCGCAGGGAAGCCTGATCTTCAAGGACGGGGCGCCTGTCGGATCGGAACTCATTGGCCAAGCCTTCACCTCCGAGCGCTACTTTCATGGCCGCCCTTCCGCGACCACGGCGCCCGACCCGGGCGATCCGGCGAAGACGATCGACGCCCCCTACAACGCGGCCAACTCGATGGGCTCGAACCTCGGACCCACAAGCCCGAAATTGATCGGCCGCGTGAAGACGGATATCGAAAGGCTGCACGCCGAACGGCCGGATACGCCCGTGCCGACCGACCTCGTGACGACGTCCGGCAGCGGGCTCGATCCACATATTTCACCGGAAGCGGCGCTCTTCCAGGTGCCGCGCGTCGCGAAAGCGCGTAATGTGCCGGAGGATCGGCTGCGGCAGCTTATCGAGAAGCACACGGAACGACGGCTTTTGGGCTTCCTTGGAGAGGCTCGCGTCAATGTCCTGCGTCTCAACCTCGCGCTCGATGAAGCCGCCGCGCGATAACGCCGCACCGCCGACAATGATCGATGGCTTATGTCACGTCAGCAAAACGCGGATAGGCAAAGGCCCTCGCCGGACGCCCTGCTGAACGCCGCGAAGCACCAAGACCCGCGTGCCGGACGTTTGAAGATTTTCGTCGGCGCCGCTCCCGGCGTCGGGAAGACTTACGAGATGCTGGTGCAAGCCCATGCGCGCAAGCGCGACGGCTACGATGTGGTTGTGGGCGTCGCCGAGGCGCACGGGCGAAAAGAAACCGAAGCCCTGCTCGATGGTCTCGAGATCATTCCGCGCCGGCAGTTCGCCCATCGCGGCCAATCGCTCACGGAAATGGACCTCGACGCGGCTCTCGCACGGCGGCCGCAGATCATCCTGGTCGATGAGCTGGCGCATACCAACGCTCCGGGGTGCCGTCACCCCAAGCGATATCTCGACGTGCAAGAGCTGCTCGATGCCGGCATAGACGTCTACACCACCGTCAACATCCAGCACATCGAGAGCCTGAACGACGTCATCGCCCAAATCACGCATGTGCGCGTGCGCGAAACCGTGCCGGATTCGATTTTCGACCGCGCCGACGCCGTCGAGCTTGTCGATCTCACCCCCGACGATCTCATCCAACGATTGAAGGACGGCAAGGTCTACGTTCCGGACCAGGCGAAACGCGCCCTGGATCATTTCTTCTCTCCCGCCAACCTGACGGCATTGCGAGAACTGGCGCTCCGCCGCACGGCCGATCGGGTTGACGAACAGTTGATCGCGCAAATGCAGGCGCGCGCGATCCGAGGCCCTTGGGCCGCCGGCGAGCGCATCATCGTGTGCGTCGACGAGAGCCCGCACGGCGCCGGGCTGGTCCGTTACACAAAGCGCTTGGCGGACCGTCTGCATGCGCCATGGACCACGCTCTACGTGGAGGGCGCGCGAACCCAGCAGCTCGACGACAAGGCCAGGGATCGGGTTTCCGACACGCTCCGCCTCGCGCTGTCGCTCGACGGCGAGGCCGTGACCATCCCGGCCGCCGCAAGCCGCATCGCCGACGACATCCTCGGCTACGCATACGCTAGCAACGCGACACATGTCGTGGTCGGAAAATCCGATCGGTCCCGCTGGTTCGAGCTCCTGCACGGCTCCGTCGTCCGCGATCTTTGCCGACGCTCTGGCCCCATCAGTATTCACGTGATCGCCGGTGGCGAACTATCGACGTCGCCGGGAGCGGCAAAAGCCAACCGCTCCGACGAGGCCACAGCTTCCTTCAATCCGAGGCCGTATCTTCTGGCCGCCGTAGCCGTCGCGCTCGCGCTCGGGGCGAGCCGCGTGATCGAGCCGCGGCTTGGGGTCGAGAACGTCGACCTCGTCTTTCTCACGGCGATCGTCGCAATCGCCAGCAAGCTCGGACTCGGTCCGTCCCTATTCGCCAGCGTCGCGGCGTCACTGTGTTACAACTTCTTCTTCCTCCCCCCTCTCTACACCTTCACGATCGCCGAGCCGACCAATCTGACCGCGTTCGGGTTTTTCGTGCTCATGGCGATCGTCGTCTCCAACATCGCCGCGCGCGTTCGAACGCAGGCCGTGACCGCCGTGTCGCGGGCGCGCACGACGGAAGCGCTGTATGCCTTCAGCCGCAAACTGGCGGCGGTCGGCTCGCTCGATGACGTCTTATGGGCAACCGCCTATCAGACGGCGATGATGCTGAGCGTGCGGGTCGTGCTTCTGCTGCCGGAAAATGGAGGCATCGCGATCCGCGCCGGATATCCTCCGGAGGACATGCTCGACGAGGCCGACCTGGCGGCGGCGAAATGGGCATGGAGCAACGACCAGACCGCGGGCCGCGGCTCGAACACGCTTCCGGGCGGCAAATGGCTGTTTTCGCCCATGCGCACGGGCCGCGGCGCCGTCGGCATTATCGGGATCGATCGCGATAAGCCGGGACCGATGCTGACGCCCGACGAGCGGCGCATGTTCGACGCGCTGATCGATCAAGCGGCCTTGGCGATCGAGCGGGTCCACCTCGTCGAGGACATGGATCGCGCGAAGCGAACCCTCGAGACGGACCGGTTGCGCGCCGCGCTGCTCACGTCGATATCCCATGACTTGCGCACCCCGCTCGCCAGCATCCTCGGGGCGGCCAGCACGATACGCGACCTTTCAAAGGATCTGTCGGACGCGCAGAAGAGCGAACTTCTCGCCACCGTCATCGACGAATCCGATCGGCTGAATCGCTTCATTGCGAACCTTCTGGACATGACGAAACTCGAGGCCGGGGCGGTCGTTCCCAACGTCGCCGCGCAGGACCTGCGCGAGATCGTCGGCAGCACCTTGCGGCGGGCCCAAAAGATTCTTGCCGCCCATTCGGTCGTGCTTCATCTCGCGCCCGACCTGCCGATGCTTAATCTGGACGCCGTTCTGTTCGAACAGGCTCTGTTCAACCTGCTCGACAACGCCGCAAAATATTCTCCGCCGGGAGGGAAAATCGAGATGCGCGCCTACAAGGACGGAGACCGGGCCCGGTTGCAAATCCTCGACGAGGGTCCCGGCATCCCTCAGCAGGATTTGGAGAATATCTTCGGCAAGTTTTATCGGGCGCGCAAACGCGACAATGTGCGCGCCGGCACAGGCCTCGGACTGGCTATCGCGCGCGGATTCATCGAGGCGATGGGAGGAACGATCGTCGCTGAAAACCGCTCCGATCGAGCGGGAGCATGTTTCATCGTCACGCTGCCCGCCGCGGCCCAACCCCTACTGGACACCAAGGAATGACGGCGCCACCGATCAAAGTCCTGGTGATCGATGACGAGCCGCCGATCCGGAAGCTCTTGCGCACGGGGCTCTCGACGCAAGGCTACGCGATTCTCGACGCGCCGAACGGAAAGGCAGGCCTCGCGCTTCTCGACGAGAAGCCCGACTTGATCATCCTCGACCTCGGACTGCCCGACATCGCGGGTCATGACCTTCTGCGCGCCGTGCGCGCGCGCGACGCGCAGATTCCGATCGTCGTTCTATCCAGCCGCGACGACGAAGGCGGAAAGGTTCTGGCGCTCGACCTCGGCGCCGACGACTATGTCACGAAGCCGTTCGGCATGGACGAGTTGTTGGCGCGCATGCGCGCCGCGTTGCGCCATCGTCTACAGGTCGAGGGCGAGCGCCCACTCTTCCGGACCGGGGACCTGTCCGTCGACCTGGTACGGCGGTTGGTGAAAGTCGGCGACGGTGACGTGAAGCTGTCGCCGAAGGAGTATGACCTGCTGCGGCTTCTGGTCCAGCACGCCGGCAAGGTGCTCACCCACAAATTCTTGCTCGGCTCGCTTTGGGACGACCACACCGATGCGCAATATCTGCGCGTCTATGTCCGGCAGCTTCGCCAGAAAATCGAGAAGGATCCCGAACAGCCGCAATACGTCCTCACCGAGACCGGCGTCGGATATCGCATGCGGGCGCCGGATTCACCCAACGCCACCTGACCCGGGAGCGGCGTTGCCGGCGGCGGATTTCGAGGGGGGCAGCGACGGGGCCCGTCGCCGCGGCGGCCCTTGGTTGCGTCTGCATTCGATAAGCCGCCGACATCGCTTGCCATCGCCGCCGCACATTATAAACTCCACAAAGGCAAACATACTGCCGTCCTCCGAGCACGGATCGGAGCAACGCCGTATCGCCCGCGACGACCGTGATCTTCCGTTTCCGAAAATTCGTGTCTAGAGCACAATGCCAGCGGCCACTCAGTTCGATTTCATCGTCATCGGATCGGGAGCCGCGGCGCTCACCGCCGCGCTGACCGCATCCGTTGCCGGGTTGAAGACCGCCATTATCGAGAAGACGGACAAACTCGGCGGCACCAGCGCCATGTCCGGCGCGGCCTCATGGCTGCCGGTCAATCATTACGGCAAGGCCGCCGGCTACGACGATACGCCGGAAGAGGCCCTCGAGTATCTGCGCGCGACGGCGCCGGACGGCTGGCGGGACACCGAGGACGCATTGTGGGACAGCTTCGCGCGCAATGCCGGGCCGATGCTCGCCTTCGTCGAGGCGCACACGCCGCTGCGCTATGCGCTCACGTCCGAGCCGGACGTCTATTCGGAGGCTCCCGGCGCCAAGACGCACGGGCGCATGGTCGCCCCGATGCCGCTCAGCCGCCGGCTGCTCGGGCCGTATGCGAAGCGGCTGCGCGGCTCGACATTGCCGCACATCTTCACCTATCAGGAGATGATCGACAACGACCTCTACCGCAAGCCGATCCGCACCACGCTGAAGTTCGCGCCGCAACTGCTGCGACGCCTCATCGGCAGCGAGCGCGCGAAGGGGGCGGCCTTGACCATCGGCCTGCTGCGCGGTTGCCTCGATCACGGCTGTCATCTCGCGCTCGACACGCGCGCGATCGAACTGACGACCGACCCGACACACGGCGGCGTCACCGGGGTCGTCGTCGAGCACAACGGGCAACGGGAAATGCTGAACGCCGCGCGCGGCGTGCTGCTTGCGACCGGCGGCTTCGAATGGGACCGCGAACGTCTGCAGCAGCACTTCCCCGGGCCGATCGACCGCCTCGGCAGCTCTCCCGGCAATGCCGGAGATGCTTTGCGCATGGCCGAACAGGTCGGCGCCGCGCTCGCGCACATGGATCAGGCGCTGATCTATCCCTGCCTGCCGACGCGTTACGACGGCAAGCTGCATGCGATGCCGGCGCCGATCCACATGGAGCCGAACGCCATCGTCGTCGACCGGCACGGCAAGCGGTTCGTCAGCGAATATGCGGTCGACCTGGGCGAGGCGCTCGACCGGCGCGGCCCGGACGGCGCGCCGGCGCACCTGCCGGCCTGGCTGATCAGCGACCGGACGTTTCTACGGCCGGCGCTGCGCTGGTATGCCCACTACGATCCCGATTGGATCGTTCGCGCGCCGACGATCGCCGCGCTCGCCGACCGCATCAAGGTGCCGCGCGAGGCGCTCGCGGAGACGATCGAGCGTTTCAACGGCTTTTGCGCCAAGGGGCGGGACGAGGACTTTCATCGCGGCGAGAGCATTTTCCAGAAAGCCAAAGCCAAGAACAAGCCGATGCTTTCGCCCATTCAGAAAGCGCCTTACGTCGCGATGCCGTTCAATCGCTGCATTCTCACGACCAAAGGCGGCTTGCGCACCAACGAGCACGCGCAGGTGCTGCGCGAGGACGGCAGCGTCATCACCGGCCTCTACTGCGCCGGCGCCGCGATGGCCAATCCGATCGGAACCCGCGCGATCAGCGCCGGGACGACCATCGGCCCCAACATGAC
>JBDHSU010000033.1:0-31441 GCA_039808325.1 Variibacter sp. | reverse complement strand
GCGCTCGCTCTGCTGGTGCTGAGCCTCATCGGACTTTCCGGCGGCACGCTCTATCTCAAGGCGTTTTGCGGCGGGGTGCCGCCGTTCGAGGCGACGGCGGTGCAGATCGTCGGCGGAATGCTGTTTTCATTGGCGGCGCTCGCCGCCTTCGAGACGCCGCACGCGCATTGGACGATGAGTCTCGTCGAAGCGATGGCGTGGAACACAATCGTCATGTCGATCGTCGGCATGGCGATCTACAACGTCATCCTGATCCGTTACGGGGCGGCGCGGGCGGCATCGGCGTTTTTCATCGTGCCGGGCGCCGCGGCCGTCATGGCGTGGCTGAGTCTCGACGAGCACCTGTCGTCGCTGATGCTGATCGGTCTCGCGTTCGCGACGTGCGGGGTGGCGCTGGTGTGGTGGCGGCCGATGCGGGTGCCGATGCCGTTCAGGCGCGCGCGCTGAGCAGATAGCCGCGCACCGGCAAAGCGAGCCCGCCGTCGCGCCTATGCGGTTCGATCGCCTTCGCGACATGGGCGCGGATGCCGCGCATCGCCTCCGGCGATTGCCCGCGCAGGAGCGTCGCCATGCGCACGGTGCTGCCCATGAAGACGTCGACGAGGTCGGTGCCGGCCGGCAGGCGCCAGAGAACGTCGAGCGCGCGTTGCTCGATCCCGTCGGGCGAGAAACCGGCGGCGGTCGCGAGGCGGACGAATTGGTCGGGGCTCGTATTCGCGATATTGCCGGCGGGCATCGGAACGCCGCTTTGTCCCTCGGCCGCCACGGCTTCCGCGATCACGCGCCAGGTCGGATTGTCTTTCGCCGATGCCCAAAGGGTGAGGGCGAAAGGCGCGCCCGGCTTCAGCACCCGCCGCGCCTCGGCCAGCGCACGGTCGGGATGTTCGACATGATGGATGCCGAAATTCGAGACGACGGCGTCGAAGCGGGCCGTGGCGAAGGGAAGCGATTCCGCGTCCGCCTGCAGGATCTCGGCTTTGGGGCAGCGATGCCGTGCCGCCGCCACCATGTTGGGCGCGAAGTCGATGCCGTGCGTCGCCGCGCCGCGCGCGAGCGCTCGCTGTGAAACGACGCCGGTGCCGCAGGCGATATCGAGCAGTTGCGTCCCCGGCCTCGCTTCGACGGCGTCGAGCAGCGGTTCGACGAACAAGCGCGTCAGCGCGGCGAACGGCTCATAATGGCCCGCCGCCGTTTGCCATCCGGCGTATTCGAAGTCGCGCAGCGAGGTCATCACATCCGGAACACGCCGAAGCGTGTCTTCGGGATCGGCGCGTTCAGCGCCGCGGAGAAAGCGAGCGCAAGGACGCGGCGGGTTTCGCTGGGCAGGATGATGCCGTCATCCCACAGCCGTGCCGTCGCATAATAAGGATTGCCCTGGGCGTCGAACTGGTCGCGGATCGGTTTCTTGAAGGTTTCCTCTTCCTCGGCGCTCCAGGCGCCGCCGGCCGCCTCGATGTTGTCGCGCCGCACGGTCGCGAGAACGGATGCGGCCTGCTCCGAACCCATCAGCGCAACGCGCGCGTTCGGCCACGTGAACAGAAAGCGCGGCGAGAACGCGCGCCCGCACATGCCGTAGTTGCCGGCGCCGTAGGAGCCGCCGATCACGACCGTGATCTTCGGCACCTGGGCGCAGGAGACGGCGGTCACCATCTTCGCGCCGTCCTTGGCGATGCCGCCGGCTTCGTAGTCGCGCCCGACCATGAAGCCGACGATGTTCTGCAGGAACAGCAGCGGGATTTTGCGCTGGCAGCACAGCTCGATGAAGTGCGCGGCCTTCAGCGCGCTTTCCGAATAGAGAATGCCGTTATTGCCGATGATGCCGATCGGCATGCCGTGCAGATGCGCGAAGCCGGTGACGAGCGTGGTGCCGTAGAGCGCCTTGAACTCGTCGAACTCGGAGCCGTCGACGAGACGCGCGATCACCTCGCGTACGTCGAATTGCTTCTTGAGGTCGACCGGCACGATGCTGTCGAGCTCGGCCGTGTCGAGCGCCGGATCGCGCGGCGGCAGGAGCGCCAGGTCGGTCGTCTTGCGCGTATTGAAATTCGCGACGATGCGCCGCGCCATCGCGAGCGCGTGATGGTCGTCGGCCGCATAGTGATCCGCGACGCCGGATTTGCGCGCATGCACGTCGGCGCCGCCGAGGTCTTCCGCCGAGACGACTTCGCCGGTCGCTGCCTTCACGAGCGGCGGGCCGCCGAGGAAGATGGTGCCTTGCTTGCGCACGATCACCGTCTCGTCGGACATCGCGGGCACATAGGCGCCGCCGGCGGTGCAGGAGCCCATGACGACGGCGACCTGCGGGATGCCCATCGCGGAGAGCGTCGCCTGATTGTAGAAGATGCGGCCGAAGTGGTCGCGGTCGGGAAAGACGTCCGGCCATTGCGGAAGATTGGCGCCGCCTGAATCCACGAGATAGAGGCAGGGCAGGCGGTTCTCGCGCGCCACCTCCTGCGCGCGGACGTGCTTCTTCACCGTCTCCGGATAATAGGTGCCGCCCTTGATCGTCGCGTCGTTGGCGACGATCACGCATTCGCGCCCTTCGATGCGGCCGATGCCGGTGATGATGCCCGCGGCATGGATGTTCTCCTCGTACATGCCGTTGGCGGCGAGCGGTGAAAGCTCGAGGAACGGCGAGCCCGGGTCGATCAGCGCCATCACGCGGTCACGCGGAAGCAGCTTGCCGCGGCCGATATGGCGTTCGCGGGATTTTGCCGGTCCGCCGAGCGCCGCGGCCGCGCGGCGTTCCTTCAACTCCACGGCGAGCGCGCGCATCGCCTCGGCATTCGCACGGATGTCGTCGGCGCCGATTTCGATTTTGGATTTGAGGATGGGCAAGAAGGGTCTCCGTAGGCAAAGGCGGTCGCAATATGGCGCGGGCGGCGAGGGAAGGGAACCATGCCGTCACCGCCTCCGCGCCCCGGAGCGGACCGCAAAAGCTATTAGGCATAATTCCATGCCGGCGGAACGAAACATTCGTATTGTGCTTATCTCTCACAGCGGACTGGCCTTGCGGCTGGACCTTATTGGTCTGCCTTCCGTGTGGCGGGCCAGTTGTTGAAGCGGGGTGACACCACCGGTCATGGCGCGGACGTGACGAGCGAAGGAAATACATTGTGAAAAGGACAAAAATTGCATTGGCATCTGCCGCGGCCTTCGGTTTGGCGCTCGCCATGGCGCCGGCGCAGGCAGCCCCGATCGGCGCTGCCTCCGGCGTTGGGGCCGCTGCCACTACACTCACTCAGGATGCGGGCGTGCAGACGGTCCGCTGGCGTGGGCGCGGACACTGGCACGGAGGGTATTACCGCCATGGCGGTTACGGGCCTGGCGCGGCGATCGCAGGCGGCATCCTCGGCCTCGCGGCCGGCGCCGCGATTGCCGGCGTGGCCTCGGCCCCGCCGCCCGGCTACTACGCCCCCGCGCCCGTCTATGGCGGCGACGCGGTGGCCTACTGCATGCAGCGCTTCCGCTCCTACGACCCCGCGAGCGGCACTTATCTGGGCTACGACGGCTACCGGCATCCTTGCCCGTAACCCATGCATCGCGAAGGCCCCGCCGGACGGCGAGGCCTTTTTTCTTGGCGCCATCCGCGGCCTTTGCGCACATGCCTCGCATGCCGCGCGCGCTTATCAACAGAACGGGCTGCGGAAACGAACGGAAATGCCTTAGAACACGGCTCCACGTCCAACCAAGGAGCTGATGTGATCACTCGTCTTTCCGGAAACGCCTCGACGCGCGCTCGCGGCGTCATCGCCGACAATCACGTTTTCACCGTCGCCGTCGCGTCTGACAAGGTTCCCTCGATGTACGAGCAGACGAAGGCGGCGCTCGCCGGCATCGACAAGAACCTGGCCGACGCGGGGACCGACAAGAGCCGCATTCTGACGGCGATCGTCTACATCGCGGACATGGCGAAGAAGGAAGAGATGAACCGCGCCTGGGACGAGTGGGTGGATCGCACCAATCCGCCGATGCGCGCCTGCCTTGGCGTCGTGCTCGACGGCAAGGACCTCGTGGAAGTCGTGGTCACCGCCGCGAAATAAATGATGGGCCGGCGCGCATTCCTCGATGGCATGCGCGCCGGCGCCAAGTCCGTCTTCCTGTGGCTGTTGCTGGGAACGTATCTGGGCCTGGGCGCGCTCGCGCACGATCTCGGTTTCTCGCTGACCTGGACGCTGGTCGCGACGATTCTGATCTGGGCGGGGCCGACGCAGCTCATCATCACCTCGATGTTGGCGACCAGCGCCACCATGGTCGAGATCGCGATCGCGGTGACGTTGAGCGCGGTCCGCCTTCTGCCGATGGTCGTCTCGCTGTTGCCGCTGCTGCGCACGCCGCAGACGCGCCTGCGGCAACTGGTTTTGCCGGCGCATCTCACCGCAGTGTCGCTGTGGGTCGAGGGGCAGCGGCTTCTTCCCGACGTTGCGCCGGAAGGCCGCGTCGCGTTCGTCAACGGGTTCGGTGCGGCGCTGACGATCGCGGCGGTGATCGCCGTTCTCTCCGGCTACTTCATGGCGCGCGAACTGCCGACGGCGCTGGCGTCGGCGCTGCTGTTCCTCACGCCGCTCTCGTTCATGATGTCGCTCGCGCGCAATAGCCGCCATCTTGCCGACAAGCTCGCTTTGATACTGGGCCTGCTCATCGCTCCGGTGATGGCGTTTTACAGGGTCGAACTCGACATCCTGTGGTCTGGCCTCCTCGCCGGAACGCTCGCCTTCTTCGTTTGGCGTGTCCGCAGGAGCCGCGCATGAGCGCCGCTTTTGGCGATCTCGCGCCGTATGTCGCGCTGGTGCTGCTCGGATTTCTGCCGAACGAGATTTGGCGCTGCCTCGGCCTGATCGTCGCGCACGGGATCGACGAACGCTCCGACGCCATCGTATGGGTGCGCGCGGTCGCGACCGCGATCCTCGCCGGCGTCATCGCCAAGATCGTCTTGTTCGCGCCGGGAACGCTCGCCGACATCCCGCTGACGATCCGCGTCGGCGCGGTGATCATCGGCTTCGCCGCTTTTCTCGCGGTGCGCCGGTCGGTCTTTGTCGGCGTCGCGGTCGGCGAGATCGCGCTGCTGACCGGCGCGTGGGCGGCGGGGTAATCCACCGCCGTCGCCTTATCCCGCGGTCAGCGCGGCGCGCAGCTTCTCGGCGTGCGCGGCGAGGTTTTCCGGCGTTTCCTTGAACGTCGCCGGCGGTTTCAGCGGCACGCCCTCGTGGCGCGGAATGATGTGGACATGGAGGTGGAAGACGACCTGGCCGCCCGCCGGCTCGTTGAATTGCTGCATGGTGACGCCCGCCGCGTCGAACGCCCGCATGGCCGCGCGGGCGACCTTCTGCGTCGTCGCCATCACCGCGGCGAGGTCGCCCGGCGCGACGTCGAGCAGGTTGCGCGCCGGCGCTTTCGGAATGATCAGGGCGTGGCCGGGCGCGCGCGGCATGATGTCGAGGAACACGAAGGTCTTGTCGTCCTCGTAGACCTTATGCGCCGGCAGTTCGCCGCGCAGGATCTTCGCGAAGATGTTGTTCTCGTCGTAGCCGGCCATCCGTCACCCCTGTTCAACGGTCGAATTCTTTCGGCGGATTCTTTCGGAACGGCGCGAGCGCCGCAAGTTCGTCGTGCGCCGCCTCGACGTAGCGCCGCTCGCGCGCGAGATAGTCGGCGATGGCGCGACGCAAGGCCGGGTCGGCGATGTAGTGGGCCGAATGGGTGGTCACGGGCAAGTAGCCGCGCGCGAGCTTATGCTCGCCCTGCGCGCCGGCCTCGACCCGCTTGAGCCCGCGCGCGATGGCGAACGCGATCGCCTGATAGTAGCAGACCTCGAAATGCAGGCAGGGGTGGTGCTCGATCGCCCCCCAGTGGCGGCCGTAGAGCGTGTCCGCGCCGATGAAGTTCAGCGCGCCGGCGATGAAGCGGCCGCCGCGCTTGGCCATGACCAGCAGGATACGGTCGCGCATGCTTTCGCCGACCTGGGAGAAGAAGGCGCGGGTAAGATAGGGCCGCCCCCATTTGCGCGATCCGGTCTCCATGTAGAAGGTGAAGAACGCGTCCCATGCGTCCTCGGTGAGGTCGGCACCGGTGAGCCAATGGATGGTGGCGCCGGAGGCGAGGGCGGCCTCGCGCTCGCGCCGCACGGCCTTGCGCTTGCGCGAGGCGAGCGCGGCGAGAAAGTCGTCGAAGGTCGCGTAGCCGGCGTTCTCCCAATGGAACTGCTGATCGGTGCGACGCAGGAAGCCGTGCGCGCCCAGCAGCTCCGCTTCCGTCTCCGGCAGGAACGTGACGTGCACCGAGGAGGCTTCCCGCAGGCGTGCGAGCTCGACGAGCCCGGAGGCGAGCGCGGCGCGAACGGCGGTCCGATCGGTTCCGGCGCGCGCGAGGAGGCGCGGCCCGGTCGCGGGCGTGAACGGCACCGAGACTTGCACCTTCGGATAGTAGGCGCCGCCCGCGCGCTCATAGGCTTCCGCCCACCCGGCGTCGAAGACATATTCGCCGCGCGAGTGCGATTTCAGATAACAAGGCGCGACGCCGATGATGGCGCCGCCGTCGCTTTCTAGCGCCAGGTGCTGCGGCTGCCAGCCGGTGCGCGCCGTGGCCGACTTCGAGGTTTCGAGCGCGCTCAGGAATTCGTGCGAAATGAACGGATTATAACCGGCGCTTTCAGGCTTTGAATCCGTGCGCCCGTGTGATGATTTCGGAGCTTGAGGAAGCGATTCATCGAAATCGGCGCACGCGTTCCAATCGGTCGCGGAAATCTCGGCGATCGAGGGGACGACGCGAATGCGGAGTTCTTTGCTACTCATGCGGAGGCGGCGATGGCGTTCATGGCTGACGGCGTTTGCGTCGCCGCTTGTGATTGGGACATCGCTTACGAACCTACACGCAATATGGGCCGGAAAACGAGGGCTCACAAAGTTCTGAGGGCGCCTTGGCCGCACCCGTGAGGTCTTGAAATGGAGTTGCCCGCGACGTTGCGCCAGGGTGTAGAGCAGGCTTTGGCGGGCATTGCCCCCGCCGATCTCGCGCGCGCGGCCGCGCGCCTGTCGCAACGCTACCGGGCGGAAGTGCGCGACGGCCGCTTCCACATCGGCGATGACCGCGCGGCGCTCGCTTACCTGGCGACGCGGCTTCCGGCGACCTATGCCGCCGTCCGCGCGGCGATGGAGCAAGTCGCTGTCGCGCGGCCCGACTTCGCGCCCGCCGCGCTGCTCGATGTCGGCGCGGGGCCCGGAACGGCGCTGTGGGCGGCGGCGGACTGCTGGCCGGACCTCGACCAGGCGCTGCTCGTCGAAGCAAGCGCGCCGGTTCGCGGCTGGGGCGAGCGCTTGACGCAGGCGGGGCCGATCGCGCGCGTGGACTGGCGCGCGATGGATTTTTCGCAGGGCTTGCCGGAGACGCCGCCGCGGGACCTGGTGACCGCCGCTTATGTGCTCGACGAGATCGATGCGGAGGCGCGCCGTGCCCTGACCGCGCGGTTATGGGGGCTGACGCGCGGTGTCCTGCTCATCGTCGAGCCAGGCACACCGGCCGGATTCGCGCGCATTCTTGCCGTCCGCGCACAATTGATCGCGGCATCCGCGCATCTCTTGGCGCCGTGCCCGCACGCGCAGGCCTGTCCGATCGTCGCGCCGGATTGGTGTCATTTCGCGCGGCGCGTGGCGCGCTCGCGCGCGCATCGGCTGGCGAAGGGCGCGGAGGTGCCTTGGGAAGACGAGAAGTTCGCCTATGTGGCGGCGGCGCGCATCCCCGCGCTGGATGAACCGGCACGGGTCGTCGGCCCGCCGCGGCAGGCGGGCGGCCGGGCGTGGCTGAAGCTCTGCCGCCCGGACGGAACGCTTGCCGAGCGAATGTTCACGCGGCGTGACGGCGATGCCTACAAAGCGGCGCGGCGCGCGCGCTGGGGCGACGCGGTCCCCACGGACGCTGAGGAAAAGTAACGGCCGCGTGCCGATCAGGCGCGAAAGCCTTCGAAGATGATCTGCGAGGCGTAGCGCGCGGCACGAGCGCGCTCCTCCGGCGTGCGGACGGTCCAGGTGAGGAGCGGCAAGCCGAACAGACGGCGCGCCGCGAAGGTCGCCACGGTCGGCAAGTCTCCAACCCGATAGGCGACGAAATGCGGCCGCGTGCGGAACGCGTGCAGCAGGTTGCCGAGCATGCTCTTTTCCGCGCGGGAAAGGTTCGCCCATTCCGCGTGCCGGTAGTAGCGCTCGGCGACGATGCCCCGTGCCAGGCTCGGCACCGCGGCGCGCAAGGCCTCGACCGCGTTCGGATCGAACGACATCGCCGCCGCGGGGCCGCGGTAATTTTGCAGAACCGCGGCGGTGCGTTTCACCAGCGGCAGCGCGCCGTCGAAGGTGCTTTTGATTTCGACGATCAGCGGCACGCGGCCTCCGACGAGGTCGCAAAGCTCGCCCAAGGTCAGCATGGCCTCCGCCGTCGCCTTGAACGGCACGCGCTTGAGATCGGCGGCGGAAAAGGAGACGAGCGGGCCTTGCCCCTCGGTCAGGCGGCCGAGCGCGAAGTCATGATGCACCATCGCCTCGCCGTCGGCGCTGAGCTGCACGTCGCATTCGATGGCATAGTGCCCCGCGATCGCCGCATTGAAGGCCGCAGGCATGTTCTCGATGACGCCGGACGCGGCGTCGTGCAGCCCGCGATGCGCGACCGGCCGTGCCGTCAACCAATCGAGCGCGGCCATGGCGTTCCCACCTGGCGTCAGTCGACCTCGAAGATCGCCTCGACCTCCACGGCGGCGTCGAGCGGAAGGCTGGCGACGCCGACGGTCGAGCGCGCGTGACGGCCTTTATCGGCGAAAGCGGCAACCATCAGATCGGAAGCGCCATTCATCACTTTGGCGCCGTCGGTGAATTCCGGCGCGGAATTGATGAAGCCGCCGAGCCTTACGACGCGCGAGACCTTATCGAGATCGCCGATCGCCGCTTTCACCTGCGCGAGGAGATTGATCGCGCAGGCGCGCGCGGCCTTCTGCCCGTCTTCGATCGAGACGCCGGCGCCAAGCTTCCCCTTCGCGACGAGCTTGCCGTCGTTGTCGGTGCAAATCTGGCCCGACAGAACGAGATGATTGCGGACGCGCACGAAGGGAACGTAATTCGCAACCGGGGTGGCCGGCTCTGGTAACTCAATGCCCATATCCGCGAGTTTCTTCTCGACCGTTCCGGCCATCGCATACTCCTTGTCGTCCGCCACAATTCGCTCGCCCGGGTGTGAACCAGGGCAAGCCTCGCCCGACTCTTGTCCGATTGGGCGGGCGCAGGCAAGCGCGTTGCAGTTGCCGTGCGTTGGGGGCGCCCCTATGTTCGAGGCTGGGGCGATGCGGAGAATCATACATGTTGCCGTGCCGGACGCGCTGCTCCTTGGCGATGCTTGCGCTTTTTGCGTTTTTTCCCGCGGCGTCGCGTTCCGCCGAAACGGCGACGGGTGTCGTCGAACTTGCCCCGCACCGTGCGATCTATGATCTGAAACTCGGCCAGTCGCGCGGCAAGCGGGGACTGGAGGGGGTGCGCGGCCGCATCCTCTACGACTTCGAAGGGAGCCGCTGCGAGGGCTATGCGCTGCAGTTCCGGCAGGTGACGGAACTCGAGTCCGGCGAGGGGGAGAACGTCCTCAGCGATCTGCGCACCTCCAACTGGGAGGAAGGGAACGGCGAGAGCTTCCGCTTCACGGTGCAGAACTATCTGGGCGGGCGCGAGATCGACGGATCCGATGGCCTTGCCGGGCGCGGCGACAACGGCGTCTCGGTGAGCCTGACGAAGCCGGAGAAGAAGAAGGCGCAACTCGGCGCCGTGATCTTTCCGTCCGAGCACATGCGCCGCGTCATCGCGGCCGCGCGTGGAGGAAAGACGTTGCTCGAGGCGGCGGTCTTCGACGGCTCCGAAACGGGCGAGAAGGTCTACAATACGCTGACGGTGATCGGGCATGCCATCGCGCCGGAGCAGGCGCCGCCGAAGGACGCGGCCGCGGGCCAGGCATCGCTCGCGCATCTCACGCGCTGGCCGGTGACGGTGAGCTATTTCGACCGCGCCAACGCCGACCAGAGCGGCGAGCAGACGCCGGCCTATGCGATTTCCTTCGAGCTCTACGAAAACGGCGTCTCGCGCGCGCTCAAGATCGACTACGGCGATTTCGTCGTGACCGGCGACATGACGTCGCTCGACATGAAGACGGCCAAGCCCTGCAAGTAGCGTCGGCGCCTTTCGGTTTTGGATCCGGCGCGGTTTCTTCGCGCGAACCGGTTCCGTCCCGTTGGAACACGCTCTTGTCGGGAGTGTTCGGCCATGCGCCTTTCTTTCGGCAACCCTCTACCGTTCCGGCTGTCGCATCCCACATAGGGCGCGGTGCGACAGGGAAGGGGATGAGCATGATCTATATTCTCGCTGCGTTTCTGCCGCCACTCGGCCTGCTCCTCAACGGGCAGCCGTTCTCGGCCGTCCTCAATATCATCCTGATCATCCCATGCGTCATCTTCGGGCTGGTTTTTCCGGTGCTGTTCTTCGTGCCGTCGCTGCATGCGCTGATCGCCGTTCATATGAAGCGGAACGATCGCCGTCATCGCGAGGTTGTGGACGCGATCGAGAAGCATGGGGTGCCGCCCGGCTGGCAGCCGCCGCGCCATTGAGCGTGCTTCCGGAAAGTGAAAAGCGTGCCCGCGGAAAGTGAAAACCGGTTCACGCGCGGACAATGCGGCTGAACCGGTGGCCGCTGTCTCCGCCGGGCTTGTCGTCAGATCACAGCCGCGTCGGATAGTTCGGGCTCTCGCGCGTGATCGTCACGTCGTGAACGTGACTTTCGGACAAACCGGCGCCGGAGATGCGCACGAACGTCGCCTTCTCGTGGAATTCCTTGAGCGTGCGCGCGCCGACGTAACCCATGGCGGCGCGCAAGCCGCCGGCGAGCTGATGGACGATATTGCCGACGGGGCCCTTGTAGGGCACCTGGCCCTCGACGCCTTCCGGCACCAGCTTGAGCGTGTCCTTGATGTCCTGCTGGAAGTAGCGGTCGGCCGAGCCGCGCGCCATCGCGCCAACGGAACCCATGCCGCGATAGGTCTTGTAGGAGCGGCCTTGATAGAGGAACACCTCGCCCGGCGTCTCGTCGGTGCCCGCCAGGAGGGAGCCGACCATCGCGCAGTCGGCGCCGGCGGCGAGCGCCTTGGCGAGATCGCCGGAATACTTGATGCCGCCGTCCGCGATCACCGGCGTGTCGGTTTCACGAGCGACCTCGACGGCGTCCATGATGGCGGTGAGCTGCGGCACGCCGACGCCGGCGACGATGCGCGTCGTGCAGATCGAGCCGGGGCCGATGCCGACCTTGATGGCGTCCGCGCCCGCGTCGATCAGCGCCCTGGCGCCGTCATGGGTGGCGACATTGCCCGCCGCGACCTGCACCTTGTTGGAGAGGCGCTTGATGCGGTCCACGGCTTCGAGGACGCGCTTCGAGTGGCCGTGCGCGGTGTCGACGACGACGAGATCGACGCCCGCGTCGACCAGCAGTTCGGTGCGCTCGAAACCGGCGTCGCCCACGGTGGTCGCGGCGGCGACGCGCAGCCGGCCTTGCTCGTCCTTGCAGGCGTTCGGGTTCGTCACCGCCTTTTCCATGTCCTTGACGGTGATGAGGCCGACGCAACGGAAGTCGTCGTCGACGACGAGCAGTTTCTCGATGCGGTGCCGATGCAGCAGCCGCTGCGCCTCGGCCTGGCCGACATTGTCGCGCACCGTGACGAGGTTCTCTTTCGTCATCAGTTCGCTGATCGGCTGGTCCGGATCGTGCGCGAAACGCACGTCGCGGTTGGTGAGGATGCCGACGAGCTTGCCGGCGCGGCCGCTGCCGCCGCCTTCGACGACCGGAATGCCGGAGATCCCGTTGGCCTTCATCAACTCGAGGGCTTCGTGCAGCTTGGCGGTGGGGTGGACGGTCAGCGGGTTCACGACCATGCCCGACTCGAACTTCTTCACCTGCCGGACCTGGGCGGCCTGAATGGCCGGATCGAGGTTGCGGTGAACGACGCCGATGCCGCCGGCCTGCGCCATGGCGATGGCCATCTTGGCTTCGGTCACGGTGTCCATGGCCGAAGCCATGATCGGCAAATTGAGCGAAATCGTCCGGGTCAGGCGCGCATGGATGTCGGCGTCCGACGGCATCACGTCCGAGAGGCCCGGCTGTAACAGGACGTCATCGAACGTGAACGCGTCCCGCAACCGTCTTTCTACCAGCTTCGCCATGGCCAACTCCGGATCCGCGCCGGGCGCGGAGAATGAAACCGCCTGCGCCGCAGGCAAAAGACCTGCGGCCGACTCAAGCGGCGATTGAGGTTGACGGCGGTCGGTAGCATAGCTCCCGAGAAAAAACGAGGGCGTGGGGCGTTTGCGAACCCGGTCGCCGTCCAATATGCAGACGCTTCGCGCGGTGACGTATCGCAAGGGGATCGACCGATGTCCATCCAAGCCGTTCTGGCGCCGCTGTTTGTCCAGATAATCCTCACCCTCCTGCTTCTCTATGGCATGGCGGGGCTGCGCGGCGCGGCCTTGCGGTCGGGCCAGGTGCGCCCCGAACAGATGGAATTGCAGACCTCCGGGTGGCCCCGGCGCGCCACCCAGTTCAGCAACTGCTTCCGCAATCAGTTCGAGCTTCCGGTGCTGTTCTACGTGGCGGTGATCGTCGCCTGGATCACGCGCAAGGCGGACCTGCTGTTCGTCGTCCTGTCGTGGCTTTTCGTCCTGTCGCGGATCGGGCATGCGCTCGTCCACGTCACCTTCAATCGCGTGCCGGTGCGCGGCGGCGTCTACGCGATCGGAGGGGTGATCCTGACGATCCTGTGGGGCGTGCTGATGGTGCGCGTGATGCTCGGCCCATGATGCATTTGCCGGTTTCGCGCCGATGACTCCCGCCGCCCGCCTTTCCGCCGCCATCGAAGTGCTCGCCGACATCGCCGCGCGCCGCCGGCCGGCCGCGGACGCACTGAAGGACTGGGGCTTGGCGCATCGCTTCGCCGGCTCGGGCGACCGCGCCGCGATCGGCGGGCTTGTCTATGACGCGCTCCGGCGCAAGGCATCGTCGGCCTGGATCATGCGGAGCGACGCGCCGCGCGCGGTGCTTCTCGGCATGTTGCGGCTGGAGCGAGGCCTCGACGCGGCGGCGATCGCGCGTCTTGGCGAAGGCCGCTTCGCTCCCGACCCGCTGACGGCCGACGAGCGGGCGCGCCTCGCCGCCGCCGACCTTTCCGACGCTCCGGCGCACGTCTTCGGCGATTATCCCGAATGGCTCGACGCGCACCTCGCGGCGAGCTTCGGCGAAGCGCGCGGAGACGAGGGCGCGGGCCTCGCCAAGCGGGCGCCGCTCGATCTGCGGGTGAATGCGCTGAAGGCCTCGCGCGAGGAGGCGCGTTCCGCGATCGCGCCGCTCGGCGCGCAGGCGACGCCATGGTCGCCGCTCGGATTGCGCATTGTCCACGGCCCCGAGGCCAAGAGTCCCGCGATTCATGCGGAGCCGGCCTTCCTGAAGGGGCAGATCGAGATACAGGACGAGGGCTCGCAGGTCGCCGCCTTGCTCTCCGGGGCCGCGCCCGGAGAGCAGGTCGTCGATCTTTGCGCCGGCGCGGGCGGCAAGACCCTCGCGCTTGCCGCGATGATGGCCAATAAAGGGCAGATCTACGCGACCGACAGCGACAAGCGGCGTCTGGCGCCGATCCACGCGCGGCTGGAGCGCGCCGGCGCGCGCAACGTCCAGATCCGCACGCCGCGGCCGGGGCAGGACGCGCTCGCGGATATCGCCGGGCAGGCGGACCTGGTGGTGATCGATGCGCCCTGTAGCGGCACCGGCGCGTGGCGGCGCAACCCGGATGCGAAATGGCGCATGCGGCCGGGCGCGCTGGAGCAGCGGCGCAAGCAACAGGCGGAAGTCCTCGACCGGGCCGTCACGCTGCTCAAGCCGGAAGGCCGCATCGCCTACATCACCTGCTCGGTGCTCAAGGACGAGAACGACGAACAGATCCGCGCTTTCCTTGGCCGTCACGCGGGCTTCGCGGTGCGTGATCTGGCGATCGGCGTACTTGGGGAGAGCGAAACCGCGTTCCGCGAAGGGGTTCTGGCGACGCGTTATGGATTGCTGATGACGCCACGGCGCACCGGCACCGACGGGTTTTTCGTTTCGCTGCTGTCGCGCCCATGAGCCGCCGGCCGGCCGCGGATAGCCTCAGGACGCCGCGGCCTCCGGAATTCCGACCGTATCGACGGTCGAAGACGCCGCACCGGCCGCCTTCTTCTTTTTCGGAGGCGCTTTCGTTTTCGCTTTCGCCGTCGTCACGGCCGCTTCCGCGGGGGCCTGACCCGGCTGCCACGCCGCCACCGTCGCCAAGTCGGTTTCGAGCTCCCAACGTCCCGGTTTGCGGGATTCGCCGTTGGGATGATGCAAGTGCTGATGATGCAAGTGCTGATTATGCAGGTGCTGATGATGCAGGTGCTGATGATGCAGGTGCTCTTGCAATTCGGCCCGCGGGATCATCCGGAACCCCATATCGAAGAGCGCCGGCGCCGCGTATTTGCCGTCGTTGAGCGTGTAGCCCCATTTCGCGAGGTGCCAATTGAGCACCGCGAAGCCGACCTTCGATGAGTTGCTCGCATGCGAGAACTGCGACTCCGTGAAGAAGACGCCTCCCGCCGCGAGACCGTAGCCGCCGCCGACCAGCTCGCCGGCCTGGTTCCAGACTTCGAAGGAATGCACGTGGCCGGCGTCGAAGAGGGCCGCGAAGATGCGCATGACCCGCGGCGTGATCCAGGTGATGTGCCATTTTCCGCCGCGCCGGCCGGCGCATGCTTTCACGACGCCTTCAAAATCGCGATCGAACGTGACCGTATAGCGCGCCTGCCGCATCATGCGGCGTGCGTCCTTGGAGATGCGGAACTCGTCGAGGAAAAGAACGCATCGCTCCGGCGGGGAGAACCACTTCAGCGGGCCGAGATGCGCGAACGGGAAGAGGCCGCGTTCATACGCCTTCACGACCGTCGGCACGGAGAGATCGCGCGCGATGCCGCATAAGCCCGCCGGGGCCCGCAGAGCCTGTTCCGGATCGGGCAGGCCGTCGCGCGGTCGGATGAGGTCGGAGAAGACGGCCCGCAAGAGCGGCGGAATGCCGGCGATGCGCGCTGGCTTCAAGTTCCAGGCGGTCCCCAGGGTCCAGCGCTCGAGCGTTTCCGCCGGCGTTTCGCGGAAAAGGGCCGCCCGCCGCGCGGCCAGGGGCGCGTTCGGGAGCCTCGGGGACGGTGTTTCGAGGGGCATACCAGCCTTCGATCTCCAATATGGGCGGGCGTGGTATCGCACGGCCGGTCTCACCAAAGGGTTATCCCGATCGTGGAAACCCCTACCTATCCGCTTGACCCCGGGCGGCTGTGCGCCGCACAACGTTTTGCTTCCCCGGCTTGGCCGGCAACGCGCGAGGCACCCATGGCCGCCATCTCCCCCCGCCGCAGCGAGCCCGAAGGCGCCCGAGAGGCCACCGGCGGCGACGCCGGAGCGGCGGCCTCTCATGACAAGATCCTGATCGTCGATTTCGGTTCGCAGGTGACGCAGCTCATCGCGCGGCGCGTGCGGGAGGAGGGCGTTTATAGCGAGATTGTCCCCTTCCAGAGGGCGGAAGAGGTCTTTCGCGCGATGCAGCCGAAGGCGGTGATCCTTTCCGGCGGCCCCGCCTCGGTGCTCGAGGCCGGTGCGCCGGCGGTGCCGCGCGCGATCCTCGACGCCGGCGTGCCGGTGCTCGGCATCTGCTACGGCGAGCAGACCCTCGTGCATCAGCTCGGCGGCGCCGTCGAGGGCGGGCACCATCGCGAATTCGGCCGCGCCACCGTCGAAGTCACCGACGACTGCGCGCTGTTCGACGGCGTGTGGGAGAAGGGCGGCCGCTACGACGTGTGGATGAGCCACGGCGACCGGGTGACGAAGCTGCCGGCCGGCTTCCGCGCGGTGGCGCAGGCGCCAGGCTCGCCGATTGCGGTGATCGCCGACGACGCGCGCAAATTCTACGCCATGCAGTTCCATCCCGAGGTGGCGCATACGCCGGACGGCGCGAAGCTCATCCGCAATTTCGTGCGCAAGGTCGCGGGCCTCGAAGGCGACTGGACGATGCGCGCCTTCCGCGCCGAGGCGATCGCGAAAATCCGCGCGCAGGTCGGCGAGGGCCGCGTGATCTGCGGCTTGTCGGGCGGCGTCGATTCCGCCGTTGCCGCCGTGCTGATCCACGAGGCGATCGGCGATCAGCTCACCTGCGTCTTTGTCGACCACGGGCTGCTGCGGCTCAACGAGGCCGAGAGCGTCGTCGACATGTTCCGCAACCACTACAACATCCCGCTGGTGCATGTGGACGCGTCGAAGCAATTCCTCGGCGCGCTCGCCGGCGTGACCGACCCGGAAGCGAAGCGCAAGACGATCGGCAAGCTCTTCATCGACGTGTTCGATGCGGAGGCGAAGAAGATCGCGGCCTTGGGAAAAGGATCGGCGGATTTCCTGGCGCAGGGCACGCTCTATCCGGACGTGATCGAAAGCGTCTCGTTCACCGGCGGGCCGTCGGTGACGATCAAGTCGCATCACAATGTCGGCGGACTGCCGGCGCGCATGAAGATGAAACTGGTCGAGCCGCTGCGCGAACTGTTCAAGGACGAGGTGCGCGCGCTCGGCCGCGAACTGGGGCTTCCCGAGGTGTTCGTCGGCCGGCATCCGTTTCCGGGGCCGGGCCTCGCGATCCGCTGTCCGGGGGAGATCACGCAAGAGAAGCTCGACATCCTGCGCAAGGCGGATGCCGTCTATATCGACGCGATCCGCAAGGCGGGCCTCTACGACACGATCTGGCAAGCCTTCGCGGTGCTCCTGCCGGTGAAGACGGTCGGCGTCATGGGCGACGGGCGCACCTACGACTACGTCGTCGGCCTGCGCGCGGTGACCTCGACCGACGGCATGACGGCGGACTTCTATCCCTTCGACATGACGTTCATCGGCGCCGTCGCGACCCGCATCATCAACGAGGTCAAGGGCGTCAACCGCGTCGTCTACGACGTGACGAGCAAGCCTCCGGGAACGATCGAGTGGGAGTGAATTTGGCCCATCCGAGAATGTCTCTGTTGTGAAACGACCGGCTATCGCCCGCAATCCGTCACCTCTTATTTCGGGATGACTTCGCAAGCGCTTCGACTATATCGAAGCAGTGGGAGGCATGCTCAATCTACGCGCGAAGAATTTTTTCCATAGCCTTACCTCTCGCGAGTTCATCCACCATTTTGTCAAGGTATCGAATCTCCCTCATGGTGGGCTCTTCGATCTTTTCAATTCGGACGCCGCAAACGACGCCGGTTATGGATGATCGTAATGGGTTCATTCGAGGCGCCTGGGCGAAGAAATCCTCATATGTTGTTTTTCTCTCGAGCTGGCCGTCGAGCGCTTTTTGCGAGTAGCCGGTTAGCCAGCGGATGATTTCGTCGACTTCAGCTTTTGTGCGTCCCTTTTTCTCCACCTTGGCGACCAGAAGGGGATATACCGCGGCGAAGCTCGTTGCGTAGATCCTGTGTCTTTTCATTCATCCCCCCTGTGGAGGTTGTCACCGTCTCCGTGCCTAACTCGCATAATCCCGCGTCAGGGACCGACGTTCCCGGTGCCGCTCGAGCGCGAGGCCGATGAGGCGCGTCAACAGCTCGCCATAGGGCACGCCGGACGCCTCCATCATCTTCGGATACATGCTGATCGAGGTGAAGCCGGGCAGGGTGTTGATCTCGTTGAAGTAGAAGTCGCCGCTTTGCCGGTCGAGGAAGAAATCGACGCGGGCGAGATCGTTGCATCCGAGCACCGTGAAGGCGTCGGCCGCCAGCGCGCGCACGCGCTCCATCTGCCCGGCGTCGATCTTCGCCGGCAGGTCGACATGCGCGCCTTCGGGGTCGAGATATTTCGCTTCGTAGGAGTAGAATTCGTGCTGCGGGTTCGGCCGCAATTCGCTGGCGAGGCTGACGAAGGCCGGCTCGCCCTCCAGCACCGCCACCTCGATCTCGCGCGCGTCGATGCCTTGCTCGACCAGCACCTTGAGATCGTAGCGGAAGGCGTCATCGAGCGCCGGACCGAGCGCGTCCCAGGTTTTGACTTTGTGAACGCCGACGCTCGATCCCATGTTGCAGGGCTTGACGAAAACCGGGAGTTCGAGCGCGGCGGACAGCGCCGCGAGAAGCGCGTCCCGGTCCCGCATGAACGCCTTGCGGGTGAGGGCCCGATAGGGCGCGGTCGGAATGCCGGCGCTTTCGGCGAGGCGCTTGGCGACGTCCTTGTCCATGCTCACCGCGGAGCCGAGCACGCCCGATCCCACATAAGCAACGTCCGCGAGGTCGAGCAGCCCCTGCAGCGCGCCGTCCTCGCAAAGCGGGCCGTGCACCACCGGGAAGATAACGTCGATCGCGAGCGGCGCCGGCGTCCCGGCGATCGGCGTCACGGCGCAGCGCCCGGCCGGTCCCGTCGCCAGCCGTATCTCCGGCGCGTCGGCGAAAATCGGCAAGACGTCGGCGTTCGATTGATCGAGGCGGCGCAGGTCGTTCCATTGCCAGCGTCCGCTCTTGTCGATGCTGACGGGGATGACGTCGAAGCGCGCGCGGTCGAGATGCCGGATCACGGATGCCGCCGAGCGCAGCGACACCTCATGTTCACCGGATCGACCACCATAGAGGACGGCGACGCGAATCTTTTCAGACATTCCACCTTCCTACGACACGCCGGCCTGACAGGCCAAGCCGGCCGCGCGGCCGAAGGCGGGGTCAGGATTGCGCGCCGGCGATCTTGTCCTGCGTCCTGGTGTCGAAGTCGCTCGCGTCGTGGCGTTCGTGAAGCTGGCTTGCGGGCTCGCCGGAGATGCGGTTGACCTTGCGGCCGCGCGTGACCGCCGGGCGGGCGAAAATCTGTTCGGTCCAGCGCACGACGTTCTTGTAGTCCTTCACGCTCAGGAAGGTCGCGGATTCGCCGTACAGCCAGCCCTTCACCAGGCCGCCGTACCAGGGCCAGATCGCCATGTCGGCGATGGTGTATTCGCGGCCGGCCACGAATTCGTTGTCGGCGAGGCGCCGGTCGAGGACGTCGAGCTGGCGCTTCACTTCCATGGCGTAGCGGTTGATCGGATATTCCTGCTTCGTCGGCGCATAGGCGTAGAAGTGTCCGAACCCGCCGCCGAGGAAAGGCGCGGCGCCCATCTGCCAGAACAGCCAGGAGAGCGTTTCGGCGCGTGCCGACGGCTCCGTGGGCAGGAACGCGCCGAACTTTTCCGCCAGATACACCAGCATGGCGCCGGACTCGAACACGCGGATGGGTTTCGGCCCGCTGCGGTCCACCATCGCCGGAATTTTCGAGTTCGGGTTGACCGCGACGAAGCCGGAGCCGAACTGGTCGCCGTCGCTGATCTTGATCAGCCAGGCGTCGTATTCGGCGCCCTTGTGACCGCTCGCGAGCAATTCCTCGAGCATGATGGTGACCTTCTGGCCGTTCGGCGTCCCCAGCGAATAGAGTTGGATCGGGTGCTTGCCGACGGGCAGTTCCTTCTCGTGCGTGGAACCGGCGACCGGACGGTTGATGTTGGCGAACCTGCCGCCGCTGGCCTTGTCCCAGGTCCAAACCTTCGGCGGGACGTATTCGTTGTCGTCGGTCATGCAATGCTCTCCGGACGTTTCGTTGGCGGCGGGCTCGCCAGTGGCGGCAAGACCGCGCGCTTGGGTCTCAGCTTGAGTGGGGTACTTCGTCGCTTTCGGGGGCGGACGAGGGCGGCCGCGCGGTGGCTTTCGAATTGGGTTGGGGCGTCGGGATGTTCACGGCATTCGCCTTACGGCGGAAGTCCGCTCTGGAACATAGGCTCTCCGTTCAGCCTGCAACACTCCGCGCGTGGAGATCACGGAACCTGCTGCTTGAAAATTATTCAACCGATCGGTTGACAATAAGGGTGCCCAAGTTATATTCAACAGTATGGTTGAATATCATGCGCCCGCACTCGATACTGTCTTTCACGCCCTTGGCGATGCGACGCGGCGGCGGATGCTGCGCGAACTGGCGGGAGGGGAGCGGACGGTCGGCCAATTGGCCGGGCCCTTCGCCATCTCGCTTGCCGCCGCCTCCAAGCACATCAAGGTGCTGGAAAGCGCCGGCCTGATCCGCCGCGAGGTGCGCGGGCGCAGGCATCTGTGCCGCCTCGACCCCGGGCCGCTCGCCAACGCGCATGAGTGGCTGAGCTTCTACGAGAAATTCTGGACCGGTCGCCTCGATATCCTCGCGCGGCTCCTCCGCGCGGAAGGTGCCCAGGAGGCCTCCAGATCCCCCCGATCCGAAGGAGAGACGCAATGAGCGAGCGCGCGACCGTGAGCGCCTATGGCGAACTCACCGAGCCGATGACGCTGACGATCCATCGCCGCCTGCCGGGAACGATCGATCGGGTTTGGGCATACCTCACCGAGAGCGATCTACGCCGTCAGTGGCTGGCCTCGGGCGATATGGAAATGAAGGTCGGGTCCGCGTTCGAACTTGTCTGGCGCAACGACGAGCTGACGGATCCGCCCGGCCTGCGTCCGGACGGCTTTTCGGACGAGCATCGGATGCGCGGTACGATCACGGAGCTCGATCCGCCCCGCAGGCTCGGCATCACCTGGGGCGGCACGGACGGCGTCACGTTCGAACTGAAGCAGCAGGACCATGGCGTGCTGCTGACCGTCACGCACCGTCGCATCGCCGAGCGCTCGACGCGCCTCAACGTCAGCGCCGGTTGGCACATGCATCTCGATGTCCTTGCCGCGCGCCTGCACGGCAGGGAGCCGGAGCCGTTCTGGGACGGCTGGAGCCGCCTCAAGGCGGAATACGAGCGTCGCCTGCCGGCGTGACCGGCGGCGACAGTCAGCAAGCCGGTGGAGAGGTCAGAAGAAGGAGAGCGTCTCATGCAAACACGACCGATCGTATCGCCGCGGGAGTGGACGGCCGCGCGCGAAAAGCTCCTCGTCAAGGAGAAGGCGATGACCCGGGCGCGCGACGCGCTCGCGGCCGAGCGGCGCAGGATGCCCTGGATGGCGGTCGACAAGGCTTACGTTTTCGACGGGCCGTCCGGCAAAAAGTCCTTGCACGATCTGTTCGACGGGCGGCGGCAGCTTGTCGTCTATCGCGCCTTCTTCGAGCCCGGCGTGCATGGCTGGCCGGAGCATGGCTGCATCGGCTGTTCGCTCGGCGCGGACCAGGTCTCCAATCTCGTCCACTTGAACGCGCGCGACACGACGTTGGTCTACGCGTCGCGTGCGCCGCAAGCGGATATCGCGCGGTTGAAAGCGCGGATGGGGTGGGAGCACATCCCCTGGTATACAATCACCGATAGCTTCGACGCCGACTTCGATGTCGACGAATGGCACGGCCACAATGCCTTCATTCGCGACGGCGAGCGGATCTTCCGCACGTATTTCATCAACGGCCGCGGCGACGAGGCGATGGGCACCGTCTGGAGTTACCTCGACATGACGGCGCTCGGCCGTCAGGAGATCTGGGAGGACTCGCCCGAGGGCTATCCGCAGAGCCGGCCCTACAAATGGTGGAACTGGAACGACAGCTACGTTCCCGGCGCCGCGCCCGACCCCGAATGGGTCAGGGTCTCCGACGCGGGAGAGGCGGCCTTTCGGAATAAGGACGGCGAGAGGGCATGATCCGAAAGGGAATCCGGTTTTCGGATCGCGGTCAAACAGTAAGAAGAGCGGGGGGGCTCATTCAACACCGTTGAATCAGGCCCCAGGGAAGAGCGTCGGCGGCTGTCGTCGTCGCTGCGTCGAAATCTTTCCCAGGCCGATCCGTCGCGCTAAGGTTTTCCGAACGCGGCAGACGAAGGCGAATCCACATGCCCATCGCGATGTACGGCATCCGCAACTGCGACACGGTGAAGAAGGCGCGGGCGTGGCTCGAGAGCCGCAAGGTCGATTACACCTTTCACGACTTCAAGACGAAAGACGGCTTTACCCGCGACGACCTGGAGACCTGGTGCAAGGCGCTCGGATGGGAGGCGGTGTTCAACCGCAACAGCGCGACCTTCAAGAAACTTCCCGATGCGCAGAAGGAAGGCGTCACGAAAGCGAAGGCGATCGCGATGATGCTGGAGCAGCCCTCGATGATCAAACGGCCGGTGCTCGATCTCGGCCGCGACAGGTTCCTCCTCGGCTTCAAGGCCGAGGAGTATGAGAGGGCGGTGAAGGCGAAGGGATGACGGCGCCTTCGCGCTGGCACGTCCGTTGTCATGGCCGGGCCTGTCCCGGCCGTCACGATTCAAGAGGTGGCGCGCCCGCCTAAGCGGGATCGTCGGGGCAAGTCCGGCGATGAGGGGCGGGCGGATCTCACCGCGTCCACGCCGCGACGGCGAGCACCGCATCGGCGAACGCGGCGGGGGCCTCCTGCGGCGGGTTGTGCCCGACATTGTCGATGACGCGGTGCTCATGCCGGCCGGTGAATTTGCGGGCGTGCCTTGCCGTTCCGCCGATGCCCATCACGCCGTCGGCGGCGCCGTCGATCGTGATCGCCGGGACCGTGATGGGTGGCTGCGCGGCAAGCCGCCGTTCGATTGCGGCATAGGCGGGATCGCCCGGAACGAGCGCATAGCGGTGCCGGTACGACTGGATCACGACGTCGACGAAGTCGGGATTGTCGAACGCTTCCGCCGTCCGCTCGTAAGTCGCGTCGTCGAACGCCCAGGTGGGCGACCAGAGTTGCCACAGGAGCTTGCAGAACGCCTTGCGGTTCTGCGCCAACCCGGCGCGGCCGCGCTCGCCGTGAAAATAGTACTGGTACCAATGCCGGTGCTCGTTCTCCGGGCGCTGCGGCTCGCCGGAGCGGGCGATGTCCTGGATGTTGTAGCTGTTGACCGAAACGAGGCCGCGGGCGCGCTCCGGCCACAGCGCGGCGACGATGCAGGCGGCGCGGCCGCCCCAGTCGTAGCCCGCGAGCACGGCCGAAGGGATGTTCAGGGCGTCGAGCAATGCGAGAAGGTCGGCCCCCAATGCCGCTTGCTCCCCCGAGCGCGGCGTGGCCGGCGAGAGGAAGCGCGTCGGCCCGTAGCCCCGCAGATAGGGGACGACGACGCGGGCGCCCTTGGCGGCGAGGCGGGGAGCGACGTCGTCGTAGCTATGGATGTCATAGGGAAAGCCGTGCAGCAGCACGACCGGCCAGCCGTTGGCGTCCCCGGATTCCGCATAAGCGAGGTCGAGAACGCCGGCCTCGACATGTTTCAGCATTGTCGGTTGCCTCGGATTTTCACCCGACGAGACTAGCACGGCTCTTGCCCGAAGGACCGTTCCCTGCCACATGGCCGCAATGACCATGACTGTTCCCGAAACGGCGCCTTCGCGCGGGTCGCCGCTCGCCGCCGAGGTGGCCCGCCGCCGGACCTTCGCCATCATCTCGCACCCGGACGCCGGCAAGACCACGCTGACCGAGAAGCTGCTGCTGTTCGGCGGCGCCATCAATTTGGCGGGACAGGTGAAGGCGAAACGCGATCGGCGCTCGACGCGCTCCGACTGGATGGCGATCGAGCGCGAGCGCGGTATCTCCGTCGTCACCTCGGTGATGACGTTCGAGTACCAAGGCTGCGTCTTCAACCTGCTCGACACGCCCGGCCACGAGGACTTTTCCGACGACACCTATCGCACGCTGACCGCCGTCGACTCGGCGGTGATGGTGATCGACGCGGCGCGCGGCATCGAGGCGCGAACCCGCAAGCTGTTCGAGGTCTGCCGGCTGCGTGACATTCCGATCGTCACCTTCGTCAACAAGATGGATCGCGAGAGCCGCGATCCGCTCGACCTTCTCGACGAGATCGAGAAGACGCTGGCGCTCGACACGACGCCGGTCACCTGGCCGATCGGGCGCGGCCGCGACTTCATCGGCACCGCGGACCTCTCGTCGTCCTCCGTGCGCTTGATGGAGGGCGACGGATCGAAGGCGGTGCCGGCGCGCGAAATCGACATCGGCGCGATCAATACCGTCAACGCGACGCTCGACGGCGCCGCGATCGGCGACGAGCTGGAACTGGTGAAGGAGGCGTCGAAGCCTTTCGACCTCGCCGCGTTCCGCGACGGACATCTGACGCCGGTGTTGTTCGGTTCGGCGCTGAAGAATTTCGGCGTCAGCGATCTCCTTGATGTGCTTTCGGCCTACGCGCCGCCGCCGCGCGCGCAAGCCGCCGACAAGGGCAAGGTCGAAGCGACCGATCCGGCAATGAGCGCCTTCGTCTTCAAGATTCAGGCGAACATGGACCCGAAGCATCGCGACCGCATCGCCTTCGCGCGCTTGTGCTCCGGCAAGCTCGAGCGCGGCATGAAGGCGAAGCTGGTGCGCACCGGCAAGCCGATGACGCTCGCGGCGCCGCACTTCTTCTTCGCGCAGGACCGCGCCATCGCCGACGAGGCGTATGCCGGCGATGTCGTCGGCATCCCCAATCACGGAACGCTGCGCATCGGCGATACCCTGACGGAGGGGGAGGACTTCAACTTCGTCGGCGTGCCGAGCTTCGCGGCGGAAATCCTTCGCCGTGTCCGGCTCACCGACAAGATGAAATCGAAGAAACTCAACGCCGCGCTGCAGGAACTGGCGGAGGAGGGCGTGGTGCAGGTGCTGCGCCCGCGCGACGGTTCGCCCGCGCTCGTCGGCGTCGTCGGGCCGTTGCAGCTCGACGTGCTGCGCGACCGGCTCGCCAATGAATACGGCGTCGAAATCGGATTCGATGTGCCGGAGTTTCAGCTCGCGCGCTGGATCGGCGCCGACGACCGCAAGGCGCTCGATACCTTCGTGCAGGCCAACAGCGCGGGGATCGCCGACGATCTCGACGGCGATCCGGTCTTCCTCGCGCGCAATCAGTTCTATCTCGACTACACGCGCGAGCGCTCGCCCGGCATCGCCTTCACCGACGTGAAGGACGTGAAGAAGACATAACCCGTCATGTCCGGGCTTGACCCGGGCGTCCGTCAATCAAACGAGTTTTTGCGATACGCATGGATCGCCGGGTCGAGCCCGGCGATGGCGCCCCTTTGTCTTGCCGACCCTAATTGATCTTGATCCCGGCGGCGGAGATCACGTCCGTCCAACGGTCCTTCTCGTCGTCGATCTTCTTGCGCGCTTCCTCAGGGGTGGACGGATAGGGGGAGATCAACTGCGTCTTCAACCGTTCGACGACCGCAGGCGTCGCCAGCACCTCGCGCACGGCGGCGTTTATTTTCGCGATCGTCGCGGGCGGCGTGCCGGCGGGCGCGATCAATGCATTCCAGGCGTCGGATTGCACGTCGATGCCGCTCTCCTTGAGCGTCGGTATTTCAGACAGGAACGGCGAACGCTCCGGCGTCGTCACCGCGAGGATTTTCACGGTGGCGGAGGACAGTTGCGGCGTCACCGATATGGCCGGCAGGCACACCGCCTGCACCTCGCCGCGGATCACCGCGGTCACCGCGGCGGGCGAGCTTGGATACGCCACATGCACCATCTTGCCCCCGCCCGCCTTCAGCCCGATCGCTTCCATGCAGAGCTGCGACAGCGAGCCGGCGCCGATCGAGCCGTAGCTGATCGCACCGGCATCTTTCTTCAGCAGTGCCACGAATTCCGCGACATTGTTCACCCCGAGGCTTGCCGGAACGGCAAGGACGCTCGGCATGGCGGTGAGCAAGGAAATGGGCGCGATGTCCTTGCGTGGGTCGTAAGGCAGCTTCGAAAACAGAATCGTGTTGATCGCGAGCGGCCCGCCCAACGAGATGCCGATCGTGGAGCCGTCGGGCGCGGCCTTTGCCACAACGTCCGTCCCGATATTGCCGCTGGCGCCCGGCTTGTTCTCGACCACGAAGGTCTGGTGCAGGCGTTGCTGGAGCTGCTCCGCGAGGATGCGGCCGACGACGTCGGGCGTCGATCCGGGACCGAAGGGCACGACGATTCGCACCAGTTTGGCCGGCCATTCCTGGCTCGCAGCCGGCACAATAGCGGTCAGGAAAGCCGCGAGGGACAGCGTCAACGCTTTCAGACCGGGCAAGGGATGCGCTCCAGGCGAAGGGGCAAGGGAAGGCGGCCCGCGTTCTCCGACAGCCGTCGCTCAGCGTCAATAGGTCGGAATCGACAAAAGCCGCCATGCGCGGTGGGTCCGGGAGAGCGCGGTTTCTAGCGCCGTTCTAAACTGCTATGCGGTTGTCGTGACGCTTGGGGCGTGGACGAGGAGGCTTCATGGGCTTTGCCATCATGGTTTTCGGCCTCGCGCTGTTCATCGGCGTGCATGCGTTCACGACCGCGCGCGAGCAGCGTGCAGCCGTCATCGCCCGGGTCGGAGAGGCGACCTATAAAATTGTCTATTCGCTTCTGTCGGTGCTTGCGATCGGTCTGATCGCCTACGGTTTCGCCCGCTACCGGGCGAGCGGCTGGATCGACGTCTGGTCTCCCCCGGCCTGGACCCGCCACGTTACGGTCGCGCTGATGTGGCCGGCGACCGTTTGCATCGTGGCCGCTTACGCTCGTGGGAACATCGCGCGGGTGCTCAAGCATCCGATGCTCGTCGGCGTGAAGCTCTGGGCCGTCGCGCACCTCATCGCCAATGGCGACCTCGGCTCGATCGTCCTGTTCGGCTCGATCCTCGGTTGGGCGGTGTTCGATCGGATCACACTCAAACGGAGGACCGATGCGGGAGGCCCTCCGATCCCCATGGGGGGATGGCGCAACGACGTGGCCGCCGTCGTGGTCGGCACCATCGCATACCTTGCGCTCGGTTTTGCTTTTCACCCGTTGGTGATCGGCGTACCGGCATTCACCCCCTGATATGTGCGGGCAATCCGGGCGACTTCGATATGCGAGACGCCAAACCGGCTTTGCCACGGCTGCGCCACATCTTTATCCTAACGGCAGCGCGGCCTGCGGCAGTGCAAGACGGGGTCAGGGCATGGTAACCGTTCCGGGCCGATCCTGATCTTAATTTTAAGACCGATCATATCCGTTGCTTCGCGGCGAAGCGAAGGCGGCGGCTCAGCGAGGAAGTTGCGTGTCCGACATATTCAACGAAGTCGATGAAGAACTGCGGCGCGAGCGGCTTCGGGAGATCTGGGCGCGCTACGGCAATCTGATCGTCGCGGCGGCGTGTGTGATCGTGCTCGGCATTGGCGGCTGGCGCGGCTACGAATGGTGGCAGGCCAAGCAGGCAGCCGAGAACGGCGCCCGGTTCGAGACGGCGATGACGCTGATGAAGGACGGCAAGCCCGCCGAGGCCGAGGCGGCCTTCGGTAAAATTGCGGCCGAGGGCGCGACCGGATACCGGATGCTGGCGCGGCTGCAAGAGGCCGCGGCGCTCGCGAAAAAGGATCCTGCGGCGGCGGTGAAGGCGTATGACGCGATCGTCGCGGATGGCGGGGCGACCGGGACGATCCAGGACCTGGCGCGCGTGCGCGCGGGCCTGCTGCTGATCGATACGGCGTCGCTTGCGGATCTGCGCACGCGCCTCGAGCCGGCGACGGCGGCGGACCGTCCCTTCCGCAACTCGGCGCGGGAAATCCTTGCCTTTGCGGCTTGGCATGCCGGCAACAGCGATGAGGCGCGCAAATGGTCGGAAATGATTATGGGCGATCGGCAAAGCCCGGCGTCGATCCGCACGCGGATCGAGATGCTCGGCGCGCTCATTCAACCCGAAGCCAAGAGTTGAGGGTGAAGGACCCGTCTATGTCGTTGTCGCGCAAATCGGGCTTTCTTCTTGCCGCGTGTCTGGCGTTCGGACTGTCGGGCTGCGAAACCTCCGACCTGATCGATTCCGTGCAGGCGAAAGTGCAGGACTTCAACCCGTTCGGCGTCACCAAGACGCCGTTGAAAGGGGAGCGCCGCGAGGTCTTCCCAGGCGGCGTTCCCGGCGTCGAGCAAGGCATTCCGCCCGACCTGATGAAGGGCCATCAGACGATCCCGGACCCGAACGCGCCGCCGGACGTCGCGCTGAGCGCTCCCGAGCCGGAAAAGCCCGCGGAAGCGGAGAAGCCGAAACCGAAGCCGAAGCGGCATGCCGCGCATCCGAAGCGCGAGCCGCGCCCGGCGGCGAAGCGCAAGCCCGCGCCGGCGCAGCCGGCCGCCGCCGAGAATGCACCTCAGCAATCCGCGCCGCAGGCGGCGTGGCCGGCGCCGCCCGCTGCCAACCAGGCCCCGCAATGGCCGGCCCCATCCAGCCAGCCGGCTCCGACCGTTTGGCCCGACCCGCCTAAGCCCGGACAATTCACGCGTTGATCGGGTCGCGGGCTGGACGCGGCGGCGTCGCGCGCGCCATAAGGTCCCCCCGTCCCCAGCGGTTGCATCATGAGCTTTTCAGCGGCGATCGTCGGCCGCCCGAATGTGGGCAAGTCGACCCTGTTCAACCGCCTGGTCGGAAAACGCATCGCGCTGGTCGATGACCGGCCGGGCGTGACGCGCGACCGGCGGGAAGGGCGCGCGAAGCTCGGCGACCTGCATTTCACCGCTATCGACACGGCCGGCTTCGAAGAGGCCGAGGCAGGGAGCCTGCCCGGGCGCATGCGGGCGCAGACCGACATCGCCGTGCGCGACGCCGACGTCGTGCTGCTGGTGATTGATTCCCGCGCGGGCCTGACGCCGCTCGACGAGGCGTTCGCGGCGATGGCGCGGCGCAGCGGCAAGCCCGTCATCGTGGTCGCGAACAAGAGCGAGGGCCGGGCGGGGCAGGTGGGCGCGGCGGAAGCCTTCTCCCTCGGATTTGGAGAGCCGGTGACGCTGTCCGCCGAACATGGCGAGGGCCTTTCCGATCTCTACAACGCCATGCGCGCGGCTTTGCCGGCGCAAACCGAGGAGCCGGGCGTCGCGCCGCGGACGGCCGAGGGGGCGTCGGGCCCGATCCGTGTCGCCATCGTCGGGCGGCCCAACGCCGGCAAGTCGACGCTCGTCAATTCGCTGCTCGGCGACGACCGGATGCTCACCGGCCCGGAGGCAGGCATCACCCGCGACGCCATCGCCGTCGACCTCGCGTGGAAGGGGCGCGCCTTTCGTCTTTACGACACGGCCGGCATGCGGCGGCGCGCCAAGATCACCGAAAAGCTCGAGAAGCTTTCGGTCGCGGACGCGCTCGAGGCGATCCGCTTCGCCGAAGTCGTCGTGTTGCTGATGGATTCACAGGCGCCGTTCGAGGAACAGGACCTGCGCATCGCCGACCTCGTCGTGCGTGAGGGCCGCGCGCTGGTGGTCGTGATGAACAAATCCGACCTCGCGTCGCGCGGCGAGATCGCCGGCTCGAAGCTGCGGCGCGAGATCGACCACTGGTTGCCCCAAGTCGCCGGCGTGCCGATCGTCGCGGCGTCCGGCCTGCACGGCGACGGGCTCGACCGGTTGATGCAGGAGATCGTTGCCGCGCATGCCGTCTGGAACAAGCGCGTGCCGACGGCGGGCCTCAACCGTTGGCTCGCGGAGGCCGTCGCCGCACATCCGCCGCCCGCCGTGTCGGGCCGCCGCATCAAGATCAATTACATCACGCAGCCGAAGGCGCGGCCGCCGAGCTTCGTCCTTTTTTCCTCGCGCGCCGACGCGATCCCCGAGCAATACCGGCGCTATCTCGTCAACGGGCTGCGCGAAGCCTTCGATCTGCCCGGCACGCCGATCCGCTTGATGCTGCGCGAGAAGGACAACCCGTTCGAGGGGCGCGCGAAGAAGAAGGGATAGATCGGCGGTGTCCGATCTGACGGCGCGGCTCCCGCTGCGTTCGGCCGGAACGACCAAACCTTACGCCGGCCGCTGATAATCGAGCCACTTCTTGGTCGGGTAGTCGTAAAGCCGGCCGTTCTCGGTGCAGCTTGGCAGGCAGAGGGGAAGCATCGCGGCGGCGAGCTGCGCCGGCGTGTCGAGCGTCTCCGGGTCTTCGCCCGGCATCGCGGTGGCCCGCATGCGCGTGCGGATCGGGCCGGGATTGACGAGATTGACGCGTACCGGCGACGACGCCGTCTCCGCCGCGTAGGTACGCGCCAGCATGTCCACGGCGGCCTTTGACGTGGCGTAGGGGCCCCAATAGGCGGCCGCGCGCGTCGAGGCGCCCGAGGTGAGAAACACCGCGCGGCCGGCGTCGGAAGCGCGCAGCAGCGGGTCCATCGAACGGATCAGGCGCCAGTTGGCGGTGACGTTGACGGCGATGACGTCGTCCCACACCTTCGGCTCGACATGGCCGAGCGGCGAGAGCACGCCGAGAATGCCGGCATTGCCGACGAGCACGTCGAGGCGGCCGTGGCGCTCGTAGAGGGCGCCGCCGAGCCGGTCGATCCCGTCATAGTCCTTCATGTCGAGGGGCACGAGCGTCGCCGTGCCGTTCTGCGCCCTGATGGCGTCGTCGAGTTCCTCGAGCCCGCCGACGGTGCGCGCGACCGCCACGATATGCGCGCCCGCCTGGGCGAGCGCGAGCGACAGCGCCGCGCCGATTCCGCGCGAGGCGCCGGTGACGAGAGCGATGCGATTGGCGAGAGGTTTGGATGCGTCTGTCATTCCGGAAGCCGAACGAGGTGAGGCTGTCGGGAATCCATACTCCGCAGCCGGGGTTATGGATTCCGGACTCCCCGGAATGACGGCCTAACTCGCTTCCGCCAGCAGCGACAACTGGCGCGGACCATCCTGCGCCGTTTCGTCCGTCAACGGGGTCGGATAGTCGCCGGTGAAGCAGTGGTCGGTGAACTGCGGCCGCAAAGGATCGCGCCGCTCGAAGCCCATCGAGCGGTAGATGCCGTTGACCGAAAGGAACGCGAGGGAATCGGCGCCGATGAACTTCCGCATTCCCTCGAGGTCGTGCGTGGCGGCGAGCAATTTGTCGCGCTCGGGCGTGTCGATGCCGTAGTAGTCGGGATGGGTGATCGGCGGCGAGGCGATGCGGAAGTGGACTTCCTTGGCCCCGGCGTCGCGCATCATCTGCACGATCTTCACCGACGTGGTGCCGCGCACGATGGAATCGTCGAGCAGCACGATCCGCTTGCCCTGCACGACGGCGCGGTTGGCGGAGTGCTTCAGGCGCACGCCCAACTGCCGGATCTGCTGCGTCGGCTCGATGAAGGTGCGCCCGACATAGTGGTTGCGGATGATGCCGAGCTCGTAAGGGATGCCGGCTTCCTGCGAATAGCCGATCGCCGCCGGCACGCCCGAATCGGGCACCGGAACGACGACATCCGCCGCCGCCGGTGCCTCGCGCGCCAGTTCGTGGCCCATGGTCTTGCGGATTTCGTAGACGCTGCGGCCGCCGACGATCGAGTCCGGGCGCGAGAAATAGATGTACTCGAAGATGCAGGGCCGCGCCTGCATCGGCGGGAACGGCTTGTGCGATTGCGCGCCGTCTTCGTCGAAGACGACGACTTCGCCGTTTTCGATGTCGCGGACATATTTCGCGCCGATGATGTCGAGCGCGCAGGTCTCCGACGCGAGGATCGGGCAGCCGTCGAGTTCGCCGAGC
>JBDHSU010000032.1:0-31661 GCA_039808325.1 Variibacter sp. | reverse complement strand
CGCAATATTGCTTGAATCCGGCAAAGCTGGTTGAACGGACCGAGAAAATGCTGTCGCCTGGAGCGGGATGAGGAAAAGTGTGGAGCGGTTTTTCTCATCCCGCTCTAAGTTATGAGAATCGATCACGTTCATGATTTTGGATCGATTCGATCCGAAATCATCGTGATCGAGCGGCCGATCGGACTGCACTCACGAATAGGGCAAAGAGAATGAAGATCGAAGCGGCGGTGCTGCAGGATTTCGTGCGAAATATTTTCGGTGGCGCCGGCTGCTCCGCTGAGGAGAGCGGGCGGATCGCGAAGTATCTGGTGAGCGCCAATCTCGTCGGCCACGACAGCCATGGTGTCGTGCGGGTGCCGCGCTATGTCCGCTCCAAGCTCGACGGCACGGTGAACCCGGACCAGAAGGTTGACGTCGTCGTCGATACCCCGGTCATCGCCGTGATCGACGGCAAGAACGGGTTTGGCCAGACGGTCGCGCCGCAGGCCGTCGAGATCGGCATCGCGAAATGCAAGGCGGCGGGCCTCTCCGCCGTCGCGCTGCGCAATGCGAGCCATATCGGCCGCATCGGCGACTGGGCGGAAATGGCGGCGGCCGCCGGTCTGGTCTCGGTACACTTCGTCAACGCGTCCGGCAGTGTTCTGGTGGCGCCCTTCGGTGGCGTCGACCGGCGCATCTCGACCGCGCCGTTCTGCATCGGCATTCCGCGGTCGGGCACCGATCCCGTCATTCTCGATTTCGCGACCTCGGTCGTCGCCGAGGGCAAGGTGCTGGTCGCGAGCCAGGGCGGCAAGAAGCTGCCGGACAATGCGTTGATCGGCCCGGACGGCACGATCAACGGCGACCCGCATCAGCTCTACGGCGACTACGAGGCGGACGGTCCGCGCAATTATCGTCAAGGCAAGGGCGCGATCCGCGCGTTCGGCGACCACAAGGGGTCCGGTCTCGCGGTGCTTTGCGAGTTGCTCGGCGGCTCGCTGACAGGCTGCGGCGCCACCCAGCCCAAGGACGTGATGATGAACGGCATGCTGTCGTTCTACATCGATCCGAAGGTCGTCGATCCGACGAATTTCCTCGCGCCGGACATGGCGCGCTACCTCAGTTACGTAAAGAGCTCGCGCCCGGTCGCGCCCGGCGGCGAAGTTCTCGTTCCCGGCGAGGTCGAGGTCCGCAACCGCGCCCAACGCGCGAAGGACGGCATCCCGCTGCCGGAATCGACATGGGCCGCGCTCGTCGCCATCGCGCGAGAGGTCGGTGTGGTGCCTCCGAACAGCGCCGCCGCGAATGCCTAGCATGTCGTAGGCGCGGGGAGATGCCCGGCGCGCTGCCCGTGTATACTGAGTCGATGTCGTCCGTTCTCGATCTCATTGGCCACACGCCGCTCGTCGAAGTCAGCCGCCTCGATACGGGCGGGTGCCGCCTGTTCCTGAAGCTCGAAAGCGCCAATCCGAGCGGCTCGATCAAGGATCGCCCGGCACGGACGATGATCGAGGCGGCGGAGGCGGCAGGCACGTTGAAGCCCGGCGGCACCATCGTCGAGGCCACCGCCGGAAATACCGGCCTCGGCCTCGTGCTTGTCGGGTCGCGGCGGGGCTACCGCACGGTCCTCGTGGTTCCCGACAAGATGGCGCGCGAGAAAATCTTGCACGCCAAGGCGATGGGCGCCGAGATTATTCTGACGCGCTCCGATGTCGGCAAGGGGCATCCCGATTACTATCAAGACTTGGCGCAGGCGATCACGCAGCGCACCCCTGGCGCACTTTTCATCAATCAGTTCGAAAATCCGGCGAATCCTCTTGCGCACGAGCGGACGACCGGACCGGAGATCCTCGAGCAGATGAACGGCGACGTGGATGCCGTCGTGGTCGGCGTCGGCTCCGGCGGAACGCTGACCGGCATCGGCCGCTTCATGCGCGGCGCTTCGCCGAAGACCGAGATGGTCCTGGCCGATCCCGTAGGCTCCGTGCTCGCACCCTATATCCGGACCGGCAAGATGACCCAGGCGGGAAGCTGGGCGGTCGAAGGCATCGGCGAGGATTTCCTGCCGAAGAACGCCGATCTCAGCCTTGTGAAACACGCCTATTCGATCAGCGATCCGGAGAGCTTCGGCGCGGCCCGCGAGCTGCTGCGCATGGAAGGTATCTTCGCCGGCTCGTCGTCCGGGACGCTGCTTGCCGCCGCGCTGAAATTCTGCCGCGAGCAGAAGACGCCCAGGCGCGTCGTCAGCCTCGTGTGCGATTCCGGCGCGAAATATCTCTCGAAGGTGTTCAACGACGCCTTCCTCGCGCAGGAAGGCTGGGGCGACCGCGAACGCTTCGGCACGGTGCGCGACGTCGTCATCAATCGCTTCAACGAAGGCAGCGCGATCACGGTTTCGCCCGGCGACAATCTGCGCACGGCTTTCGCGCGTATGCGGGCGGCGGACGTGTCGCAGCTTCCCGTCGTCGAGGGTGAGCGCGTCGTTGGCTTGGTGGACGAGAGCGATGTGCTTGGCGCGCTGCTGACCGGGGGAGGCGGCGACACGGTGTTCTCGATGGCGGTGAAGGATGTGATGGTGTCGCGGCTCGAGACGATCTCGGCGGATGCGCCGATCGCCGATCTTGTCCCGCTGTTTCGCAAGGAATACGTCGCCATCGTCATGGACCAATCGCGCTTCCTCGGTATCGCGACGCGCATGGATTTGATCAACTATTTCCGCGTCAAGCAGCCGTAGACGGCCCTGCCTTCCGTTCGCCCGCGCTCACGCCGCAAAGGCCCGCTTATGAATCGCTCCAACGCCCTCGGTTTTTCCACGCGCTGCGTCCATGCCGGGCAGTCGCCCGACCCGACGACGGGTGCCGTCATGATGCCGATCTACACGACATCGACCTATGTTCAGGAGAGCCCGGGCGTCCACAAAGGCTACGAGTATTCGCGCTCGCAGAATCCGACCCGCATGGCGTTCGAGCGCTGCGTCGCCGATCTCGAAAGCGGCACCGCGGGGTTCGCCTTCGCGTCGGGGCTCGCCGCCACGGCGACCGTCCTGGAGTGCCTCGATCACGGCGCGCACGTCGTTGCTCTCGACGACCTCTACGGCGGCACGCGGCGGTTGCTGACGCGCGTGCGCGAGCGCTCCGCCGGCATCGAGACGTCGTTCGTTGATCTCACGAAGCCGGGGGCGCTCGAAGCGGCCATCAGGCCGAACACGCGCCTGATCTGGATCGAGACTCCGAGCAATCCGCTGCTCAAGCTCGTCGATCTGGAGCGCGTCGCATCGATCGCGAAGCAGCGCGGCATCTGGTGCGGCGCCGACAATACGTTCGCGACGCCCTGGGTGCAGCGCCCGCTGGAGGCGGGTTTCGATGTCGTCGTGCATTCGACGACGAAATACCTCAACGGCCATTCCGACATGATCGGCGGCGTCGCTATCGTCGGTCAGAACAACGAACTGCACGAGCGCTTGGCGTTTCTACAGAACGCGGTGGGTTCGGTTTCGGGGCCGTTCGACAGCTTCCTCGCCCTGCGCGGCGTCAAGACATTGGCGCTGCGCATGGAGCGGCAATGCGCCTCGGCGTTGCGTATCGCGGAATGGCTGGAGAAGCATCCGAAGGTGCGGCGCGTCTTTTATCCGGGCCTCGCCAGCCACCCGCAGCACGCTCTTGCGCGACGCCAGATGCGTGCCTTCGGAGGCATGATCTCAGCGGATCTCGTCGGAGACCTCGACACGACGCGCCGCTTCCTGGAGCGATGCCGGCTGTTCGCTCTTGCCGAGAGCCTCGGCGGCGTCGAAAGTCTGATTGAGCACCCGGCCCTGATGACGCACGGTTCGGTGCCGGAAGCGGTCCGCACCGAACTTGGCATCAGCGATACGCTTGTCCGTTTGTCGGTCGGCATCGAAGACGCCGACGATCTCATTGCTGAACTTGAGAGTGCCCTTGCATGATATCGACCTCCGCCCGCGAACGTCTCGACCAGGCCCTGCAACGTATCCGCGACCCGAAGGGGGAGGGCGCGCGCGCCTGTCTCACCGTTTATGAGGCGGCGGCAACGGCCGCCGCTGACGCCGCCGATGCGCGCGCCAAGGCCGGCGTCTCGCTCGGCCCGCTCGATGGTGTGATCGTTTCGATCAAGGACCTGTTCAATGTGAAAGGCGAGCCCACCCGCGCGGGGTCCAAGACGTGTGTCGACGCGCCGCCCGCGAGAGCGGACGCCCCGGTCGTCCAGCGCCTGCGCGCGGCCGGCGCCGTCATCGTCGCCAAGACCAACATGTCGGAGTTCGCGTTCTCGGGCGTCGGCGCCAATCCGCATTTCGGTACGCCGGGCAATCCGACCGACCGCGCGCGCGTGCCGGGGGGCTCCTCATCGGGCGCCGCGGTCGCCGCCGCCGATCAGATGTGCGACATCTCGATCGGCAGCGACACCGGCGGATCGACGCGCATTCCGGCCGCGCTGTGCGGCATCGTCGGCTACAAGCCGAGCAAATATCGTGTGCCGACGGACGGCGCGTTTCCGCTCTCCTTCACGCTCGATTCCATCGGGCCGCTCGCGCGCACGGTTGCCGACTGCGCGCTTGCCGATGCGGTCATGGCCGGTGAGGCGCCGCGTGCGCCGGAACCTGCGCCGCTCGCCGGATTGCGGCTCGGCCGGCCGAGCAGCAAATCTCTGCTGCCGCTGGACGCTATGGTCTCGGCAGCCTGGGACAAGGCGACGGCCGCTCTCGGCAAGGCCGGTGCGCGCGTCAGTGACATGGATATGCCGCTGATCGAGGACATGATCGCCGCCAACGCCACCGGCGGGTTCTCGCCGCCCGAAGCGTTCTTCATTCATCGCGAGAGGCTAAAGACGCGAGGTGACGAGATCGACCCGAATGTGCGGGCGCGCATCGAGCGCGGCGCCACCATGAGCGCCGCCGACTATGTCGCGCTCTCGCGCCGGCGCGCCGAGCTTGTGCGCGCGATGGACGTCCGGTTGCGCGACGTCGATGCGCTGGTGATGCCGACGACGCCGATCGTCGCGCCGTTGATCGACGAGGTTGCCGAGATGCAGGCGTTCTCGAAGAAGAACATGGCGCTCTTGAGCTACACGTCGATCTTCAATTTCTTCGACCTTTGCGCGATCTCGTTGCCGCTTCGCACCGAGAAGCTCCCGGTCGGCCTGATGCTGATCGCACGCAACGGCCACGACCATGCTCTTTTCCGTATCGCCACCGGGATCGAAAAGCTTCTCTGCCACTGATGCCCCGAATGCGAAGTTCCTAGTCTGGAGCCAGCCATGAGCACGCCGCGGACTCTTCGTCTCTCGCCCGATGACAATGTCGTTGTCGCGATCGATCAGGTCGCGGCGGGAGCGCAGGCTGCGGGTGTGACGGCGCGGGAGCGCGTGCCGCGCGGCCACAAGCTCGCGGTCAGCGCCATCGGCGAAGGCGCGCCCGTCATCAAATATGGGCAGATCATCGGCTTCGCCTCGAAACCCGTCGCGCCCGGCGACTGGGTGCATGAGCACAACGTCGTTTTGCGCGACTTCGCGCGCGACTATCGTTTCGCCGAAGGCGCGAAGAATGATGAAGTCTTACCACCGGAACTGCGCGCGACGTTCGAAGGCTATGTCCGCCCGAACGGGCGCACGGGCACGCGCAACTATATCGGCGTCCTCACCTCGGTGAACTGCTCGGCCTCGGTCGCGAAGTTCATCGCCGAGGCGGTGAATACATCGGGGATTCTCGACGACTATCCTGAGATCGACGGGGCCGTCGCCTTCGTGCACGGCACCGGCTGCGGCATGGCGGCGCGCGGCGAAGGCTACGAAGTGCTCCAGCGCACGCAATGGGGCTACGCGACCCACCCCAATCTCGGCGCGGCACTGATGGTCGGGCTCGGCTGCGAGACGTTCCAGATCGATCGCCTGAAGGACGAGTACGATCTCGTCGAGGGCGACCACTTCCAGAGCATGACGATCCAGGCGACCGGCGGAACGCGCAAGACGATCGAGCAGGGGCTGGCGCGCGTCAAGGAAATGCTGCCCGTCGCGGCGCGGGCGAAGCGTGAGACGCGGCCCGCGTCCGAGGTCGTGCTGGCGCTGCAATGCGGCGGCTCCGACGGCTATTCCGGGATCACTGCCAATCCCGCGCTCGGCGCGGCGGTCGACCTTCTCGTGAAGCATGGCGGCACGGGCGTGCTGGCGGAAACGCCGGAGATCTACGGCGCCGAACATCTGCTGACGCGGCGCGCGGTCAATCGCGCGGTCGGCGAGAAGCTGGTCGAGCGCATTCGCTGGTGGGAGGACTATACCGAGCGCAATCGCGGCGAGATGAACAACAACCCCTCGCCCGGCAACAAGGCCGGCGGACTGACCACGATCCTGGAGAAGTCGCTCGGCGCGGCCGCCAAGGGCGGCACGACGACGATGCGCGCGGTCTACGAATATGCGCAGCCCGTCAAGGAGAAAGGCTTCGTGTTCATGGACACACCCGGCTACGACCCGGTGGGTGCGACCGGACAGGTGGCGGGCGGCTGCAACGTGATGTGCTTCACGACCGGCCGCGGCTCCGCTTTCGGCTGCAAGCCGACCCCGTCGATCAAGCTCGCGACCAACCGCTATGTCTATGAAAATATGGTCGAGGACATGGACATCAATTGTGGCGACGTTCTCGACGGCGTGTCGCTGGAGGCGAAAGGGCAGGAGATTTTCGACAAGGTGCTGCGCGTCGCGTCCGGCGAGCGTACCCGGTCGGAGGGACTTGGCTACGGCGATCTCGAATTCGTGCCGTGGCAGATCGGCGCGACGATGTGACGGCCGCGCCGCTCACCCGAAGCTGAGCTGTACCTTCATCGAGCGCGAGCGATCGGCGGCAAGGTCGAACGCCTCGCGCGCGCCGGCAAGCGGGACCGTCGCCGTAAGCAGCGGCATCACGTCGACGAGGTTATTGCCGATCAGATCGACGGCGAGCGCGAATTCCTCGTGGAAGCGGAACGTGCCGCGCAAATCGAATTCCTTGGCCACGACGACGTTGAGCGGGATCGTCACGTCGCCGCCGACGCCGATCTGTACGATGACGCCGCGCGGGCGTACGACGGCAAGGCCGCTCGCAAGCGCAGCGCCGTTGCCCGAGGCCTCGAACATCACGTCGAAATGTCCCTTGTCCGCCGAATATCTTTCAAGCGCTTGCGGTTCGGCGGCGACATTGATGGCGGTATCGGCTCCGACGCGTCGCGCCATCGCGAGCGGCGCGTCGGCAACGTCGGTCGCGACGATCTCAAGGGCACCTGCGCGGCGCGCGGCGATAATTGTGAGCGCACCGATCGGTCCGGCGCCCGTGACGAGAACACGTCGGCCGAGGAGTGGTCCGGCGCGGTTGACGGCGTGCAGGCACACGGCAAGCGGTTCGGCGAAGGCCGCCTGCGCCGCGCTCGTCAACGGCGGAACAGGAACGGCCTGCGCCTCGTCACAGACCAGATTGTCGCGAAAGCCGCCCTGCACGTGGGGAAAGCGCATCGCGCTGCCGTAGAAACGCATGTCGAGGCAATGGTTCTGCCTACCCTCGGCGCAGTAGCGGCATTGCCCGCAGGGACGGCTTGGATTGACCGCGACGCGCTGGCCCACGGAGACCTTGGAGACATTGCTGCCGACGCGCGTGACGGTGCCGGCGATCTCATGCCCAAGGATCATCGGCTCCTTCAGGCGAACGCTGCCGAACCCGCCGTGCAGATAATAGTGAAGGTCGGAGCCGCAGATGCCGCCGGCCTCGATGCGGACTTCGACCTCGCCGTCGCGCATCACCGGCATTTCGACCGGATCGATGCGCAGATCCTTGGCGGCGTGGATCACGGCGGCGCGCATGGCACCCTCTCCATGGACGTTACGCCGCCCGCAGCGACGCAAGCCATGCTACTTCGCGGGCGGGCCGATCGTCACGGTCAATGTGCCGACGCCTTCCACTTCGCATTCGAGCGTGTGGCCGGGCGACAGGGCGCTGACGCCCGCCGGCGTGCCGGTGAGGATCACGTCGCCGGCCGCGAGCTCGACCGACTGCGAGAGCTGGTTGATGATCTCGGGCACGTTCCAGATCATCTGCTCGAGATCGCCGTCCTGCTTCACGGCGCCGTCCACCTTGAGGAAGATGCGGCCCTTCTTGGGATGGCCGATCTCGGAGGCCGGGCGCAGCGCGCCGCAGGGCGCCGAGGCGTCGAACGCCTTGCCGATCTCCCACGGACGCTTGATGTTGCGTGAGGCGATCTGCAGGTCCCGCCGCGTCAGGTCGATGGCGACGCCATAGCCCCAGACATGGTCCAAGGCCTTGTCGGTCGGAATGTTGCGGCCGCCGCTCTTGAGCGCGACGACCATCTCGACCTCGTGATGCAGATCCTTGGTCAGCGGCGGGTAGGGGATCGTCGACCCGTCAGGCACCAGCGCGTCCGCGGGCTTGGCGAAGAAGAACGGCGGCTCTCGCTCGTCATTGCCCATCTCGCGGATGTGTTCGACGTAATTGCGCCCCACGCACCAGACCCGGCGCACCGGAAACCTCTTGGTGCTGCCCGCGACGGCGATCGACGCCTGCGGCGGCGGAGAAATGACGAATTCCTGGTTGGCGGTGCTCATGGGGGCGCGTCCTGGCGGAGGAAGAGGCGGCGGGAAAGGCCGGTCGTCGCGTCAGCGCATAGAACGCGCCGCACGCCCGGTCAATCGCGGGAAGGGATAGAAGCTATTTCGCGGGGGCCGGAGCGGGCTTGCTGGCCGGATCGTTCCGGCTTTCCTGCAGTTGCAGGCGGTAGAAGAACGCGTAGCGCCCGCCCTGCCGCAGCAGTTCGTCGTGCCGGCCGGATTCGGTGATGCGCCCGTTCTCGATCACATGGATGCAGTCGGCATGCATGATCGTCGAGAGGCGGTGCGCGATGACGAGCGTCGTGCGTCCTTCGCAAAGCCGGGCAATGGCGCGCTGGACCTCCTGCTCCGACTCGCTGTCGAGTGCCGCCGTCGCCTCGTCGAGCAGAATGATGGGTGCATCCTTGACGAGCGCGCGCGCGATCGCGATCCGCTGGCGCTGGCCGCCGGAAAGCTGCAGGCCATGTTCGCCGACCGGCGTGTCGTAGCCGCGCGGGAAGCGCATGATGAAATCATGAGCAAACGCTGCTGTGGCGGCCGCCTGGATTTCCGCATCGCTCGCGCCGAGGCGTCCGAACGCGATGTTCTCGCGGATCGTGCCGCGGAAAAGAAAAACATCCTGCCCGACATAGGCGATCTGCCGGCGCAGCGATTGCCGGTCGGTATTTGCGATATCCTGCCTGTCGATCAGGATGCGGCCGCTGCTCGGGTCGTAAAAGCGAAGGATGAGATTGAGGACGGTCGATTTGCCGCCGCCTGAGGGGCCGACGAGCGCGGTGACCTGGCCCGGCTCGGCGACGAACGTCATATCGCGCAATACGGCTTCATCGGTGCGATAGAAGAATCCGACGCGATCGAATTCGATCTTCGCATCCTTGAGGACCAGGGGCTGTTTGCCGGTTTCGTCGGGCTCGCTCGAAGGGCTGTCGATCAGGTCGAACAGGACGCGCACGCCGACGAGCGCGGAGTTGAGATCGATATTGAGCCGCGCCAGCCGCTTGCCCGGCTCGTAAGCGAGCAGGAACGCGGTGATGAAAGAGAAGAATTCGCCGGGCGCGGCGTTCGTTACGATGACGCGGTAGCCGGAATAGAGAATGACGAGGCCGATCGCGAGGCCGCCGAGGGTTTCCATCAGCGGACTGGAGCGGTTCGCGACGCGCGCCATCTGGTTCGAAGCGCGCTCGACTGTTGCGATGTTCTCGTCCACGCGCCGCTGCATCTCGTCTTCGAGCGTGAACGCCTTGACCGTGCGGATGCCTTGCAGCGTCTCCTGCAAGGACTCCAGAACGCGCGTGCCGCCGACGAACTGATTGTATGCCACCGTCCGCGCGCGCCGGATCAGCTTGCGCAGGACGAACATGGCGGGTGGAAGAACAACGAGCGCCACAAGCGACAGCAGCGGATCCTGCACCACCATGACGGCGATGAGGCCGATCAGTGACAGGAGATCGCGCCCGATGGCTGTCGTGAGCAGGTTGAGAACTTGACTCGCCGCGATCGCTCCCGTGTTCAACCGTGACATGAACTCGGACGAATGTCGGTTGGCGAAGAAGGAGAGGCTTTCGCTCAACAGCTTGGAATACATTCGCCGCTGGTTGTCGGCGATGATGCGATTGCCGATGCGCGCGAGGATGACGGCGTGGCCGTAGGTGGCGATGCCCTTGGCCGCGAATATGGCGATGACGGAGACGCAGAGAACGACGATGCCGTGCATGCTGCGCGACACATAGGCGGCATTGATGACCTGGCCGATCAAGTATGCGGTCAGCGCGGTGCAGCCCGCCGACACCGCCATCAACGCGAAGGCGAGGGCGTAGCGCCGCCAATAGGCGCGGCCGTAGTCGCTCACCAGCCGGCGCACGAGCGCGGTTGTGGTTTGCGAGCTTAGCGCCAGCGGATTGTCGAGAAGGTCGCGCATAACTCGCCCAGCAAGGATACATCTCCGCGGCGCGCGGCCGAGGCCCGCGTTCCTTGCCCGCTTAGTCCCGGCAGTTCAAGGAAAAACGCCCGGCAAGCTGGGTCCTGGAGGGTCCGAGAGCGAGCCGCCCGCTTAGGCCGAGCGAGCGCCGGCTTGGGCATGGCGCTCCGTGGCCGCGAGATGTTCCTCCCAGGCGAGGGCGTGCCCGACGATGACGTCGAGATCGTCGTAGGCCGGCCGCCAGTTGAGAATCTGGCGCGCCCGCTGAGCTGCGGCGACGATCGTGGCGGGGTCGCCCGCCCGGCGCGGCGAATAGCGCACGGCGAAATCACGGCCGGCCGCGCGCTTCACCGCCTCGACCACTTGCAAGACGGAATAGCCGCGGCCATACCCGCAGTTCAGCGTGAGGTTCGGGCCGCCGCGCCGCAGATGCGCCAGCGCCGAAGCGTGCGCCCGGACCAGGTCGGTCACGTGGATGTAATCGCGCACGCAGGTGCCGTCCGGCGTCGGGTAGTCCGTGCCGAACACTTCCATCTGCGGCCGCAAGCCGAGCGCCGTCTGCACCGCGACCTTGATCAGGTGCGTCGCCAATGGCGTCGATTGCCCGGTGCGTCGCTGCGGATCGGCGCCGGCGACGTTGAAGTAACGGAGAATGACGTGACCCAGGTCGTGCGCGCGCGCGACATCGTGCAGCATGATCTCGGTCATCAGCTTCGACGTGCCGTAAGGTGACATCGGGACCGTCGGCGATTCTTCCGTCACCGGAACGTCGGCCGGGTTGCCGTAGACGGCGGCGGTCGACGAGAAGATGAAATGCTTGACGCCGTTTTGAACGGCGGCCTCGATCAGGGCGCGCGCATTGGCGGTATTGTTGCGGTAATATCCGAGCGGGTCGCGCACCGAATCCGGCACCACGATCGATGCCGCGAAATGAATGATCGCGTCCACATCGCAGGCTTTCATGATCGCCGAAACCAGGCTTTGATCGCCGGTATCGCCGACGAAAAGCTGGATGCCGCCGGGGATCGCCTCGCGAAAGCCGGTCGAGAGGTTATCCAGTACGACGACGGATTCGCCGGCGTCCGCCAGCGCATGCACCATGTGGCTGCCGATATAGCCGGCTCCGCCGGTGACCAGGATCGCCATGAAAACCTCTAGGAATTGAGCCCAGCTCAACGTAGAGGCTGCGGGTGAACGCGAGGTTACAGCCATGCGAGAGTCGCCCATCGATCGGAATTTCCCTTACCGTATCGTCACTTGCGGCCCGCAAGGGGCCTGAGGCGGCGCGCGGTCATGGCTGAAATATTGTTCGTCAAGACATCGTCCCTCGGTGACGTGATCCATCATATGCCCGCTGTCACCGACGCTCGCCTGCACCGGCCGGGCGACCGGATCACCTGGGCGGTCGAAGAACTTTACGTTCCGCTGGCGCGGCTGCATCCGGGTGTCGATGACATCATTCCTGTCGCGGCACGGCGTTGGCGCAAGACGCTGTATCGGATCGAGACCTGGCGCGAGATCGAGAGCTTCTTGGGCCGCATGCGCGCGCGCGACTATGACGTCATCGTCGACGCGCAGGGGCTGGTGCGTTCCGCGCTCGTGGCGCGTGCGGCGCATGGCCCGCATCACGGTTATGGGCGCGGAAGCGTGCGCGAGGCGTTAGCCTCGTCCCTTTACGACGTGCGTCATCAAGTCTCGCGCGACAAGCACGCGATCGAACGTAACCGCGAACTCACCGCGCTGGCGCTCGGCTACACGGCGAGCGGTGAGATCGACTACGGCCTGCGCCCGGCATCCCAGGCCGCGCCGCGGCGCCGCTACGCTCTGCTTCTGCACGGGTCCGCGCGTGCGGAGAAGGAGTGGCCCGAGGAGCGCTGGGTGTCCGTCGGCCGCGCGTTGGCGCAGGACGGCCTTGACACCCTGCTGCTATGGGGTGACGCCCAAGAGCACGCGCGCAGCGAGCGCCTCGCGAATGCGATCGGCAATACGGCGTCGGTTGCCGACCGCCGTCCGCTCGATGAGGTTGCCGCGCTTATTGCGAACGCCGCGATCGTCATCGGCCTCGATACGGGGCTGACGCATCTTGCCGCGGCCTTCCAGGTCCCTCTCGTTTCGATCTTCGTGAAAAGCGTGCCGCGTTTGACGGGGCCGCGCGGGAGCGGGCCGATCGTCACGCTCGGCGAGGACGGACAGATGCCGAGCGCGGAAGATGTCATCACCGCCTATCGGCGCCTGCTCGCTGGTCGCGGCGGGCGAGCGCCCGTTGCATCGAAAGCGATCTGAGAGGCTCGGCGGTCAGGCTTTCGCGGCCATGGCGACGAGGCAGCTTTCGACGAAGGTTTCGAGATCGCCGCCGGGGAATAGGTAGCCTCTGATGCCGGCGGTCTGCGCCGCCCGCAGGTCGGTTTCCCGGTCGCCGATCATGAAGCTGCCCGAGCGCTCCACCGGCCATGCGCGCATTAAATCCAGAAGCATCCCGGCGCCCGGTTTGCGCCAGTCGCAAACCTTGCGATAGGCCTCGTGTGTGCCCTCGGGATGGTGCGGACAGAAACGCACATCGTCGACGCGGGCGCCATCGGTGGCGAGACGTGCGCAGATGAAGGTGTTTACCGCTTCGGCTTGCGCTTCACTGAACAGGCCCCGTGCCACGCCCGATTGATTGGTGACGATGAAGACGAAATAGCCGGCAGCGTTGAGGCGCCGCACGGCGCGTGCGGCGCCGTCGATCCAGCGTATCCGCTCGGGGTTGGCGATGAAGCCGTCATCGTGATTGAGCACGCCGTCGCGGTCGAGAAATGCGGCCGGCCGTCGCTGCGCGCTTTCGGGGTGCCGGGCTGCGGCGGCGTGCAAGTTAAGGCGTTGCCGCATGTTGATGCCGCACGGCGACCCTCGCGATGGTGTCGAGCACTTGCGCCGCCGAGATGTCGCGCATGCAGCGGTGATGGCCGAAGCGGCATGTCGGCTCATGGCACGGGCGGCACGGCACCTCGGTCCGTGTTTCGATCGTCGCCGCGAGGGGGTTGAGCGGCGCCCAAAGCTGCGGGCTCGTCGGTCCGAAAATACCCGCCGTTGGCGTCCCGATGGCCGCCGCGACATGCAGCAGGCCGGAATCGTTCGAGAGCACGAAATCGGCCGCGGCCAGCGCAAGGATGCCCTCGCGCAAATCACGGCCGGTGACGTCGTGAGCCTGGGCGCCGGCGGCTGCGACGATCTCGCGCGCGATCGGGGTCTCGTTCGGGCCGCCGACCACCCAAACGAGCCAACCTTGCGCGATGAGAGCTTGGGCGACCTCGGCATAGTATGCGGCCGGCCAGCGCTTCGATGGTCCGACGGCTCCTGGCGCGAGCGCGATCGAACGGACGCCCCCGGCCAAGCCGCGCCTGGTTTTCCAAGCGGTAGTGTCCGCGAGCGGAACGCGGAGGCGTGGCTCCGGCCAGGCGCCCGGCAAAGGCGCGCCCGGCGGCAGGGCGAGCACGGCGCATTGGTCGATTTGGCGGGGCAGCTTGTGCTCGCCCCAGCGCTTGTCGTTCAGGAGGACGTAGCGGGCTTCCCCGATAAAGCCGATGCGTTCCGGGATACCGGCAAGAAAGGGGGCCCACGCCGCCTTCCATTTGCGGGACATGACCAACGCGGTGCCATAAGCCTCGCGTCGCAGGCGCGAAGCGAGCTGGGGGTGACGGAAGAGGTCGAGCCGGTTGTGTCGCAGATCCGCGACGATGCCTTGGCGCACCCCGGGCATGTAGTCCAAGAGCGGCGCATTCAAGGGCGGCGTCAGCACATCGATCGGCCGTTCCGGCCAGCGCGCCTTCAGAAGCTGAACGACGGTGTGGCAGCGCACGAAATCGCCGATCCACATATAGGGAACCAGGAGGATCGGGCGCGTGTCCTCGGTCCCCGATTCGGGGGCGAGGGGCGGGAACGGATAGCGGGTGTCCATCAACGGGCTGCCGATTGAGGCCGCGAACCGGTACTCTGGGCCGCTTGCCCTGTCCAGGGTCGCCGACTTGGGGCGCCGTGGAAGTGCACCGATATTGCGCCTGGGGCCCGGCTGGGGCAAAGGACAGCGGGCTGAACGGGCCGCAACGGGCGGGATTTGATGTTGCTTGTCACCGGCGGTGCCGGATTCATAGGGTCCAATCTGGTCGCCGATCTCAACGACGGCGGCCGCGGCGATGTCGTGATCAGTGATGTCCTCGGTACCGGCGATAAATGGCGAAATTTGCGCAACCGCCGGATCGCGGATTTTATTCCACCGCCCGATCTCGCCCGATGGCTGGAAGGACGCAAGCTCGAGGCCATCGTTCATCTCGGCGCCAATTCCGATACGACGGCGACGGACGCCGACGAGGTGATGGCGACGAACTTCAAGCTGTCCCTCGCGCTGCTCGACTGGTGCGCCAAGACGCGCACGCGCTTCATCTATGCGTCATCGGCCGCCACATATGGGGCAGGCGAGCAGGGCTTCGTCGACGATGCGTCCGTGGCGGCGTTGCGGCGCCTGCAGCCGCTCAACCTCTACGGCTGGAGCAAGCACCTGTTCGACCTGGTTGTGGCCGAGCGAGCGGAAAAAAACCGCGATCTGCCGCCGCAATGGGCCGGGTTGAAGTTTTTCAACGTCTTCGGCGCCAACGAATATCACAAGGGACATATGAAAAGTGTCCTTGCGACCGTTTTCGAGGATGCGAAGGCGGGCCGGGCGGTGCGCCTTTTCAAATCCTATCGCGCGGGCATCGCGCATGGCGATCAGAAACGCGATTTCGTCTCCGTCGAGGATGCGACGGCGGTGATGCGCTGGCTGTTGGAGAGCCCGTCCGTGTCGGGGCTGTTCAATGTCGGCACCGGCAAGGCCGGAACCTTCCGCGAACTGATCGTCGCCCTGTTCGAGGCGCTCGGGCAGGCGCCGCGCATCGAATATATCGACATGCCGGAGACGCTGCGCCCGCGATACCAATATTTCACGCAAGCTTCGGTCGAGAAGCTGCGCGGGGCCGGCTACAACGCGGACTTTACACCGCTTGCCGCTGCGGTCGCGCGCTACGTGACGCAGCATCTCGCCGCTCCCGACCCTTATCGCTAGCGGCCATGCAGAGCTTTGAAGACATCCTCTCTCGCCTTGGCGCGCAAACGGTGCTGTGCGTCGGCGACCTCATGCTGGACGAGTTCGTCTACGGCGACGTCTCGCGTATTTCGCCAGAGGCGGCGACGCCGGTTATCGCCGTGCGCTGGCAGCAGGCCGAGATCGGCGGCGCTGGCAACGTCGCGCGCAATATCGCTAGCCTCGGCGGGCGGTGCCTGTTCGTCGGCGTGGTTGGCGACGATGAGACCGGCCGGACATTGCGCTCCAGCCTGGAGGCCGAGCCCGACATCGAGGCGGCGTTGATCGTCGATGCGTCGCGGCCGACGACGCGCAAGGTGCGGTTCGTTTCCGAGCACCATTCGACGCATTTGCTGCGGGCGGATTGGGAAAATGCCGCGGCCGTCGATGACGCCATCGCGGACGCACTGATCGCGCAAATTCACGTGCTATTGCCGCGCGCTGGCGCCGTCGTTCTTTCCGACTACGCCAAGGGGACGCTGACGCCCCGGGTCGTGCGCGCGGCGATCGATGCGGCGCGCGCGCTCGGAAAGCCGGTGATCGTCGACCCGAAGGGGGCCGATTTTTCGATTTATCGCGGCGCCACGTTGGTCACGCCCAACCGCAAGGAGCTTGCCGAGGCGACGCGCCGCGCGGCGCGTACGGACGAGGAGGTCGCAACCGCAGCCGAGATCCTTGCCGCTGCGGCGGAATGCGAGGCGGTCCTGGTGACGCGGAGCGAGGATGGGGTGACGCTTTACCGGCACGGCATGGCGCCGGTGCATGTCCCCGCCTATCCGGTCCGGGTGCGCGATGTCTCCGGGCCGGGCGATACCGTTGCGGCGACGCTTTCGATGCTGCTCGCCATGGGAGCCGACCTCGAAATGGCGACGCGGGCGGCCAACGCCGCGGCCGCCGTCGTGGTCGGCAAGCGCGGCACGGCGACCTGTTCCGCCGCCGAATTGCGCGCTCGCATCCTGCCGCACGCCGTGTTGGCCACCGAACAAAAGGTTTTCTACGACTCACGCGCCGCGGTGGACCTGGTCGACGAATGGCGCAGGCACGGCCTGCGCATCGGATTTACCAACGGTTGCTTCGATCTGCTGCATCCCGGGCACATCAAGCTCCTGACCGAGTCGCGGGCCACGTGCGATCGCCTGGTGGTTGGTCTCAATAGCGACCGCTCCGTCGCCGCGTTGAAAGGACCGGGCCGCCCGATCCAGAGCCAGCAGGCGCGCGCCGAAGTCCTCGCGGCTCTGGAGGCCGTCGATCTCGTGGTCGTGTTCGACGAGGCGACGCCGCTTGAACTGATCCGTCGTGTGCGCCCCATGGTGCTTGTCAAGGGAGCGGATTACCGTTTGGATCAGGTGGTTGGCCGCGAACTGGTCGAGGCCGATGGCGGTGAGGTTCGGCTGGTGGAACTCGTCGCCGGGCAGAGTACGTCCGGCCTGGTGGATCAAAGCCGCAAACAGAAAAAAGGCTGACAACGGCAGACGATGCCCCATCCGCTACCTATATCGAGCTTGGTGATCCGTGCACACGTGGCGGCGGCGACGTACCCCTCAACGCCATCCCGAGCCCCCGCGCCCGTTTGGCCCATTCTGCAGGTGACGCAATGAAACTCGAAGACCTCAAAGTTAAGCTTTTCACCGATGGCGCCGACAAGAAGCAGATTGTCGAGATGGCCGCCAAGCCTTGGATCAAGGGCTTCACAACCAACCCCTCGCTGCTGAAGAAGGCCGGCGTCAGCAACTACGAGGAGTTCGGGCGCGACCTCGTCGCGGCGGTCCCGGACAAGCACATCTCGTTCGAGGTGTTCTCCGACGATATTCCCGAGATGGTGGCGCAGGCGCGCTTCATCTCGTCATGGGGAAAGAACGTCTATGTGAAATTGCCGGTCATCAACACGCGCGGCGACACGCTGTACGACGCCGTGGGGGCGCTGTCGCACGACGGCGTGAAGGTGAACGTGACGGCGATTTTCACCGAGGAGCAGGCGCGCAAGGCGACTGATGCCTTGGCGGGTGGTGCGCCGGCCTGCGTGTCGGTTTTTGCCGGACGCCTTGCCGATCTCGGCATCGACTATCGTCCGCAGATGCGGGCGGCGATCAAGCACGCGCGCACGACCAAGAACGTCGAGATCATCTGGGCGTCGACCCGTGAGGTCTTCAACGTCATTGAGGCGGACGAGATGGGCTGCCACATCATCACCGCGCCCGGCGACGTCTTGAAGAAGATGCCGGCGCTGGGCACCAAGACGGATGCTGAGCTTTCTCTCGATGCGGTCCGCGCCTTCCGCGAGGATGCCCTTGCGGCGGGCCTGTCGCTCAAGCTGCCCGGCGTCTCGCGCGCCGCGGAATAGGGCGGCATGACGGGCGGCGCCGTGAATTCGCCGCCGCCCGCCGTTTGGCTCGCTGGCAGCTCCTTTTGCGAAATAGATTGAATTGAAATGTGCGTTTCCGCGGTTCGCGGCGCCGTCGCCAAGGCGTGGCCGTCGTGCTAGAGCGAAGCGTTCGCCGCTCGAACTGAGATTCCTTCGATGACAAGCAATAAGAAGCCGAACGGGTCCGCCGTGCGCATTGGCGTCGTCGGCGTCGGTGTGATGGGCAGCAACCACGCGCGGGTGCTGACCGACTTGCCGGACGTGCATCTGGCGGGCATCGCCGATCCCGATCGCGTACAGGCCCAACGGGTCGCGAAAGCGGTCGGATGCCCGGCGGTGACCGATGTCGAGGGCCTGTTCGCGATTGGCGTCGATGCGATCTCGATTGCGGCGCCGACTCACCTGCACCATTCGCTGGCGCTGGCCGCGATCGAGCGCGGCGTTCACGTCATGGTGGAAAAGCCGATCGCATCGAATGTGCTGGAGGGGCGCGACATTGTCGCTGCCGCCGCGCGCGCCGGCGTCGCGCTGACGGTCGGTCACGTGGAGCGCTTCAACCCCGCCGCGCAATCCGTCAAGGAGGCGATCCGCGGCGAAGAGATCCTCTCGATCGGGATCACCCGGGTCGGGCCGTTTCCACCGCGCATGTCGAACGTCGGCGTGGTTATCGACCTTGCGGTGCATGATATCGATTTGATTCGCTGGTTCACCGATTCGGATATCGTCGAAGTTCAGCCGATGCTGGCGCGCGCGCGCGCGCAGCACGAGGATATCGCGCAGTTGCAATTCCGAACCAAGTCGGGAGTGCTGGCGCAGATCACGACGAATTGGCTGACGCCGTTCAAGGCGCGTACCGTTCACGTCGCCACCCGCAAGAAATATGTCGCGGCGGATTTGTTGACCCGCCAAGTCACCGAATGCTTCGGCTTCCGGCCGGATGGCAGCTACTCCATGCGCCATTTGTCGGTCGGTCACGCCGAGCCGTTGCGGGCCGAATTGATGGCCTTCGTGAAGACTATCCGCGAGCGGGGAGCTCCCGCCGTCTCCGGGGAGGAGGCGGTCGCGAGCCTCGAAATTGCCATTCGCTGTCTGGAGCAGGATTCGGGCGCATCGCTGCTGCCGCAGGATTCGCAAATGGACCGTGCGCCGGAGCAAAGCGCCACGGCCTGAGGCGGCCGCTTCACAACCGCGCATAGACAGCAGCGCGTCTGCCACGCTAACAACCGGACATGCGCGGCGAATCGCAGCAGGCAGGCGGCCAGCGCGGAATGCTCCGCCGCATCGTGTCCGTTGGCGGGCTCACGCTCGTGTCGCGGGTGGCGGGCTTCTTCCGCGACATCATGCTCGCGGCGATCCTTGGCGCCGGTCCGGTCGCAGACGCCTTTTTCGTCGCGCTGCGCTTACCCAATCATTTCCGCGCCATCTTTGCCGAAGGCGCGTTCAATGCGGCCTTCGTTCCCGCCTATGCACGCATTCGCCATCAGGGCGGTCGTGACGCGGCGGGGCTTTTCGCTGATCGCATCTTCACGCTTCTCCTCGCCAGCCAAGTCGTTCTGTTGGCCCTGGCCCTGGCGTTCACGCCTTCTGTTATCGAGCTGTTGGCGCCCGGCTTCGAGCAGGATCCGTTGCGCTTCGGCCTTGCGGTCGAACTGACGCGCATCACGTTTCCCTACCTATTGCTGATGACGCTGGTGACGCTGTTCAGCGGCATGCTGAACGCGATCGATCGCTTCGCTGCGGCCGCGGCTGCGCCCGTCATCCTCAATCTGATGATGATGGCGGCGCTTGCGCTCGCGGCCTTTTTCCCGAGCGCGGGTCACGCCGCGGCGTGGGGCGTCGTGGTCGCGGGTGTGCTCGAAGTCGTGCTCGTCGGCGCCGACGCCAAGCGCGCCGGCATTATGGTCGCGCTGCGCTGGCCGCGCTGGGACGAAGACGTGCGGCGCTTCTTCCGCGCCCTGGGCCCCGCGACGGTCGGCTCGGCCGGCGTTCAACTGGCTCTCTTCGCCGATACGATCATCGCGAGCTTTCTGACCGTCGGCGCCGTGTCGGCGCTGTATTACGCCGATCGTCTCAATCAACTGCCGATCGGCGTGATCGGCATCGCGGCCGGCACGGTCGTGCTGCCGGAAATGGCGCGTCGTATCGCGGCGGGCGACGAGCGCGGCGCACGCCATGCGCAGGATCGCGCCATCGAGATGACGGTGGCGTTGGCGATTCCCTTTGTCGTCGGCTTCGTCGTCGTGCCGGATCTCGTCATGCGCGCGCTGTTCATGCGCGGCGCATTCACCGCCGACGCCGCCGCCGCGTCGGGCGCCACGCTTCGCGCCTATGCGCTCGGGCTCCTGCCTTTCGTTCTAATTCGGAGCCTGGTCGCGACGTTCTTCGCCCGTGGCGATACGGCAACACCTGTCAAGGCATCGCTAACGGCGGTAGCCGTCAACATCGCGTTGAAGGTGGCGCTGATGGGGGCGCTGGCGCAGGTGGGTCTCGCTCTCGCGACCTCTGTCGGCGCGTGGACGAACGTCACATTGGTCCTGTGGTTCGCGGTTCGCCGGGGGCTGATCGTCCTGGATGGGGCGTTCCTGCGCCCTCTCGCGCGGCTTTTGGCCGCCGGCCTCCTGCTGGCAGCGGTAATTTGGTCTACCTACGCTCTTCTCGACGGATACTTGCCGGCGACAGGTTCGCGGGACCTGATCCTGCTGATCGCGCTGGCTTTTACCGGCGCGATCGTTTACGGAGCAACGCTGTTATTTTTGTACCGTGCTCGCTGGCGAATCGCGGGTCTGGCGACCCTGCTTCGGAGACGATCCTGAAGAGGCCGATGCCGGACATCTTGAGACCGGAATTGCGCGTCCGTATATGCTGACGCCAGTTCCAGCGCCACGAAGGTTTTTCGGAGAACTTATGTCGATCGCCAGCGCGGCGCGCTCCGCTCTTCCTCTTTTGCTCGCTGCCCCGTTGCTCCTTGCATGCGGCCAGCAGCAACCGCCGCCCGCGGCGCCTCCGCCGCCGTCCGTGACCGTTGCCACGCCGATCAAGCGCACGATCACGGACATGGACGAATATGTCGGGCGCTTCGTCGCCGTCGATTCCGTCGAAATGCGTGCGCGCGTTTCCGGCTCGCTCGAGAAGGTGCATTTCAGCGACGGCCAGTTGGTGAAGCAGGGCGACCTGCTGTTCACGATCGATAAGCGTCCGTTCCAGAATGCGCTCGACCAGGCCAAGGCCAATCTCGCGCAAGCGCGCGCCAATCTCGCCTTCGCCGAAAGCGATCTCGCCCGCGCGGCCCAGCTCGTGCGTGAGCGGACGATTTCCGAGCAGGTCTTCGAGCAGCGCACGCAGACCAAGCGGACGGCCGACGCCACCGTCGCCGCGCAAGAGGCGGCGGTGCGTCAGGCGGCCCTGGATCTCGAGTTCACCGAGCTGAAAGCGCCCATCGCCGGGCGCATCGGTGACCGGCGCGTGTCGCCGGGCAATCTCGTGACCGGCGGAAACGGCGGCAACACGACGCTGCTTGCCACCATCGTGTCCACCGATCCGATTCGCTTCGAATTCACCTTCGATGAGGCGTCCTACCTGCGCTATGAGCGCATTGGTTTGAAATCGAAGGAAGTCGCCAATCGCGGCAAGGGCGTGCCGGTCACCCTCAAGCTGATCGATGAGAAGGATTTCGGCCACGACGGAAAGATCGACTTCGTCGACAACGTGATCGACCGCTCCAGCGGTACGATCCGCGGACGCGCCGAGTTTTCGAATGCGAAGGGGTTGTTCACGCCCGGCATGTTCGGCCGCATCAAGGTGCCCGGATCGGAGGCCTATGAGGCCTTGCTTGTCCCGGACGTGGCGATCGGGACCGAGCAGATTCGCAAGTACGTCATGGTGGTCGACAAGGAGGACAAGGTCGCGCCGAAATACGTGACCTTGGGCGAACTGTCCGGCGATCTGCGCGTGATCAAGAGCGGCTTGGCGCCGGACGACCGCGTCGTCATCAACGGCCTCGCGCGCTTGCGGCCGGGAATCAAGGTGAATCCGAAGACGGAAGCGCCGGCATCGGCCGACACGAAACCGAAGACCGACTGAGCGGCCGCCCGATGCGCCTTTCTCATTTTTTCATCGACCGGCCGATCTTTGCGTCCGTCATCGCGATCGTCATCATCATCCTCGGCGGGGTGTCGTATGTGCGGCTGCCGGTCGCGCAATATCCGGAAATCGCGCCGCCGACGATCAACGTGGCCGGACAGTATCCGGGCGCCAGCGCCGAGGTCGTCGCCGAAACGGTGGTCGCGCCGATCGAACAGCAGATCAACGGCGTCGAGGGGATGCTCTACATCTCCTCGAATTCCACCGCCGACGGACGCTTCTCGATCTCGGTGACATTCGATCTCGGCACCGATCTCGATACCGCGCAGGTTCAGGTTCAGAACCGTGTCGCCATCGCGCAGCCGCGCTTGCCGCAGCAGGTGCAGCAAATCGGCGTCGTCGTCGCCAAAAGCTCCCCCGACATCCTGATGGTGGTGAGCCTCTATTCGCCCGATAAATCGCGCGATCCGCTCTTCATGTCGAACTACGCGAACATCCAGATCAAGGATGTGTTGACGCGCGTCGACGGCGTGGGATCGATCACGATTTTCGGCACGCGCGATTATGCGATGCAGGTCTGGCTCGACCCCGACCGGCTGCAATCGCTCAATCTCACCGCGACCGACGTGACGCAGGCGCTGGCGGCGCAAAACGTACAGGTCGCCTCAGGCGTGCTCAATCAGCCGCCGGTACCGAAGCAACTCGCGTTCCAAGTCGCCGTGCGAACTCTTGGCCGCTTGTCCGACCCCGACGAGTTCAAGAACATCGTCGTCAAGCAAACGAACAATGCCGTGGTCAGGGTCAAGGATGTCGCACGCGTCGAGCTGATCGCCCAGGACTATTCCTCGAATTCATATCTGGACGGCAGCGAGTCCGTGGCCCTGGCGGTCTTTCAGCGCCCCGGCTCGAATGCCCTGACGACCGGCGACAACATCGTGAAAACGATGGCCGATATCTCCAAGAATTTTCCGCCGGGGCTCAAATACGGCGTCTTCTACAATCCGACCCAGTTCATCCAGGAGTCGGTGCGCGCGGTCATTCAGACGATCTTCGAGGCTGTGATCCTTGTCGTCATCGTGATCGTCCTGTTCTTGCAGACATGGCGCGCGGCGGTGATCCCGCTGCTGGCGATTCCGATCTCGCTCATCGGCACGTTCTTCACGATGACGCTGTTCGGATTCTCGCTGAACAATTTGTCGCTGTTCGGCCTGGTTCTCGCCATCGGCATCGTGGTCGACGACGCGATCGTCGTTGTCGAAAACGTCGAGCGCAACATCGCCGCCGGTAAAAGTCCGCGCGAGGCGGCGCGCACGACGATGGACGAGGTCGGCGGGGCGCTGATCTCGATCGCGCTCGTATTGTGCGCGGTGTTCGTGCCGTCGGCGTTCATCACCGGCATTTCCGGACAGTTCTACCGACAGTTCGCGCTGACGATCGCGAGCGCGACGATCATTTCGCTGATCGCTTCGCTCACCTTGTCGCCGGCGATGTGCGCGCTGCTGCTCAAGCCGCACGATCCGCAGCACCGCGAGAGCTGGTACGAGAAGCCGATCCGCGGTTTCTTCCGGCTGTTCAATCGCGGTTTCGACGGTTTGGCGCGCGGGTACCAGTGGATCGTCGGCAAGGCGGTGCGCTTCGCGGCGCTGATGATGCTGCTTTACGTCGCGATCCTCGGGGGCGGACTTTTCGAATTCGCGCGTACGCCGCAGGGGTTCATCCCGCAGATCGACCGCGGCATTCTCATCCTCGCCTCGCAATTGCCGCCCGGCGCCTCGCTTCAGCGCACCGACGAGGTCATGCGCCGCGCCGCCGACATCGTGCTGAAGACCCCGGGCGTGCAGCATGCGGTCAATGTCGTCGGTTTCTCCGGCGCCACGTTCACCAATGCCCCCAACGCCGGCGCGATGTTCATCGTGCTCGATTCGTTCGATGAGCGGGCGCGCGATCCTCGAAAATCCATCGGCGCGATCCAGGGCGCGTTGATGCAGAAACTGTCCGCCATCGAGGATGCGTTCCTGATCGTCGTGCAGCCGCCGCCGGTGTCCGGCATCGGCAATGCCGGCGGCTTCCGCATGATGGTGGAAGACCGCAGCGGCGCCGGACCGCAGGCGTTGCAGCAGGCTGTCGGCGCGATGATGGCGAAGGCGGCGCAGACCACGGGCGTGACGCAGGTGTTCTCGCTGTTCGAGACGTCGACGCCGCAGCTCTACCTCGATATCGATCGCACGAAGGCGCAATTGCTCGGCGTCAACGTCTCCGATGTCTTCAGCGCTTTGCAGATCTATCTCGGCTCCGCCTACGTCAACGATTTCAATTTGTTCGGCCGCACGTTCCGCGTTCAGGCGCAAGCGGACGCGAAATTCCGTCTCGTGCCGAAGGATGTGCTGTCGCTGCGCGTGCGCAATTCCAGCGGCGACACGGTGCCGCTTGGCTCCTTTACGACGGTGAGGGACATCTCGGGCCCGTACCGTGTGCCGCGCTACAACATCTATCCGGCGGCGGAACTCGACGGCAACGCCGCGCCCGGCTACAGCCAGGGGCAGGCGATCGAGATCATGCAGAAGCTCGCGGCGGAAACGCTGCCGCCCGGCTTCTCGTATGAGTGGACGACGCTCGCGTTCCAGCAGATTCGCGCCGGCAACACGGCGATGTTCGCGTTCGTGCTCGGCGTGGTGTTCGTGTTCCTGGTCCTCGCGGCGCAATATGAGAGTCTGACCTTGCCCTTGGCGGTCATCCTCATCGTGCCGATGTGCCTCGTCGCGGCGATTTTGGGTGTGATTTTCAGGGGGCAGGACAACAACATCCTGACGCAGGTCGGCTTCATCGTGCTGATCGCACTCGCCGCGAAGAACGCGATCCTGATCGTCGAGTTTGCCAAGCAACTCGAGGATCGAGGTGAGAACCGGTGGAATGCGGCGGTCGAGGCCGCACGGCTGCGGCTGCGTCCGATCGTGATGACCTCGCTCGCGTTCGTTCTCGGCGTGTTGCCGCTGGTGATTGCCATCGGTGCGGGCGCGGAGCTCAGGCAAGCGCTCGGCACGGCGGTGTTCTCCGGGATGATCGGCGTGACCATCTTCGGCCTGCTGTTCACGCCGGCCTTCTATGTCGTCTGCCGCTGGATCGCGGGCCTTGGCTCACGCCGTCGCGGAAAGCGGGACTCTGCGCCACAGCCGGCGGAGTGAGGCCCCGGCGGGGAGGAGGAAGCATCACGGAGCCGGCTGTAGGTCGGCGCCATTCCACTTCCGGCTGCCCAAATCCGGCGGCGCCGCGGGGCTTGAGCCCTCTATCTAATTTCGGAATAATTCGAAACTGACGGGGTTGTCGCCTTTGGCGGCGAATCTGCCGCAGCCAGGAGGAAACTCATGAAGCGTATTCTGCTCGCGATCGGTGCTGTTGCGATCGGTGTGACCGCTGTCGCCGCTCAGGACGTGATCGCGACGCGCAAGCAATTGATGAAGGCGAATGGTCAGGAAGCCAAAATCGGAAGCGCCATGGTGAAGGGGGACGCTCCCTTCGACCTCGCCAAGGCGAAGGCGGTTTTTGCCGCTTACGCTGATGCCGCTGACAAGATGGGGGCTTTGTTTCCTCCCAATTCCATGACCGGAGGCGAGACGACCGCGTCGCCGAAGATTTGGGAGGCCAAGGCCGATTTCGATGCCAAGCTGAAGAAATTCGGCGAAGAGGCGAGGACGGCCGGCGCTGCCACGAAGGACCTCGATAGCTTCAAGGCGAGCTTCGCCACCGTGATGCGCAATTGCGGCGGCTGTCACGAAACCTATCGCATCAAGAAGAGCTAATTCCTCCATGTCATCAACAGGGCGATCGTGGCGGCACGGTCGCTCTTTTTTTCTTGGCGCGCCGATTACTCTGGTTTCTTGAAGGCTTGGGAGTCGTGAATGCTGCGCAGACTTGCGCTCGTCCTGGTCGCCCTTGGAATCGCGGGAAGTTTCGCGTTCTGGTTGCTGACAAAGCCGCAGGTTGTCTTGGCCGATGCGCTGGAGGACCATACCGCCGACCTCGCCAACGGCGCCACGATGTTCCATGCCGGGGGCTGCGCCGAATGCCATGCGACGCCGGGGAGCGAAGACAAAACCAAGCTCGGCGGGGGCTTGGCGCTGACGTCGCCGTTCGGCACGTTTCATGTCCCCAATGTCTCGCCCGACTCGAAACACGGCATCGGGGCGTGGACCGAAGCCCAGTTCGTGACGGCCTTGATGAAAGGAACATCGCCGTCCGGGGTTCATCTCTATCCGGCGTTTCCCTACACATCCTATGCCCGCATGCGGATCGAGGACGTGCGCGACCTCTTTGCCTATATGCGCACGCTCCCGCCGGTGGAAAGCGACGTCCCGCCCCACGCGCTGCGATTCCCTTTCAATATCCGGCGCGGCATCGGCTTGTGGAAGCTGCTGTATCTCGACGAGCGTCCGCTTGCACCGAATCCTGCCAGATCCGAGGCCTGGAATCGCGGGGCCTATCTCGTCAACGGCCCCGTTCACTGCGCCGAGTGCCATAGCCCCCGTAACGTGTTGGGCGGCATTGTCGAAAGCCAACGCTTTGCCGGCGGCCCTAATCCCGAGGGTCGTGGCTGGATTCCGAACATCTCGCCGAAAGGGATCGGGGACTGGTCCGAGAAGGATGTCGCCTACCTGCTCGAGTCGGGCCTGACGCCGGATGGCGACTCCGTGGGCGGCTCGATGGCCGCGGTCGTGCGCAATACGGCGCAACTGTCGTCCGATGACCGCATGGCGATAGCGGTCTATATCAAGTCGCTTCCGCCGCGGGACGGACCGCACCGCCCGCGCTGACGCCGGGACGATTGGGCGCGCCGCGAGCGTGGGATGGATCAGCTTTTCTGGCGCTGACATTTGCGTTTTTCATGCTTCGGAACTTCGACTTTCTGTCACATTGGACGCGGTCCCATCGCATATTAAGCTTCGGCCATGTACCAGCCGCCACTTTTCCGCGAGGACGACCTCGCCGCTCAGCATGATTTGATTCGCAGCCATCCGCTCGGTCTTCTCGTCACCGCCGGTCCGAGCGGACTGCTCGCCAACCCGTTCCCGTTCGTCATCTATCCCGAAGGTGAGCGGGGCACGCTGCGTGTGCATCTTGCGCGCGCGAATCCGCAATGGCGCGAACTGCAGGCCGTGGACGAATGCCTCGTGGTGTTCCAGGGGCCGCAGAAATACATCACGCCGTCCTGGTATGAGACGAAGCGCGAGACCGGGAAGGTGGTCCCGACCTGGAACTTCGCGACCGTGCATGCCTGGGGGAAGCCGACGGTCATCGACGACGCCGGATGGCTCAAGCGCCAGGTGGACGATTTGACGGCCGAACAGGAAGGGCGGCGCGCCACGCCATGGGCAGTCGACGACGCACCGGCCGCGTTCGTGCAATCGCAGCTCAAGGGCATCATCGGTGTCGAGATTCCGATCGGCCGTATCGAAGGCAAGTGGAAAGCGAGCCAGAACCGGCCGGTGCCCGACCGGATCGGCGTGATCGCCGGTTTGCGCGAGGAGGGCGGACTGGACGATCCGATGGCCGCCATGGTTGCGGCACGCAACGGCATGGCCTGAGCGGCGACCGCGCCGATAACGCTCCTCTTCACCCGCTCATTGTCGGGGACCGTGCCTTCGGCGGGCTTCCCGCGACTCGACCGACGTGGTCAAGTGGCGCTCCGATCCGTCACTGCTCCCGGAAGAATGAACGCCCTCAAAGCCATCCTTCTCAAGGTCGCTTCGGCTGTCGTCTTCACGGTGATGTCGGCGATCGTGCGCTGGGTGACGGAGACGTTGCCGCTCGGGCAGATCGTCTTCTTTCGCGGCGCTTTCGCTATCCTGCCGGTCGTCTTGATCTATGCGTGGCGTGGCGAGTTGCGCGCGGCGGTGCGCACCGGCCGCCCGCTGGGGCACGTCACGCGCGGCCTGCTCGGCGTCCTCGGCATGTTTTTGAGCTTCGCGTCCTTGGCGAGGCTGCCGCTCGCCGATGTCACCGCGATCGGCTTTGCCGCCCCGTTGATCACCGTGGCGCTGGCCGCCTGGATCCTCCACGAGCGCGTGCGCATCTATCGTTGGTCGGCCGTCGCCGTGGGTTTCGTCGGCGTCATCGTCATGCTCGCCCCGCACCTCGACGTCGCGCGATGGACATCGGGCAATGCCGTCGCCACGCTGGGAGCGGCATTTGCGCTCGCGAACGCGTTCACGTCGGCGGCGTCGACCATTCAGACCCGTCGCCTGACCGGCAGCGAGACCAACTCGGCGATCGTCTTCTACTTTTCCTTGATCACGGCGCTGTTCGCGCTCCTGAGCTGGCCGTTCGGCTGGGCGAGCCTCACGCTGTCACAATTCGCCTGGCTGGCGGCGATCGGTGTGCTCGGCGGCCTCGGCCATCTGCTCATGACCGAGAGTTTCAGGCTGGCGCCGGCATCGATGGTCGCGCCCTTCGACTACACGTCGATCCTGTGGGCGGTCATCCTCGGCTATCTGGTGTTCGGTGACATCCCCACGTCGTCGATCTACATCGGCGCGGGCATCATTATCGCGGCTGGCCTGTTCGTCATCTGGCGCGAGCGGCAGTTGGGTTTGATCCGGGCCCGCCCGAACGTCGGCGGAGCGCCGGTGACGCCCGAGGCCGCGACCAGGCCGGGCGAGGGCGCTAAAACGCCTTGAAGGTGATGATCGTACGGGTGTCCTGAATGCCGGGGATGACCTGGACTTTCTCGCTCACGAAATGCCCGATGTCGGTGCCGTCCTCGACATAGAATTTCACGAGCAGGTCGAAGTCCCCGGCCGTCGAATAGATTTCCGACGCGATTTCAGCGTCCGCGATCCTGTTGGCGACGTCGTAGGATTTGCCGAGCTGGCATTTGAACTGGACAAAAAAGGGCGTCATGCATCTCTCCGGCCTGTCGGCGATCGTATCTCGACCCGCAATCCAGCAAAATCGAGCCCAACAGACAAGGCAGGACAAGGCACCCTTGCGCGGTATCGATGCGGCTCGGTCCTCATTCCATCGGAACCGAAAATGCTCTAGCTGTTCATTATGACCGTTGATCTTCGTCTTTACGCGCTTGTCGATCCCGAAAGGGTCGGCGGCCACACTCTGCCGGACCTCGCACGCGCCGTTGCCGCCGGCGGCGCCACGTTGCTGCAACTGCGCGACAAGCTCGGCGCGACGCGCACGATGATCGAGAGCGCTCGCGCGATCAAGGCGGCCACGGCCGGGACGGGGGTGCCGCTGCTGATCAACGACCGCGTCGACGTTGCGCTCGCGGCCGGCGCCGACGGGGTGCATGTCGGCTGGGACGACATGGCGGTGCCCGACGCTCGCCGGCTGCTTGGTCCCGACGCGATCATCGGCCTGTCCATGAAGACGCTGGAGCAGGCGCGAACCGCGCCCCTCGACCTTCTGGACTATGTCTGCGTCGGCGGTGTGTTCGTGACGATGTCGAAGAACAATCCCGAGCCGCCGATCGGCGTCGAGGGGCTGCGGCGCATCGCGTCCGAAGTGCGCAGCCGCGCGCCGGGTTTCCCGGTCGGCGCCATCGCCGGGATCGATGCGAGCAATGCGGAGGAGGTGATGGCGGCGGGCGTGGACGGTGTCGCTGTGATCTCGGCTCTGTCGATGACCCCGGACCCGGCGGCCGCGGCCCGCGACCTGCGCGCGGCGATCGACCGCGGCGCTGCCAGGACGCGCTTGTGACCGCCGCCGTCGCCGTCACGATCGCCGGGTCGGATTCCGGCGGCGGCGCCGGTATCCAGGCCGACCTCAAGACCTTTTCCGCGCTCGGCGTCTACGGCGCATCGGTCATCGCCGCGCTGACGGCGCAGAACACGCGCGGTGTCACCGCGATCCACGACGTTCCCGCCGCCTTCATCACTCAGCAGATCGATGCCGTGTTCTCCGACCTCCGGGTGGACGCGACTAAGATCGGCATGCTGTCGCGCCCGCCGGCGATCGAGGCGGTGGCGGCGGGGCTCGCACGCCATGCGGTCCGCAACATCGTGCTCGATCCGGTGATGGTGGCGACCTCCGGCGACCGTTTGCTGACGCCGGACGCGATCGACCTGCTGCGCCGCCTGCTGTTGCCGCGGGCGCGCGTCATCACCCCCAACTTGCCGGAGGCCGCCGCGCTCCTGGATGCCGGCCTCGCGACGAGCGAAGCCGAGATGCGCCAGCAGGCGGAGCGGCTCTTGGCGCTCGGGCCGGACGCCGTGCTGATCAAGGGAGGGCACGGCACCGGGGCGGAGAGCGTCGACCTTCTCGTCGAGGCCGACCGCATGACGCGGTTGGCGGCTCCGCGTATCGTCACCAGGAACACGCACGGGACCGGATGCACGCTTTCGTCCGCGATCGCGGCGAGCCTCGCCAAGGGCAGCCCGCTGCTTGAGGCGGTGCGCGTCGCGAAGGACTACGTCACCGCCGCGATCATGGCGGCCGACCGTCTCAAGGTCGGGAGCGGCCACGGCCCCATTCATCATTTTCATGAGCTGTGGAAAGACGATACCGCCCCGCGTTAGAGTGGCGCGGTAAGCGGTGGGCGGGCTTCGGAGGATGGACGATGAGCGAGCGTGACAGCCGCAGGGCCGGACTCGACGCCGGCGCGCTGGCACTGTCCGGGCATCTCGGCAAGACCATCCAGCGCCTCCGCAAGGCCTACAACCTCTCCCTGTCGGAACTGGCGGAGCAATCGGGCGTCGCCAAATCGATCATCAGCCAGATCGAGCGGAACGAGACCAATCCTACCCTGGCCACCATCTGGCGGCTATCGCAGGCGCTCGATATTTCCATCGAACGCGTGCTGGCCGCGCACGAGGACGACCCGTTCATCGAGGTAACGCCGCGCGCGGACACCCCGGTGCTCGTCTCCGAGGACGGCAAGGTCACGCTTGCCATCGTCGGCTGGATCCAGACGGTCGAATGGCTGCAGTGGTACGAGGTGACGGCGGAGCCGGGCGGGGAGCTCGATTCCGAAGGGCACCAACGCGGCTCGGTCGAGTGCCTCTCGGTCACCTCTGGGACGTTCGAAGTCGAGGTCGCCGGGCGGATCGAGCGGGTGGAGGCTGGCGGTACCGCGCGCTATCGCTGCGACCGCCGCCACACCATCCGCAACATTGGCGATACGCCGGCGACCGCGAGCATGGTCTGCATCCTCAAGGCGGCCGTGATGGAGTGACGGGCAAGAACGATTCCAAAATCAATGGTTTGCACGGCCTTCCGGAATCAAGATTTGAGCCGCGTACAGGCTTCGGAGCCGAGCCCATCGATCTTTTCAGAACGCTTTCGGTAGACCGGCCTGACGCAGAATGGCATTTGCCGTGTGGCGGCTGGGAATACCGATAGGCACTGCGAAATTGCGCTTCGTGAGCGGGCTATGCCAAATTTCGTGGCTCCCTTTGCCATGGCGAACGAACCGGCACCCTGCGGCATGCAACAGTTCACGTAACAGCCGGTCGAACTGCGGGGCCATTATGCCGCGCGCGTCTCGACTTCACGCAAGGCCGTGATCTGCAAAAAGAGATTGGCCGGATCGATGTCCGGGTGATTGTCCGGCAGCAGATCGAGCGCCATCATGGAAATCTTGTCGAACAGTGCATCCAGTGTTGGCGCATCCCCTGCGGCGGGTA
>JBDHSU010000031.1:0-31678 GCA_039808325.1 Variibacter sp. | reverse complement strand
TCGGTGGTCAGCATGGTCGGCACATGCATCTTCGACTTGTCGTGAGCGTCCGGCGTGATCGCGGGCGCGTTCTTCGCGCGCCACTGATTGGCGCCGGCGGGGCTCTTTTCCAGCTCCCATTCGTACTTGAACAGGGTGTCGAAGAAGTTGTTGTCCCACTTGGTCGGCGTCTGCGTCCAGGTGACCTCCAAGCCGCTGCCGATGGTGTCGCCGCCCATGCCGGTGCCGTACTTGCTCTTCCAGCCGAGGCCCTGGTCCTCGATCGCCGCGCCGTCCGGCGCCGGGCCGACCAGCGACGCGTCGCCCGCGCCGTGGGTCTTGCCGAAGGTGTGGCCGCCGGCGATCAGCGCCACGGTCTCCTCGTCGTTCATCGCCATGCGGAAGAACGTCTCGCGGATGTCCTTCGCGGCGGCGATCGGGTCGGGGGTGCCGTTCGGGCCTTCCGGGTTGACGTAGATGAGGCCCATCTGCACCGCCGCCAGCGGCTCCGCGAGTTCGCGCTCGCCGCTGTAGCGCTCGTCGCCGAGCCAGGTCCCTTCCGGACCCCAGAACAATTCCCGCGGCTCCCATTCGTCGGCGCGGCCGCCGGCGTAACCGAAGGTCTTGAAGCCCATCGATTCCAGCGCGGCGTTGCCGGCGAGCACGTAGAGGTCGGCCCAGGAAATCTTGCGGCCGTATTTCTGCTTGATCGGCCACAGCAGGCGGCGCGCGCGGTCGAGCAGCACGTTGTCCGGCCACGAGTTCAGCGGCGCGAAGCGCTGCTGGCCGCCGCCGGCGCCGCCGCGGCCGTCGGTGATGCGGTAGGTGCCGGCGCTGTGCCACGCCATGCGCACCATCAGGCCGCCGTAGTGGCCGAAGTCGGCCGGCCACCAGTCCTGCGAATCGGTCATCAGCGCCTTCAGATCGGCCATGACGGCGTCGAGATCGAGCGTCTTGAACTCGGCGGCGTAATCGAACGTCTCGCCCATCGGATCGGACAGGTCGGAATGACCATGAAGGACCTGAAGGTCGAGCAGGTTCGGCCACCAGTCACGGTTGCTCCGGCCGCGCGCGCCTCCTGTGAACGGGCATTTGCCGGCGCCCTTGTCGTCAGTCTTTGCGTCCATGTCTCTCTCCGCTCGCGGTCCCGATTGGCGTTCGTTCATCGTGGTTTTTATTTGGATCAACTCCATTGTTGCGCAGTCGGGCCATAAGGTCTAATCGTATTTTATAAGTTCACGATCAGATTTTCTTATCATCACATGGTCACGCTGCGGCAGCTTCGTTATCTCGACGCCCTTGTGCGTCATCGCCATTTCGGCCGCGCGGCGGAGGCCTGCAACGTGTCGCAGCCGGCGCTTTCCATGCAGATTCGCGATCTCGAAAAGCTCCTCGGCGCCGCTTTGGTGGAACGCCGCTCCGGCCAGGTCGTGCCGACGGAAACCGGCACCGCGGTAGCGCGCCGGGCCGAGGCCATCCTCGGCGCCGTGCACGATCTCGCCGCCCTCGCGCAGAGCGCGCGCCGGCCGCTGTCGGGGTCGCTGCGCCTCGGCGTGATTCCCTCCCTTGCCCCTTATGTCCTGCCTCGGGTTCTTCCGCGGCTGCAGGAAAGCCATCCGGATCTGCGGCTGGAAGTCCATGAGACGCAGACCAAGGCGCTCCTCTCCGAGCTCGCCATCGGCGCACTGGATACGGCGATGCTGGCGCTGCCGACGGAGGACGCCGACGTCGCCACGCTGCCGCTCTTCGAGGACCCGTTTCTCCTGGCGCTGCCGGCGATCGATCCGTTGCCGGCGGGAACGCAAGCCCTCGCAACTCATGTCGACCAGCGCCGGCTGATCCTGCTGGAAGAAGGTCACTGCCTGCGCGACCAGGCCCTCGCCTATTGCGCGATGGCGCGCCGCGACAGCGTCACGAGCCTCGGCGCGAGCAGCCTCGCCACGGTGATGCAACTCGTCGCCAACAATTACGGCGTAACGCTCGTGCCGGAAATTGCATCGCACACGGAGGTCCGTGACGACCGCGTGAAGCTTTTGCGGTTTGCGGAGCCGGAGCCGAAGCGAACGATCGGCCTCGCATGGCGGCCGACCTCGCCGCGCGTCGACGACTTCTTGCTGCTGGCCCGCCTCGTCACCGACGCGCTGGAGGTCGCGCCCCTGGCACGGCCGCGCGTCTCCGCTTGAAACGTCACCCCACCTCGTCCGCCAGCGGATGCAGGTCGCGCACAAGGCTCTTCAGCCGATCCTCGAGCACGTGCGTGTAGATCTGGGTCGTCGAGATGTCGGCATGGCCGAGCAGCGTCTGCACGATCCGCAGGTCCGCGCCGTTCTGCAATAAGTGACTGGCGAAGGCGTGCCGCAGCACATGCGGGCTGATCTTGTCGGCGCGGATGCCGGCCAGCGCCGCCACGGTTTTGAGGTCTCGGGCGAAATGCTGGCGCGTCAAGTGTCCGCTCTCCCCGAATGACGGGAAAAGCCACTTCGACGCCTTTAGCCCGGCCTCGTCGCGCATGGCGAGGTAGTCGGCCATTGCGGCCTTGGCGGCCGCGTTGAGCGGCACCAGCCGCTCCTTGTTGCCCTTCCCACGGACGAGGAGCATGCGCGCATCCCGCCGGGCGGCGGCGATGGGCAACGCCACGAGCTCGGACACACGCAGGCCCGTCGCATACAGGACCTCGATCAGGCAGACGAACCGGGCGCGCCGCAGCCGCTCGCCCATGGGGCGTTCGCCGTCGCCGGCCTGTTCGCGCGCGACTGTAAGCAGCCGGTCGACATCGTCGACGGTGAGCACCTTGGGCAGCGAACGGCCGCGCTTCGGTCCCTCGATCGCCGCCGCCGGGTCGTCCTTGCGATGTCCTTCGGCGTAGAGAAAACGATAGAATTGCCGCAGCGCCGAAAGCCGCCGCGCCACCGACGATGCGGAGAACCCACGGCGCGCCAGCGCCGCGAGATAGCCGCGCAGATCGTCGCTCTCCGCCGCCGCCACGGAACGGCCGCTCTTGGTAAGATGCGCCTCGAAATCGTCGAGATCGCGCCGATAGGCCGCGAGCGTATTGATCGCGGCGCCGCGCTCGGCCGCCAGCATGTCGAGAAAGAGCGAAACCAGGCCGGAATCGGCAGCGGCGCCCTTGCGCGGCATCGGCGCGTCCGCCTCAGCGATGTTTGTTGAGATGGTCTTGCGGGATCGTCACGGTGATCTCCCGCGTCTTCGGTTCGCCGAACGTCGCAAGGCCGAAAATCGCCCCGTAGGCCAAGCCACCGAGCAGGCCCAAAGCAAATATCAGGCGGATCAAACTAGGCATAGGGGCGACGCAGGCTTGGGAGTTCCCCTCCGAAACTCCGTTCCAACTACGACCACGTTCTGACGCTCAATACAAGTATCGATGGTGACGCATTGGCGTGATGCCGATGCCGATTTTCGGTCACGCTCACACATGCCACCTTAATGCATCGCCTTAAGTGAGCGCGATTTTTGACGAAAGCCGGTTTCCACTTTTCCGCCCCATGTTCTAGAACCGTCCCATGACCGATACGACGCTGCACGGCATTTCCCGAACGAGTGCGGACGCGAACCTCCTGTCCGCGCTCGGACGCCGTTCGATCGTGCTCGTCGGGATGATGGGCGCCGGCAAATCCTCGGTCGGACGGCGGCTGGCGGCGCGGCTCGGCCTGCCCTTTGTCGACGCCGACACCGAAATCGAAGCGGCCGCCGGCATGACCATCCCGGAAATCTTCGAACGCCACGGCGAGCCTGCCTTTCGCTCCGGCGAGGCGCGCGTCATCGAGCGCCTTCTGGATGCGGGACCGCAGGTTCTCGCGACCGGCGGCGGTGCCTTCATGAACGCCAACACGCGCGCAGCCGTGCACGGCAAAGCCGTATCGCTCTGGCTGAAGGCGGAATTCGATGTCCTGATGCGGCGCATCAAACGCCGCAGCGACCGCCCGATGCTCAAGACCGCCGATCCCGCGGCGACCCTGCAGCGGCTGATGGCGGAGCGCGATCCCTTTTACGCCGAGGCCGACCTCACCGTGGAATCGCACGACGTGCCGCACATGACGATGGTGGAGGAGATCGTGTCGCAACTGCAAGCGCATCTGAAATGCGGAGAGCCTGAACCATGACCGTCCCGCAGCGCAGCGGCAACCACACGACCGTCGCCGTCGACCTGAGCGGCCGCCCCTATGACATCGTCATCGGGCGCGACGTGCTGCAGGAGCTCGGCGCCCGCGTCGCCAAGCTGCGGCCCGGCGCCGCCGCGTGCATCGTCACCGACCAGAACGTCGCCAAGCATCATCTCGCCGCCGCGATGAGTTCCATCGAGCGCGCCGGCGCGCGCTGCGCCCGCGTCATCGTCGCGCCCGGCGAAAGCTCGAAAGCCATCCCGACGCTCGAACAGGTCTGCGACGCGATCCTCGAGGCGCGCATCGAGCGCGGCGACCTCGTCGTCGCGCTCGGCGGCGGCGTTGTCGGCGATCTTGCCGGCTTCGCCGCGGCGATCGTGCGGCGCGGACTCGATTTCGTACAGGTGCCGACCACGCTTCTCGCGCAAGTCGATTCCTCGGTCGGCGGCAAGACCGGCATCAATTCGCGGCACGGCAAGAACCTCCTCGGCGCCTTCCACCAACCGGTGCTCGTGCTTGCCGACACCATGCTGCTCGACAGCTTGCCGCCGCGCCAGTTCCGCGCCGGCTACGCCGAGATGGCGAAATACGGGCTGATCAACGACGAAGGCTTCTTCGCCTGGCTCGAGGCCAACTGGCCCGACGTCTTCAGCGGCGGCGCCGCGCGCGAGCATGCGATCGCGACGAGCTGCCGGGCGAAGGCGGCGATCGTCGCACGCGACGAACGCGAATGGGGCGACCGCGCGCTGCTCAATCTCGGGCATACGTTCGGCCATGCCTTCGAGGCGGCGGCCGGCTTCTCCGACCGGCTGCTGCACGGCGAGGCGGTCGCGTTCGGGATGGTGCTCGCCTTCGCCTTCTCCGTCCGGCTCGGTCTCGCGCCGCAGGCCGACGCCGAGCGGATGCGGCGGCATCTGGACGCGGTGGGACTGGCGACCGGCATCACGCAATTGGCGGGTCCCTGGCCAAACGTCGACGGCCTCATGGATTTGATGCTGCAGGACAAGAAGGTTCGGCGCGGGAAGCTCACCCTGATCCTCGCGCGGGGCATCGGAAAAAGCTTCGTGGCGCCGGACGCGGACGCCGCCGAGGTTCGCGATTTTCTGGGCGAGGTACTGGCCGCGACATAACGCGCACCGCCGAAACGACGCGGGCCGAAACGCAAGACAAGACATCGCCGCGACGGGCGAGTACCATGCGCGTTCGCATTCAAGGAGGACGCACTATGGCTCCCGCCGCTACACCGCTCCGCAAGCCAGAAGTCGACGACGTTCCCGATCGCGCCGAGATCGAAGCGCTTCTCGCGATCTATCTCGACGGCGTCTACGAGAGCAGCGCCGACAATTTTCTCAAGATCTTCCACCCGGCCGCGCATCTCTACAGCCTCGACGCCGACGGCAAGGTGGCGGACTGGCCGCGCGACCATTGGCTCGACATGGTGCGCAAACGCACCTCGCCGAAGTCGCAGGGTCATCCGCGCCATGACCGTATCGTACACATCGACCAATCCGGCCCGACAAGCGCGTTCGCGAAAGTGGAATGCGCCGCGCCGCCGCGGTTCTTCGTCGATTATCTGTCGCTGCTGAAGACCGGCGAAGGCTGGCGGATCATCGCCAAGGTGTTCAAGGCCGAGACACGCTGAGCCAGCGCGGCAAAAGCGTCATTGCCGGCAGAGGCCGCCAAGACGGGCGTGAACGCCCTCTCGGTCCGGCAGGCTGCTTCGCGCCGGCAAGCCGCTTCGCGAATTTTTTTCGGATGGATGCGCGGGTCCAGCCCGCGCATGACGGTGCGCGCATGACGGTTATTGAGGGCCGAGGCCGATTGCACCTCGCCTCGCCGGGCATCGCCGCCGGCGTTACGGTGGCTCGCCCGGCGCGGTGGCACGAATGGCGAGCGCGTGCACGCCGCCCGCCAGCTCTTGCGCGAGCGCCGCGTTGATCATGCGGTGGCGTTCCAGCCGGCTCTTCCCCCGGAAGGCCTGAGCCACGATATAGACTTGAAAGTGGGTCGCGTGGCCCGGCCGATGTCCCGCATGCCCGATGTGCTTCTCGGACTCATCGATCACTTCGAGATCGGCGGGCGCGAAAGCCTCGGTCAACTTTCTCGTGATGATATCGCGCGTATGCATCGTTCTGACATAAGACATCGGCGCCGAAAGTGGAACTCGCCTTCAGCGCATACGCGTATGCGCGATCTTCGCCATTCGGCGCTTGCCGCACCACAAGCCGCTTTTCATAATCGACGACGATGAAATTTGACTCGCCCATATTCGACGGTATCCGCGTCAAGCAGGACGAAGACCGCAAGCTGCGCATGAACTGCCCGGTTTGCGCGTGGCCGAACTGTCAGGCGCCGGCGACGCACCGCGCGCCGAAAGGGCGGCTGCGCGAAGGCCAGTATTGGCGCTTCTGCATCGAGCATGTGCGCGAGTACAATCGCTCGTACAACTACTTCACCGGCATGAGCGAGGACGCCGTCGCGCGCTACCAGAAAGACGCGCTTACCGGGCATCGGCCGACCTGGAAGATGGGGATGAACGGCAGCGGCCGGACCAAGGGGCCGGCCTTCGGCCCGACCACCGATCCGCTCGGATTTTTCCGCGAATTCGGCGGCCGCTCGGACTGGCAGCCCCCGCCGGAGCCACCGGAATCGGAACGGCGCATGATCCGCAACGTCGAACGCAAGGCGCTCGACACCCTCGGCCTGGAGGTCGACGCGACCAAGGCCGAGATCAAGACTCGCTTCAAGCTGCTGGTGAAGCGCCACCACCCGGATGCCAACGGCGGCGACCGGAGCTTCGAGGACCGGCTGCGGGATATCATCCAGGCCTACAACTACCTGAAGGCGGCCGGATACTGCTAAGGTCCCCTCCCGGCGCGGCCTGCAACGCAGGGATGCGCCAGGGCGTGCGGACTGGCGTCGAGCCCCGTCATCGTGCGATGAGAAAAACCAAGGAGGAGGTTTCGCCCTCCCCTTCGATTCTGCTAATTTGGGTCTGAAATCCGAACCGCTTCAACGCTGCCGCGTGAGCCTCGGGTACACCCTGGGTCACGGAGGACCAATGTCTGTCGTCACACCTGAGGCTGGAAACCTGCCCGACATGAAGGTGTCGGTCCGGCAGTTGTTCGGCTTCGATAGCGACATGGAAGTGCCGGCCTATTCCGAGCCGGACGAACATGTTCCCGATGTCGATCCGGACTATCGTTTCGACCGTCCGACCACCCTCGCCATCCTCGCCGGGTTTGCCAAGAACCGCCGCGTGATGGTGACGGGATACCACGGCACCGGAAAGTCCACGCATATCGAGCAGATCGCTGCCCGGCTCAACTGGCCGATGGTGCGCGTCAACCTCGACAGTCACATCAGTCGTATCGACCTGATCGGCAAGGACGCCATCGTCATCAAGGATGGCAAGCAGGTCACCGAGTTCCGCGACGGCATCCTGCCCTGGGCCTATCAGCACAACGTCGCCATCTGCTTCGACGAGTACGATGCCGGCCGTCCGGACGTGATGTTCGTCATCCAGCGGGTGCTGGAGTCGTCGGGCCGCCTGACGCTGCTTGACCAGAGCCGCGTGATCAAGCCGCATCCGGCCTTCCGCCTGTTCGCGACGGCGAACACGATCGGCCTCGGCGACACCTCCGGCCTCTATCACGGCACGCAGCAGATCAACCAGGCGCAGATGGACCGCTGGTCGATCGTCACCACGCTGAACTATCTGCCGCACGACAACGAGGTCGAGATCGTGCTCGCCAAGGCGAAGCACTACCGCAACGACGCCGGCCGCGACATCGTCAACAAGATGGTGCGCGTCGCCGACCTCACGCGCAACGCTTTCGTCAGCGGCGACATCTCGACGGTGATGAGCCCGCGTACGGTGATCACCTGGGCGGAGAACGCCGACATCTTCAAGGATATCGGCTTCGCCTTCCGGCTCACCTTCCTCAACAAGTGCGACGAACTGGAACGTTCGATCGTCGCCGAGTTCTACCAGCGCTGCTTCGGGCAGGAACTGCCGGAATCGTCGGTGAACGTGGCGCTGAGCTAAGATGAATCGTCATGCGCGGGCGTGACCCGCGCATCCATCTTTTCCTGCGAAATGATGGTTTGTCGGGCCGCACCCGGCAATGACGCAAGAGAAGGTCCAATGTCCTCCAACATCAAGCCCAAGGCTTCGAGCAAGGAATCGCCGGCCGAGCCGTTCAAGCGCGCGGTCGCCGGCTGTCTGCGGGCGATGGCGCGCAAGCCGGAGTTGGAGATCACCTACGCCTCCGAGCGGCCGGGCCTCATCAGCGGCAAGGTGCGCCTGCCCGAGCCGGCCCGTAAGCTCACCGCCGCCGAGGCCGCGATCGTGCGCGGCCATGCCGACTCCTCCGCGCTCCGCCTCGCCTGCCACGACCCGTCCGTGCATCGCCGCATGATGCCGTCGAGCCAGCAGGCGCGCGCGGTGTTCGACGCCGTGGAGCAAGCGCGCGTGGAAGCGATCGGCGCGCGCCGCATGGAAGGCGTGTCGCAGAATCTGACCGCGATGCTCGACGACCGCTTCCACCGTGGGAAGTTCGACGAGATCACCGACCGCGCCGACGCGCCGATCGAGGACGCGGTGGCGATGATGGTGCGCGAGCGCCTCACCGGCAAGGCGCCGCCGGCGGCCGCGAAGAAACTCGTCGAACTCTGGCGCCCCTGGATCGAGGAGCGCGCCGGCGCCGAGCTCGACCGGCTCGACCGCGTGCTGGAGAACCAGCGGCAATTCGGCGACGCCATCCACGATCTTCTCGACTCGCTTGAAATGGGCGACGACCGCGGCCGCGATTCCGACGACGAACAGGAAGACGACGAGGAGAGCGGCGAAGGCGAGCAGGAGCAAGGCGGCGACGACGGCGAGGCGCAGGACACCGAGGATGCCGAGGGCGCATCCATGGAACAGGCCGAAATGTCCTCGGAAGAGATGGCGGACGGCGCGACCGAAGGCGCCGACGCCGAGGACGCCGACATGCCCGACGACGCCGACCTCGGCGACGCGGAAACGGCCGGCGAGCCGTGGCGGCCGCGCCACGGCCTGAACGAGCCGCGCGGCCCTGACTATAAGCCCTACGTAACGCGCTTCGACGAGACGATCGGCGCCGAGGATCTGTGCGACCCGGAAGAACTCGACCGCCTGCGCGGCTATCTCGACAAGCAGCTTTCGCACTTGCAGGGCGTCGTCGCGCGCCTCGCCAACCGGCTGCAGCGCCGCCTGATGGCGCAACAGAACCGCTCCTGGGAGTTCGACCTGGAGGAAGGCCAGCTCGACCCGGCGCGGCTGGTGCGCGTGATCATCGACCCGATGCATCCGCTCTCGTTCAAGCATGAACGCGACACCAATTTCCGCGACACCGTCGTCACGCTGCTGCTCGACAATTCCGGCTCGATGCGCGGCCGCCCGATCACGGTCGCGGCGACTTGCGCCGACATTCTCGCGCGCACGCTGGAGCGTTGCGGCGTGAAGGTGGAGATCCTCGGCTTCACGACGCGCGCCTGGAAGGGCGGGCAGTCGCGCGAGGCCTGGCTTTCCGCCGGCAAGCCGGCGAACCCCGGCCGCCTCAACGATCTGCGTCACATCATCTACAAGTCCGCGGACGCGCCATGGCGGCGCGCGCGCAAGAACCTCGGCTTGATGATGCGCGAGGGGCTGCTGAAAGAGAACATCGACGGCGAGGCGTTGGACTGGGCGCACAAGCGCCTGCTGGCGCGCTCGGAGCAGCGCAAGATCCTGATGATGATCTCGGACGGCGCGCCGGTCGACGACTCCACGCTTTCGGTCAATCCCGGCAATTATCTGGAGCGGCACCTGCGCTGGATCATCGAGGAAATCGAGACGCGTTCCCCCGTCGAGCTGATCGCGATCGGCATCGGCCACGACGTCACCCGCTACTACCGCCGCGCCGTTACCATCGTCGACGCGGAGGAGCTTGGCGGCGCGATGACCGACAAGCTCGCCGAGCTGTTCGACGAGCACGCGATCGCCGAAGCCATCCCGCCGCGCTCGCGCCGCCACTGACATGCGTCCGCGAAGGTCGGCTGCGGCGGTTCTTCTCGTCGCCGTCGCGCTTCTTGCGCCTGCGGCTTCGGCGCAAAGGGCCGGCGAAGCCGAAGCACCGGCGAAAATCGAGATAACGGCGAAGCCCATCGCCGCCTTCGAGCCGCGGCGTGCCGACCGTCGCCAATTCGGGCCGCTGCGCTTTCGCGGCGGCCTTTCGCTCAGTTCATCCTATCCGGCGTTCGGCGGCTTTTCCGGCCTTCGGCTCGACCCGGACGGCGAACATTTCATCGCCGTGAGCGACAAGGCCGACTGGCTGCGCGGCCGCATCGTCTATCGAGACGGCACGCCCGTCGGGATCGCCGATGCCGAGATGGCGCCGATGCTCGGCCCGGACGGGCGCACGCTGGCGGCGCGCGGATGGTTCGACACGGAATCGCTGGCGCGCGATGGCGGCACGCTCTATGTCGGCATCGAGCGCGTCCACCGCATCGTCAAATTCGATTACGGAAGACACGGTCTCGCCGCGCGGGCGCAGCCGCTGCGTATCCCGCAGGCGATCCGCTCCCTGCCGCGCAACAAGGGCATCGAGGCGCTCGCGGCCGTGCCCAAGGGCATGCCGCATGCGGGCACGCTGATCGCGATTTCCGAACGGGGCCTCGACAGCGACGGCAATATCCGCGGCTGGCTGATCGGCGGCGCGACGCCGGGCGCGTTCTCGCTCAAGCGGCGTGATGATTTCGATGTCACCGACGCTGCGATCACGCCCGACGGCGACCTCATCATTCTCGAGCGCTTCTTCTCGTTCCTGCGAGGCGTCGCGATGCGGATGCGCCGCGTTCCGCTATCGGCGGTGAAGCCCGGCGCGGTGCTCGACGGCACGATCCTGGTCACCGCCGACATGGGCTTTCAGATCGACAACATGGAAGGGCTCTCGGCACACCGCTCGCCCGAAGGCGAAACCGTGCTGACGCTGATCTCCGACGACAATTTCTCGCTGATCCAGCGCACGCTGCTGCTGCAATTCACGCTGACGGAGTGATCCTCCGTCACGCGCGGGCTCGACCCGCGCATCCATCTTTCTTCGAAAAGAGGGATGGACTGCCGGCGTCAAGCCCGGCAGGGCGGGCTTCCGTCCGGCGTCCTACGACCCCTTGCGATCGTCCGGCGCGGCGAGAACCAGCGCCCAGAATACCTTGTACTTCGAATGCGGCGCATAAACCGCCGCGATGCCCATCCTGGTCGCGCCGCTGCGGAGCATGTTGGCGCGGTGCGGCGGCGAATCGCGCCAGCCGGAGAACGCTTCCGCCAAGGTGTGGTAGCCCGCACCGATGTTCTCGACCGCGAACTTGGCATCGAAGCCGGAGCTGCGCAGCCGCGCGTCGAAGCTGCGTCCGACATTGTGGTCGAGCTTGTTGCGGGCGGCCATGGCGCGCGCCTGCTCTTCCGCCATCCTGGTGAGCGCCGGGTCGAGCGCGACGGCGGTGAGCCCGTTATTGCGCCGGTAGCCGGAGATCATCGACTGCGCGGCGCTGGTGTCGAGGTTCACATTGGCCGAGGCCATGCTCTGGTAAAAGCTCGGCTGGCCCGAGGGCGGCTCCTTGTCGGTAACGCCGATGCAGGCGGCGAGCGACACCACCCCCAGAAAGGCGCTGCCGCAAACGAGCCGGCCGAACAGAACGGAAGCGTAGCGGGACATGGAACGGCTTCTCGCGGAGCAAAACGTCAGACGAGTATCGCGACGTTTGTAGCCTTTCCGTTAAGATTGCGGCCGCTGCGGGGCAAAAACGACGCCGTCCCCCGGAGCATTGCCCGGCGCGGGGACCTCGGCCTGCCGGATGCGCAGCTCCCGCTGCGGATACGGGATCTCGATCCCGTTCTCCTTGAAGCGCTTCAGGATTTCGAAATGCAGGTCGCTCTTGACCGCGCCCCGGTCGCCGACGGCGGCAACCACGCAGCCCATCTCGAACTCGAGCGCGCTGTCTCCGAGGTTGGCGAGTTGTGCCCACGGCCCCGGCGTGCGCAGCACCTTCGGATGGTCCGCCGCGATCGCCAGCAGCAGATCGCGAACCTTGACCGGATCGGACTCATACGCGACGCCAACCTTCACGATGAATTGGCCCATCGTATTGGCGTGCGTCCAGTTCATCACCGGTCCCGTGATGAACTCCGAGTTCGGAATGATGACCGTCGCGCGATCGTAGGTCTCGATCTCGGTGGCGCGCACGCGCACCCGGCGCACCCAGCCGGACGCTCCCTTGACCACCACCTGATCGCCAACCCGGATCGGGCGCTCCGCCAGCAGGATCAAGCCTGAGACGAAGTTCGAGACGATCGACTGCAAGCCGAAGCCGATGCCGACCGAAAGCGCGCCGGCGACGATCGCGATCTTCTGCAAGTCGATGCCGAGCCCGCCGAGCGCCAGCGATATCGCGGTGATGACGCCGACATAGCCGAAGATCGTGCCGATGGAGAGCTGCAGGCTCGGCTCGATCGCCGTGCGCGGAAGGAACTGGCTTTGCAGCCAGCGCTGCGCGATCCGCGTCAACAGCAGGCCGACGACCAGCATTGCCGCGGCCGCCAGGATGGAGCGAAACGAGATGTACACCTCGCCGACCCGGAACCCGAGCGGCAGGCTTTGGATCGACTCGAACAGCCCCGCCGTCGACGCTTCCCACGGCCCGACGATGAGGATCAGCGCAAACAGGATGAGCAGCACGCGCACGGCGGCGGAAATCAGCGTGCCGACGAGTTCGAGATTGCGCGGCGCGACGCCAAGGTTGGCGGCGATCGCTCGTCCGCGCTTCGTGTCGCCGCGCAGCATTTCCGTGAAGATCGCATCGGTGATGACGAGCAGCAGATAGAGCGCGGCGAGCGCGGCGCCGGCCACTACGGCCCGCAGCGCGACAAAGCTGGCGAAGCGCGCATAGCCGGCGATCAAGCTGACCATGATGACGCCGATCAGAACCCAGGCGATCGGCCTCACCCAGGGCGCCCGGAACGCGCCGTCGCCCGCCGCTTCCTCGGCGCGGCGCAGGCGCGTGATCAGGCGCAGGAGAAGGGCGGATACGGCCAAGCCGAAGATCGCGCTGGTCGCCGACGACAAAACCAGCGGCGCGAAGACGGCGCGATGAATGACCTGCACGATAATGATGGCGCCGAGGACGCGGGCCGTCCAAACGAGATGATCGTGGAAGCACAGCGCCGTCCGGTCGTCGATCGCGATCAGACGGCGTTCCGGCTTGTCCGGCGCCAACATCCCGCGCGCGACGCCGCGGCCGAAAGCAGCGGCAACGGTCGCGGCGAGGACGCCGCGCGCGATGGTGTCCAGCCCGTAGTTGAGAAGATCGAACCCTTCCAGGATCAGGATGGCGGCGCCGACCACGAGGGGCGCGCGTACGGCGAGCCAAACGAAAATGGCAAAGCCGGTGCGGGCCCGCGCGAACCGTGAATCGGAGCGGGGCTCGACGTCGAGGCGAGGAAGCCATCGCCGCGTGATTCCCGCCGCCAGCACGACGAGGGCGACGATGAGCAGCAGCGCCGCCGCAAGCTTGAGGCCGCCGCCAAGCCCGAGGTCGCCCGCCCAGGATGAGAGGCGCTCGCCGATGCTGGCGGCCTCAACCGGAATGGCGCGCGCGGCCGCGATCCAAAGTGACGGATCGAGGACGCTCGGGCTGCGCTCGAAAAGCTCGCGCGCATACATGGCCTGACGGCGGTCGGTGACGCGTTGCCCGAGTTGTTCGGCTCGCACCGAGAGAAGCTTCATCTGCTTCAGCGCACCGTCCAGGTTGCTGACAAGGCGCGTGAGCTGTTCGCGTTCCGCGGCCACGGTCGGCGCCTCGGCCGGAGCATCCTTGGCCGGCGCCGGTCCTAGCTGCTTAAGCCGGGCTTCCGCTTCAGCGACGCGCGGCTCCAACTGCGCGATCCGCTCGGCCAACCCTTCCGCCGTCGTGACCGTCGTCTGGCGCAGCTTGGAAAGCGTGTCGGCCGAGGGGTTGCCGTCGCGCAACGTGTCCTGGACCTCGTCCAGCGCGCGCTTCAGCGGCTCCAGCCTGGACAGGACGCGCGGCACGTCGGCGGCGGACGCCGGGTCGCTCTCCGAAGCCGATGACGCCGGCGAGGTTGTCTCGCCCGTCTTCGCCGCCGGAGCTGTTGGCGCTGGGGCGTTCTCGGCGGCCGCGATCGGGGCGAACGCAAGCGTCAGCGCCAAAACGGCGCCGGCAAATCCCTGGATCAACCAAGAGGATGAAAATCGAATCGGTCTGACTCCCCGTTGGGCACGCGCTCTCATACGCGTGCGACGCGAGTCAAGAACCCGGCGGAAAAGGCGTCAATATGATCGCGGAAGGCCAAGAACGTGCTGAGCGACGTAGGCCAGGATCATGTTGCTGGAAATCGGCGCCGTGCGGTAAAGGCGGGTCTCGCGCCACTTGCGCTCGATGTCGTATTCCTTAGCGAATCCGAACCCGCCATAAGTCTGCAGCGTGGCTTCGGCCGCATTCCAGGCGGCTTCCGACGCCAGCAGCTTGGCGATGTTGGCGTCGGCGCCGCAATCCTGGCCCGCCGTAAATAGCGCTGCCGCGCGCCGCACCATCATGTCGGCGGCTTCGAGCTGCGCATAGGCATGCGCCAGTGGGAACTGAACGCCCTGATTCTGCCCGATCGGACGGTCGAAAACGCGCCGATCGTTGGCATACTCGACGGCCTTCTTGAGCAGCCAGCGCCCGTCCCCAATGGATTCGGCGCCGATGAGGATGCGCTCGGCGTTCATGCCGTCGAGGATGTAGCGGAAGCCCTTGCCCTCCTCGCCGATCAGGTTCTCGGCCGGAACCTCCAGCCCGTCCATGAAGATCTCGGTGGCATTGTGGTTGATCATCGCCTTGAGCGGCTTGATGTCGAGCCCCTTGCCGCGGCTTGCGTTGAGGTCGACGATGAAGACCGACAGGCCATCGGTTCGTTTTTTGACCTGGTCGACCGGCGTTGTCCGCGCCAGCAGAAGCATCAGGTCGGAATAGAGCGCGCGCGAGGTCCACACCTTCTGCCCGGTGACGACATAGCGGTCGTTGCCTTTCTTCTCCGCCCGCGTCTTCAACTTCGTGGTGTCGGACCCCGTCGTCGGCTCGGTGACGCCGAAGGCTTGCAATCGCAACTCGCCCCTGGCGATCCCCGGAAGATACTTGCGCTTCTGCTCGGCGTTTCCGTGCCGCAGCAGCGTGCCCATGATGTACATCTGAGCATGCGCGGCGCCGCCATTGCAGCCGCTGGCGTTGATCGTTTCCAGGATCACGGCGGCCGCGCGCAGCGGCAAACCCGAGCCGTCGTACTCTTCCGGAATGAGCGCGCCGAGAAAACCGTTTTCGGTCAGCGCCTGAACGAACTCCTTCGGATACTCCTGCGCCTCGTCCTTCTTGCGCCAGTATTCACCGGGGAAACCGTCGCACACGCGCTGAACGGCATCGCGCAGCTCAGGAAAATCAGGGCCGAGCTCGACCTGGACAGAATGCGCCGCCGCGCGTGAGCCTTCCATCGAAACATCCTTTCTCGCCCGGCCGGACGCCGGCGCACCGGCCGTATATTGCGCACCGGCGCGCGCCTGTCGAAGCCTAATTCCGCATGCGCAGCCTGCAGCCGATAAACGCGAAAACGCCGGGCCAAGCCCGGCGTTTTAAGCCATCCGACGCTCCACAGCCGTCTTTACGACATGCAGCGCCCCGTTAAACCCGCCGTTGCGGCGCCTGCCAGGGGACTCACCAACGGGTCGCAGCCATCGAGCAGCTTGCGCGGCCGTGCCGACATGGTGTTGCTCGCCGTGGGCTGGATGGATTTGGATTGGCTCGATTTGGGCACGATTGTCGCCGTCACGGCAAGCCGATCGCCTTTGTTGGTACGGTCAACGACCACCCGCTGCGGGCTCGCGGAGAAGCCGGCCAGCCTGCTGGCGAGCGTCGTGGTCGATCCGGCCGCGATAAGACCAAGCGAAAGGACGAGCGCGCCGCCCAAGGCACAATAAGTCGTGATACGCACGGGAGCCTCCCCTACGCATTTGGTCGGTCGCCAAGCGCCGACAGGAAGAACTGGATTGGCCGGATAACGCCCTTGCGCCGCGCTGGTTCCCTGAGAGGTTCCTAATCGCTAGCGGCCGGCAAGAAATTGCGTAATCGGTATTATGATGCGGCACCTCACGCCTTCGGGCTCGAAGGACAAAGCAACCTCCGAATCCAGCGACCGGGCCAGATGCCTCTCGATTACCAGACTGCCGAAACCGCGCTGCGCGGGCTCCGCCACCTTCGGTCCGAGGCTCTCTTTCCAGATGACTTCGACGCCGTGACCGTCGGAAGCCTTCATGCGCCGCCATGAGATCGAGACTTTGCCCTCCGGCGTGGAGAGAGCCCCGTATTTGAGCGCGTTGGTCGCAAGCTCATGCAGCGCCAATCCGAGGCCCTGCGCCGCCTCGGGTTTGAGCAGGACCGGAGGCCCCTTGATCGAGATCTGCGTCGCCGCGCCGTCGAGATGATGCCCCAGTTGCGAGCGCACGAGTTCGCCGAGCGAGGCCCCATGCCAGCTTTCCTCGACCAGCAGATCGTGCGACATCGCCAGCGCCTGCAACCGCGCCCCGAACTGATCGAGAAAGCTTTCGATCGTTCCCGTGTGGCGCGCTGTCTGCCGCGCCATCGCCTGGATGACGGCGAGCAGGTTTTTCGAGCGATGCGTGAGTTCCCGCATCAGCATGCGCAGATGCGCCTCGCCCTCCTTGCGATCGGTGATATCGACGGCTGCCCCGGTCAATCCGACGATCCGCCCGATGAGATCGCGCAACGGTTCGACGTGAAGGTCGAACCAGAGGTCGGTCCCGCCGTTTTTCAGATGAAACTCGCCGTCCTTCGCCTCACCCGTATCGAACGCGCTCTGCTTGAGCGCGGCGATCGCCGCCAGGTTCGAGGCCGGAAGAATCTCGCGGTCGGACCGTCCAACGATATCATCGATCGAGCGGCCGAGAAAATTGTTGCTGATCGATGTGTAGCGCATGTCCTTGTCGTGCGTGAACACAATGACTTTCGCACCACGCAGCGCCGTGTCGTAACGCTGCAGAGCAGCCCCCAATTCCTCCGCGAGCCGCCGCTGCTCGGTCTCGAGCGACCGCGTGCGCGAGATGTCGATGGCCGCGCACATGATGCCATCGACCGTGCCGTCCACGCCGTAGGTCGGATCGATGTGAAGGGAAACCAGCGCACGGCCTTGCGGTAGCGGATAAGAGACCTCGCAGCTCGACGGCTTTCCCGTTTCGAGCACCGAGCGCTTGATCGCGATCACGGATTCACGATCGACCTCCGGAAGCAGTTCCTCGTCGGTCAGTCCGACCATATCGTCGCCGGTTTCGACGCCATGCGGCGCATAGGCCCAGGTGTAACGAAGATCGCGATCCTGCGAGAACACATGCACCTTGGCGCCGCGAAGCGCCGTCTCGAACCGCGCCTTGACGAGGCTCAGTTCTTTCGTGCGTTCGCTCACCCGCAGTTCGAGATCGCGCCGAACCGCTTCCAGCTCGCGCAAGGTGGCCTCATGCGCGGCGACCTCGCGGCTCAACCGCTCGTTGGCTTGCTTGAGATCCTGAGGCGTGGGGGATGTGGACATGGCCGGCTGGGATAATCCCGTTGGAACGATAGCGTCATTGCGACGAAAGACAGAGCCTCGCCGTGGGACGTCGGCGCGAGATATCATTCGCCACCGACCAACACGGCGCGTCGGCAAATAGTTCGCGCCACGTTCTGCTTCTGAATGGGAATACCCTAATTTTTATGTCCCGCCCAGGAACCGGGAACACCCACATGAATTGACCCTACAACCGGCCACCACCCCCTCCCCTCGTGCTCGGCCGGTCAAGTTGGCGTAGTTGGCTCAGGGCCGGCTACGCCTTCTTGCGTTTCGCCAGCCGATTTCAAATCCGCTCCGACGGGAGGAAACGGGGAAAACGAGCGCCTGCCCGGCTGATAGATGGACGCCCGCGGCAAATTTTTCAATGCGCGAAACCATTTGCGGGGAAGCGGGTTAGGCCACTGACCGAGCGCGGAAGGCCGCGCGAGCACAGAGGGTTTTCATGTCCCAGGTTGAACGTACCGCCGCGTCCCCTGCCACGAAGCGCCGCCGCGCGCCGGCCAAGCGCCGCACCAAACGTCGCGCCCAACCCACCGAAATCAGCCATCTGGAAGAGATGATCCGGACGCTTGAGGCGCGCATCGCCAATCTCACCAGCGATTCCTCGATCCGGCGCTCGGTTTCCGCCGCGTCCGGCCAGGTCAACCAGTTCGTGTCCCGCGCCACCGACCAGGTCGGCACGATGGTCGCGGACGGCCTGAGTGATTTCGCACATCGCGTCCGCGACCGCAGCGACACGGTGACCGGTGTCGCAAAGCTCGGCACGTCCGCGCTGCGCCGCGTCAGCGAGGAGGTCGAACGCCGCCCGTTCATGACGGTGGCGCTTGCGCTCGGCTTGGGCTTTCTCGCCGGAATTGCAGGATCGACAAGGGATGCCTCGCCCGCACGAAGACGCTAAGCTCAGCCCATCATGCGGCTGACCGAACTTCCCATAGCGTTTATCGATCAGGTCTTTCGCAAGTGGCGCCGGCGCGTGATCGTCGGCGCCATTGCATTGGTCTGCTCGATCGCCGCATTGATCGAGGGTGTGGCCGCCGCACGCTATGCGCTGGAGCCAATGTTCGGGCCGGCGGGCGCGCATGCCGCCATCGCGGGCGCATTCATTCTCGTCATCGTCATCGCGTTCGTCGTTCTCGCGCTTGCCGAGCGCAAGCCCGCGGCGGAACGGGAACGAGAAAAGGACGAGGCGGATCGGCGCGGTGAGCGTACCGAGTTGATCGCAGAAGCGATCGACCTCGGTTACACACTGGCGCAGAGTTTGCGTGAAAAGCCGCGCGCGCCCCGACGCAAACGTCGCGCACCGGCGGAAGCCGAAGCGTCGGGCAACGACGAGACGCGTGCCGCGGAAGGCTAGAGCGGAGTGCGGAAAAGTGTGGAACGGTTTTCCGCCCGCATCCCGCTCAAATTTATTAAACTCGATCCCCGAAACCGGCCTTCGGAAATCGGGATCAAACCAATACGCAGCGCGGTTCCAGTTACCGCGGTCGAATAAGACCCTAGCCGGCGGCGCGGTGCTGCACCGTGCGCTTGGCGTTGCGCACGAAGAACAAAGCTTGGCTGATGACGGCGGAGACGGTCGCCGGCTGGAACGGCTTTGCGATCAGGAACGCCGGCTCCGGCCGCTCGCCCGTCAGGAAGCGTTCCGGATAAGCGGTGATGAAGATCACCGGCACCTCGAATGTGCGCAGAAGGTCGTTGACGGCGTCGAGCCCGGAGCTTCCATCCGCCAGTTGGATATCGGCCAGGATGAGGCCCGGACGCGAGGTCTTGCCCAGCGCCAGCGCCTCCCTATGCGTCCGCGCGACGCCGATGACACGATGGCCGAGGCTTTGCACAAGCCCCTCGAGATCCATCGCGATGAAGGTTTCGTCTTCGATGATCAGGACATCGGTCGCAATTTCGGCCGCCAGTTCGCGGCCCGCCTCTTCGACGAGTTGGCGGACGCCGCCGATATCGGTGCCGAGAATGTTCGCCGCGTCGGATTCCGAAAAGCCCTCGAGCGAAACGAGCAAAAAGGCCTGGCGCGGCCGCGGCGTAATCTGCCCGAGCCGCTGTTCGGCGGGAAGGCCGGCGTCCACCGCCTCGGCCGAATCGTTGACCGAAACCGAATTCCAGATCGACGTGAAGATGCGGTAGAGGGCCACCCGGGCCCCGGCCGGATCGTCAAGCGCCTTCGGGTCGGCGATCACCCCCTCGAGGGTCGCGGAAACATAGGCGTCACCGGAACTTTGGCTCCCACTGAGTGCGCGGGCATAACGGCGAAGAAACGGAAGGTGCTGGGCGACGGCTTGCGCTGCGGACACGTATTTGGCTCCCTGTGCTTTCCTTATAACATTTTAGCGAAATAGAGGTTCCATCCGAGGAACTAAGCGCTAAACAAGGCGTTTGTACCAGCTAGGCGAGGGGTCCCGCGGGGTAGCGTCCAGCGGGAGATGGGGTGGATTGCGATGAATAAAAGGCCCGTCCGACGTGGAACATCGATGACTAAAACAGAAATTGGGTCAGTGCAAAACGAAGCCAGTCTCGGACGAGAAATCCAATCCAAAATAGGCGAGCAACTCCGTGCCCTCTACGACGGCGTGCTTGATCAGGGCGTCCCGGACCGGTTCGTCGACCTCTTGCGCCGCTTGGAAGACAAGGACGATGGAGAGCGCCGTTAATGAAGCTGGACCCATCAGTTCGCGATGCGGTTCTGGCCGCCGTGCCGAGCCTTCGCGCCTTCGCGATCTCGCTGAGCGGGAACGTGGATCGCGCGGACGATCTCGTGCAGGAGACGATGTTGCGTGCGCTCGCCAACATCCATTCCTTCCAGCCCGGCACCAATATGTCGGCGTGGCTGTTTACTATCCTGCGCAATCTTTTCCGGTCCGAGTACCGCAAGCGCCGGCGCGAGGTCGAGGATACCGACGGTAGCTACGCCGACTCCCTGAAGTCGCACCCGGAACAGGTCGGCCGCGTCGAGTTCGAGGAATTTCGCGTCGCGCTCGGAAAACTGCCGCCTGACCAGCGTGAGGCGCTGATCCTGGTTGGGGCGTCCGGCTTTTCCTACGAAGAGGCGGCGGAAATCTGTGGCTGCGCGGTCGGCACCATCAAGAGCCGCGTCAACCGGGCGCGCGGGCGGCTGGCCGAATTGATGCAGATCGAAGGCGCCGAGGATTTCGGGCCGGACCACACGACCCGCGCGGTGCTGGCCGACAGCAACTGACGGCCACCTCGGGCACGCAATTCTCCGCGGCGCGGGCTCCCCCGAACAGGCTGTGAATTCCGGTCGCGGGGTGGATGTGAGCTCCTTGTTGCCGTCATTTTCCGGTGCTTTGTGCGCGCAGGCGCACGCCGCGCCGCTACGAGGGGAACTCATGCTCGAAGCCAAGGCCACGACGCCCAAGGCCACGACGCCCAAGGCCACGATGCCAAGGATCGCGACATTCGCCGCGCTTGCCCTGCTGCTGGCCGGATGTGCCGGCACGGCGCGCGAGCCGCCGCCGGTGAACGGCATGCTGCTGGGTGGCGCAACCGGCGCCGCCATCGGCGGACTTGCGACACGCAGCGCCGGCGGCGCCATTGCCGGAGGCTTGGTCGGCGCCGCAGTCGGCGGCGCGGCCGAAGCTTCGGCGCCCCCACCGCCTCCGCCGGGAGAGCCATGCTACGCACGCGATCCTTACGGACGAATGCGGCCCGTCCCCTGCTACTAAAAAGCAAAAACGCTCTGGCAAGTTGAATTTCGAAGTCATTCCGGCTCGCGCCGGAACCCGCCTCCGTCGTCCCGGGTTGTTAAAGAGCAATCAAGACGACGGAGGTGATGGAATGGAAAAACGCGCCGACGGCAAAGTCGTCCAGTCGGGCGTGGAAGCCCGGCAAGGCTTCCTCGGACGCCCCGTCCTCGCTGTACTCGCGGTCAGCACGGTGTTGGCCGCTCTTGTGCTAGCTGTCCTGTGGGGCGTGAGCCTCTGACCGGCCGCGTCAAGCTCCTGCCCGCGTATTGGCCTTGGCCTCCGCGGCGAAGAAATCCATCGCCGCCTGGACGCCTCCCTTCTTATGCGGCACGCCGGCGAGCCCCAGCCCCATCTCGACCCCGGCGAGGGCGCCGATGATCGTCAGGTCGTTGGTATCGCCGAGATGGCCGATGCGGAACACCTTGCCCGCCAGCTTTGACAGCCCGGTGCCGAGCGACACGTCGAAATGCGCGAGCGCGGTCTTGCGCAACGCGTCCGCGTCATGCCCCGCGGGCAGCAGCAGCGTCGTGAGCGACGAGGAGTAGTCGCGCGGCTCGCGGCACCAGATCTCCAGGCCCCACGCCTTCGCGGCGCGCCGCGTCGCCTCGGCATGCCGGTCGTGACGGGCGAAGACGTTCTCGAGTCCCTCTTCGTGCAGCATGTCGATCGCCTCGGCGAGCGCATAGAGCATGTTGGTCGCCGGCGTGTAGGGGAAGAAGCCGTTCTTGTTGTTGGCGATCATCTCCTCCCAGCCCCAGAACGACTTCGGCAGCCTCGCGTTCTTGGCGGCGGCGATCGCCTTGTCGGACAGTGCGTTGAACGAAAGCCCGGGCGGCAGCATCAAGCCCTTCTGCGAGCCGCCGACGGTGACGTCGACACCCCATTCGTCGTGGCGGTAGTCGATCGAGCCCAGCGAGGAAATCGTGTCCGCAAGCAGCATCGCCGGATGCTGGGCCGCGTCGATCGCCTTGCGCACCTCGCCGACATGGGTGACGCACCCGGTCGAGGTTTCGTTATGCACGACGCAGACCGCCTTGATCGCGTGATCCTTGTCCTCGCCCAGCCGCGCCTCGATCAGCTTCGGGTCGGCGCCGGTGCGCCAATCGGTGGCGATGAATTCCGGCTCCAGCCCGAGCTTGAGCGCCATGTTCTTCCATAAGGTCGCGAAGTGGCCGGTTTCGACCATCAATACCTTGTCGCCGGGCGAGAGCGTGTTGGTCAGCGCCGCCTCCCACGCGCCGGTCCCCGACGCCGGATAGATGATCACCGGGCCGGCGCACTTGAAGATCGTCTTCATGCCTTCCAGCACGCGCTTGCCGAGGCGGGCGAATTCGGGTCCGCGATGGTCGAGCACCGGCATGTCCATGGCGCGCAGGATGCGGTCCGGTACGGGCGTCGGGCCCGGGATATTGAGGAAATGGCGGCCGGCGACGCGTGAGGAATTCTGGGACACGACTTGGTCCTCCTGGGAGTGCATTGCGGTTATGAAGGCCGGATGCATGATACAGTCAAGCTCCGCGCGGCACGCCGCTTCCCCGAACCATTTTGGCAATTGTGACGCAACAGTCTTCAGCCCTCGAACGCCGCCTGCGCGCGGAGATATCCGGCGAGGTCCTCTTCGACGCCGCGAGCCGTGGCCGCTACGCCACCGACGCGTCGCATTATCAGATGATGCCGGCAGGCGTCGTGGTGCCGCGCAGCATCGCCGAGGCGGAGCGCGCGATCGCTCTCGCGCGCGACGCAGGCGTGAGCGTGCTCGCGCGCGGCGGCGGCACCTCGCAGAGCGGCCAGACCATGAACCGCGGGCTGGTCATCGACTGCAGCAAGCATCTCAACAAGATCGTCGACCTCGACGTCGCCGGGCGCCGCTGCGTGGTCGAGCCGGGCATCGTTCTCGACGAGCTTAACCGCGCACTCAAAGGCCACGGGCTCTGGTATCCGGTCGATGTTTCGACCGCGTCGCGCGCGACGATCGGTGGAATGGCGGCAAACAACTCCTGCGGCGGCCGCTCGTTGCGCTACGGCACGATGCGCGACAACACGCTATCGATCGACGCGATGCTCGCCGACGGAACGGCCGCGCATTTCGGTCGGGTCGCGCCGGACCTTTCCGACCTTCCGGCGCAATCGCCGCTCTTGCCGCTCGCCGCTGACCTGCTCGGCATCGCCGCGCGCGAGAAGGACGAGATCGCCGCCCGCTACCCGAAAGTGCAGCGCCGCGTCGGCGGTTACAATCTCGACGCGCTCGTGCCCGGCCGCAACGAAGTCAATCTTGCTCACATCCTCGTCGGGTCGGAGGGCACTCTCGCCTTCTCCAAACGCATCGAGCTGAAGCTCTGGCCGGTGCTCGGCAAACGCGCACTCGGCGTTTGCCATTTCGGCGGCTTCCATGAAGCGATGGACGCCGCGCAGCATTTGGTGAAGCTCAACCCTATCGCGGTCGAGCTTGTCGACGCGACGATGATCGCGCTCGCCGGCGAGATCGCGATGTTCCGTCCGACCCTGGAGAAATTCGTGCGCGGCGCGCCGGCCGCGCTCCTGCTCGTCGAGTTCGACGACGGCGAGACGGAGAACGTCCGCAAGCTCGCCGGCCTGCACGACACGATGAGCGATCTCGGCTTCGGCTGGGATAAGAGCGGTGCGCATTTCGGCGGCGTGGTCGACGTGCTCGACCCGGCGCTGCAGACGGCGATCGCCGATATCCGCACCTCCGGCCTCAACATCATGATGTCGATGAAGGAAGCGCGAAAGCCGATCTCCTTCGTCGAGGATTGTGCCGTGCCGCTCGAGCACCTGGCGGACTATACCGCGCGCCTCACCGACATTTTCGAGAAGCACGGCACGCGCGGCACCTGGTACGCGCACGCTTCCGTCGGCTGCCTGCATGTGCGGCCGGTGCTCAACCTGCGGCTCGACCAGGACGTGAAGGCGATGCGCGCCATCGCCGAGGAAGCCTTCGCCATGGTGCGCGAATACAAGGGCTCGCACTCCGGCGAACATGGCGACGGGCTCGTCCGTTCCGAGTTTCACGAGACGATGTTCGGTTCGAAGCTCGTGCGCGCCTTCGAGGAGGTGAAGGATCGTCTCGATCCCGCGCATACGCTCAATCCCGGCAAGATCGTACGCGCGCCGAAGTTCGACGATCGCACCAACTTCCGCTATGGCCCGCACTATCGCCCGGCGCCGATGACGCCGGCGCTCGACTGGTCGGCCTATCCCGGCGCCGGCGGCGGCTTCCAGGGCGCCGTCGAGATGTGCAACAACAACGGCGCCTGCCGCAAGCTCGCCGGTGGCGTCATGTGTCCGTCCTACCGTGCGACGCGCAACGAGCGCGACGTGACGCGCGGGCGCGCCAATACGCTGCGCCTCGCCATCTCCGGCCAACTTGGCCCCGACGCGCTCGCTTCCGACGCCATCGCGGACACGTTGAAGCTCTGCGTCTCCTGCAAGGCCTGCCGGCGCGAATGCCCGACCGGCGTCGACATGGCGCGCATGAAGATCGAGGTGCAAGCCGCGCGCGCGCAGGCGCACGGGCTGTCGCTGCGCGATCGAATCATAGGCTGGCTTCCTCGCTACGCGCCGTTCGCGGCACGCCTTCCGTGGCTGATGAACCTGCGTGACGCCCTTCCGGGCGGGGCCGCGCTGTCGGAAACTCTTGCGGGGTTCAGCGCCCGCCGCACTTTGCCGAAATGGCGGCGGGACTGGTTTCGCGACGAGGAGGCTTCCTCCTTCACCTCCTCCCCTGAGGGCGAGCGAGCGCCCAGAGCAAGTGGCGAGAGCGGCCGGGACGTCATTCTCTTCGCCGACACCTTCAACCGCTATTTCGAACCGGAGAACCTGCGCGCCACGCTGGCGGTGCTGGATGCCGGCGGCTACCGCACCACGGTCGCAACGCCGAACGACGGCATCCCGCGCCCGCTCTGCTGCGGCCGCACGTTCCTCTCGGTCGGGCGCGTCGACGAAGCGAGGCGCGAGGCGGAGCGAACCCTTGCCGCGCTTGCCCCGCATCTGGAGCGCGGCGTCCCTGTTCTCGGCCTCGAGCCGAGCTGTCTCTTCACCTTCCGCGACGAAATTCCGGCGATGCTGCGCACCGGCGTCGTGAAGGCGGCGAGCGCGCAAACCATGCTGGTCGAGGAATTCCTCGCGCGGGAAGCGGCGGAGAAGAAACTCGATCTGCCGCTGCGCGCCATGCCAAAGCGCGCTTTGCTGCACGGCCACTGCCATCAGAAGGCCTTCGCCGCCATGGAGGCGGTGGAGAAAGTCCTGAAGCTGGTGCCCGATCTCGCGGTCGAGACCATCGAGTCGAGTTGCTGCGGCATGGCCGGCGCCTTCGGCTATGCCGCCGACACCATCGACGTCTCGCAGGCCATGGCGGAGCTCTCGCTCCTGCCCGCCGTGCGCAAGGCGAATGACGATGCGATCATCGTTGCCGACGGCACGTCCTGCCGCCATCAGATCCACGACGGAACGGGACGCGACGCCGTGCACGTGGTGCGCGTTCTCGCCGACAGCCTCGCGGCGAACTGAACGAGCGAAGGGGCCGCGGGGGTTTGCCCCGCGCCCTTCCCGGTGCGATGGTGACGGCTGGAGCGGGATGAGGAAAAGTGTGGAGCGGTTTTCCGCCCGCATCCCGCTCCAAGTTATGAGAATCGATCACGTTCATGATTTTGGATCGATTTCGATCCAAAATCATGCACGTGATCTAGCCTCGGCCGGCCGGCCGGGCGCACCCCGCCAATTTCGATCGGATGACGAAGATGCCCCTACGTTGCGCCGTGCTCGACGATTATCAGAACGTCGCTCTTAAAATGGCCGACTGGTCGGTGCTGAAGCCAGACGTCGACGTCACGGTGTTCAACGAGCCGATCGGCAACGCCGACGCGGTCATCGCGACGCTGAAGGACTTCGAGATCGTCTGCGTAATGCGTGAACGCACGCCGCTGCCGCGCAGGATCATCGAGGCGCTGCCGAAGCTGAAACTCATCGTCACCACGTCGGGCCGCAACGCCTCGATCGACATGCAGGCCGCGGCCGAACGCGGCATTCCCGTCTGCGGCACGCGTGCCGGTCCGCATCACACGGCAGAGCTGGCCTTCGGGCTCATCCTCGACCTCGCGCGCTCGATCAGCTTCGAGGACGCGCGCATGAAGGCGGGCGAGGCCTGGCAGACGACGATCGGCCTTGAGCTGCACGGCTCGACGCTCGGCATCCTCGGCCTCGGCAAGCTCGGTTCGCGCGTCGCCGGCTTCGGCCGCGCCTTCGGCATGAAGGTGCTCGCCTGGAGCCCGAACATGACGCCGGAGAAGGCGAAGGAAGGCGGCGCGGACTACGCGACCAAGGAAGAACTGCTGAAGCAGTCCGACTTCGTCAGCATCCATCTCGTGCTCGGCGACCGCTCGCGGGGACTCATCGGCGCGAACGAGCTCGCGCTGATGAAGACGACCGCCTATCTCGTCAACACCTCGCGCGGGCCGATCGTGAAGGAGGCCGACCTCATCGACGCCTTGCGCACGAGGAAGATCGCGGGCGCCGGCATCGACGTCTACGACACCGAGCCGCTGCCGAAGGATCACCCGCTACGTACGCTGCCGAATGTCGTTCTGACCCCGCATCTCGGCTACGTCACCGCGCAGATGTATCGCATCTTCTACGGCGACACGGTCGAGGATATCCGCGCCTGGACCGGCGGCGCGCCGGTGCGGGTGATCGGGGCGTGAGACCCATATCATTCCGGGGCGCGCCCCGGAATGATATGATGAGAGAGCCTCTTTTCCCCGTCATGGCCCTGCGTCAGGCCCGGCGATGACGACTTGCAGCTTATGATGCGTTAAATACGTCCGGCTTCATCGAAAGGACTTTGCAACATGGATCCGAAGGGACAGGCGGCGGTCGTCACCGGCGGCGGCTCGGGTTTGGGAGCAGCCACCGCCGCGCAGCTCGCCGGCGCCGGCGCCAAGGTCGCCGTGCTCGACGTCAACATGGAGGCGGCGCAGAAGGTCGCGAAGGAGATCGGCGGCCACGCCATCAAATGCGACGTGTCGGACGCGGACAGCGCCGTCGCCGCGCTGAAGGAAGCGACGGAAAGGCACGGCGCCGCCCGCATCCTGGTCAACTGCGCCGGCGTCGGCCCGGCCAAGCGCATCGTCGGCCGCGAGGGCCCGATGCCGCTCGCGGACTATGAGCGCGTCATCCGCATCAACCTGATCGGCTCGTTCAACATGATGCGTCTCGTCGGCGCCGAGGCTTCGAAGCTCGCGCCGATGGCCGACAACGAGCGCGGCGTCATCGTCTCGGTCGCCTCCGTCGCGGCCTTCGAGGGGCAGATCGGCCAGGCCGCCTATGCCTCGTCGAAGGGTGGCATCGCCGCGCTGACCATGCCGGCGGCGCGCGAGTTCGCGCAGTTCGGCATTCGCGTTCTCGCCATCGCCCCCGGCATCTTCGCGACCCCGATGCTCAAGGCGCTGCCGGAAGCCGCGCAGCAGAGCCTCGGCCAGCAGGTGCCGTTCCCCGTGCGCCTCGGCGAGCCGAGCGAGTTCGCCGCGCTGGTGATGCACATCGTCTCCAACCGCTACCTCAACGGCGAGGTAATCCGGCTCGACGGCGCGCTGCGCATGGCGCCGCGCTGATCGCCTTGCGGCGGCATGACGGCAAAAAGACCTGCGGCCACGCAACCGAACCGGCCTCTTCGCGTTAAATGAGGGGCCGACCGTGCGCTCGGCGCACAACCGGGCCGCAGGTCATGCTTCGAACGTCCCCACCCACGGCCTCCAAGAACGGAAACCGTCCGTCGGCGAAGGCCGACGAAAACGGCAAGCCGCAGGAATTCCTGCCCGCCAATTGGCGGGATGCGACCGATGGCGCGATCATCGGCATCTTCGTCATCCTGGCGGTCGCCGCGCTCTATCTTTCGCGCTCGGTGGTCATGCCGGTCTCGGCCGCGCTCATCGTCGGCATCACGCTCAGTCCGGTTCAGAAATACGCCGAGAAATACAAGGTCCCGCCGATCCTCCCGGCGATGGTCCTGGTCGCCCTTTTCTGCGGCGCGGTCTGGCTCGCCGTCGTTCTCAGCGCCGGCCCGCTGACGGAGTGGATCGGCCGCGCGCCGGAACTTGCCGACACGCTCAAGAACAAGTTGCGGCTGCTGGAACGGCCGCTCGCCATGCTGCACACGCTGCGCCAATCGATGGGCGGCGACGGCAAGGAAGGCGGCATCGCCATCGACCTTGCCGCCATCGCGCAAGGCGCGCTCAGCGTGGCAACCCCCGCGCTGACCGAACTCCTCGTGTTCTTCGGCACGCTGCTGTTCTTCCTCGTCGGCGTCACCGGCATCCGACGCAAGCTCATCGTCAAAGCCGGCTCGCGCGAGGCGCGGCTGCGCGTGGTGCGCATCTGGGGTGAGATCGAGCAGAACCTCATCACCTATGTGGTGACCGTCAGCGTCATCAATGTCGGGCTTGGCGCGGTGACCGCGGCGATGCTCTATGCCATCGGCTTTCCCAATCCGATTGCCTTCGGCATCCTTACCGCCGCCCTCAACTACATTCCCTATATCGGCGCCGCGGTGATGGTCGCGATTCTGTTCGTGGTGGGCCTCGTCGTATCGAGCACGCTCGGCGGCGCGCTGCTTGCGCCCGCGCTGTTCGTCGCCATCGCCACCGTCGAGGGGCAGATCGTCACGCCGAGCATCGTCGGTCACCGGCTGACCATGAGCCCGTTCGCCGTATTTCTCTCGCTCGCCTTCTGGGCTTGGCTATGGGGGCCGCTCGGCGCCTTCCTCGCGGCGCCGATGCTCATCGTCGGCATGGTGATCGTCAATCACCTGTCGATCGAGGAAGAAGCCGTGCTGCCGAAGTAACGAATACGGTTATCCCGCGCGGTTTTATATGATCCGTCACCCCGAGGTGCGAGCCGCCGTCGGCGAGCCTCGAAGGGCGACGGCCCGAGCCCACGGCCATCCTTCGAGGCCCGCACGGCGTGCGGGCACCTCAGGATGACGGGAAGCGTGGCCGGCTTCGCCGCGAGCGCTCTTATCCCCGCAACACGCCGCCGGTGCGCTTCGTCACTTCCGTAACGATCTTGGCGCCGATCGCGTCGATCTCCTCGTCGGTCATCGTGCGCTCGCGCGGCTGGATGCGCACCGCGATCGCGACCGACTTCTTGCCGGGATCGATGCCCTGCCCTTCGTACACATCGAACACCGTGACGGCCGTGATCGCCTTGCGGTCGCCGCTTTGCGCCGCGCGCACGATATCGCCCGCCTTGACCGTGCGGTCGACGACGAACGCGAAGTCGCGTTCCACCGGCTGGAACGACGAGAGTTCGAGCGAGGGCTTCGCGCGGGTCGGCTTGGCCTTCGGCTCCGGGATACGATCGAGCACGACCTCGAACGCGACGATCGGCCCCTCGGCGCCCAGCTTGTCGAGCACGGCGGGATGCATCTCGCCGAAATAGCCCAGCACGTTCTGCGGCCCGATCTGGATCGTGCCGGAGCGCCCCGGGTGCAGCCAGGCGGGGCCGCCCGGCACGACCTGAAGCGCGGACACGGGCGCACCGGCGGCCGCCAGCGTCGCAAACGCATCGGCTTTCGCGTCGAACGCATCCACGCTCGCGGCCCTGTCCTGCCAGAACCGCCCGGCGCCAGCGGGCTTTGCGAGCGCGCGCCGAACCCCGGCGGCGGACGTGAGTTGATCTTCCGGCTTGTCGCCGCGGAAAATCTGCCCGACCTCGAACAGGCCGACATCGGGAAAACCGCGATCGGCATTGCGTTGCGCCGCCACGATCAAGCCCGGCACGATGCTTGGCCGCATGTCGGACAAGTCCGCCGCGATCGGGTTGGCGAGCGCGAGCGCCGCTTCGCCGCCGCCGAAAAGCTCGGCATGCGCCCTAGCGATGAACGACCACGTCACCGCCTCGACGAGGCCGCGCGCCGCAAGCGCGCGCTTGGCCTTGCGCGTGCGCACCTGCAACGGCGTCAGCACCGGCTTGAACGCGGCGTCGCCGCGCGGGAACGGCGTTGCCGGCACGTTGTCGACGCCGGCGATGCGCACCACTTCCTCGACCAGATCGGCCTTGCCTTCGATGTCGGGGCGCCATGACGGCACCGCGACCTTCATCGCCTCGCCCTGCCCGGCGACGTAGAAGCCGAGATGGGTAAGCATACGCTTCACCTCAGCCGCCGGCACGTCGAGGCCGGAAAGGCGCTTCACTTCGCTCAGCGGGAAATTGAGCACATGATCGGGCGCGCTCGCATCGCCCGCGACGACGATCTCCGAGGGTGTGCCGCCGCAGAGTTCGAGAACGAGCTTGGTCGCAAGCTCCAATCCCGGCACCATGAAGGCGGGATCGACGCCGCGCTCGAAGCGATAGCGCGCGTCGGTGTTGATGCCGAGCTTGCGCCCGGTGCGCGCGATATTGTGCGGCACCCATAGCGCCGACTCGATCAGCACATCCGTCGTCGTCTCCGAGCAGCCGCTCTCCTCGCCGCCCATGATGCCGGCGATCGACTCGACGCCTTTCTCGTCGGCGATGACGCACATCGTGTCGTCGAGCGTGTAGGTCTTGCCGTCGAGCGCGAGCACGCTCTCGCCGGCGCGCGCGCGCCGCACCGTAAGGTCGCCGCGCACCTTCGCGGCGTCGAAAACGTGCAGCGGCCGACCGCGATCGAAGGTGAGGAAATTGGTGATGTCGACCAGCGCATTGATCGGACGCAAGCCGATGGCGGTCAATTTACGCTGCAGCCATTCCGGCGACGGGCCGTTCTTCACGCCCCTGACGAGACGCAGGCCGAACGCCGGACAAAGCGCGTCGCCTTCCGGAAAATCGAGCTTCACCGCGACCGGGCACGGGAACGCGCCGGGCACCGGCTTGACGCCGTCGTTCTTCAGCGTGCCGAGTCCGGCCGCCGCGAGATCGCGCGCGATGCCGTGGACGCCGGTGCAGTCGGGCCGGTTCGGCGTGAGGTTGATGTCGATCACCGGATCGCCGAGCCCCGCCCATTCGGCGAAGACGGCGCCGACCGGCGCGTCCTGCGGCAGGTCGATGATGCCGTCGTGGTCGTCGGAGATCGCGATCTCCGCCGGCGAGATCAGCATGCCATGGCTCTCGACGCCGCGGATCTTGCCGACCGCGAGCGTGATATCCTTGCCCGGAATATAGGTCCCGGGCGTGCCGAGCACCGACGTCATGCCGCCGCG
>JBDHSU010000030.1:0-32117 GCA_039808325.1 Variibacter sp. | reverse complement strand
AAGCCGAGCTGCGCCGCGCGGATGGCGCAGACATAGCCGCCGGGGCCGGTGCCGATGACAATGAGATCGTAGGACATGACTTCCTTCAGCTTGCAATCAACAAATGAAGCTAGACTTGCTTTTCCGCGTCACGCCGAAGGCCTTCCGCGCCGAGATCGATTTCCTGACCTTTGCTGTCGACCCAATAAACATGATGACCATATTCTTCGAGCTGCATCTTCTGAAAATTCTTCTCTTTTTGCAGCCACGAAAAAATACGCCCACGCGCAATGAGCGGCCGGAGATCGACGACACCTTCGTAGCCGTCCGTGAACTTCAGCTTGAGGACGCCGTGAATGACCGGCTCGGCATTCGCAATGCGCGATAGCTTCTTAGCTTTCATGACAGGTCTCCGACCGGCCTGTGAGCTTTGCGCCGACTTCCAAGCAAAGAGTTTCACAGCCTCGATAATGGCTAGCCTGGCCATGAAAACTCACAAATCCAGCACCAGCCGCTCCGGATCCTCCAGCACGTCCTTCACACGCACCAGGAACGTCACGGCCTCGCGGCCGTCGACGATGCGGTGGTCGTAGGAGAGCGCGAGATACATCATCGGCCGCGCCTCGATCTTGCCGCCGACGACCATCGGACGCTCCTGGATCTTGTGCATGCCGAGGATGCCGGACTGCGGCGCGTTGAGGATCGGCGTCGACATCAGCGAGCCGTAAACACCGCCGTTCGAGATGGTGAACGTGCCGCCCTGCATCTCGTCGATCTTGAGCTGGCCGTCACGCGCGCGGCGGCCGAAGTCGGTGATGTCCTTCTCGATCTGAGCGAGCGACTTCTGATCGCAGTCGCGCACCACCGGCACGACGAGGCCCTTCTCGGTGCCGACCGCGACGCCGATATGATAGTAGTTCTTGTAGATGAGATCGGTGCCGTCGATCTCGGCGTTGACGGCCGGCACTTCCTTCAGCGCCTGCACGCAGGCGCGCACGAAGAAGCCCATGAAGCCGAGCTTCACGCCGTGCTTCCTCTCGAACATGTCCTTATAGCGGTTGCGCATCGCCATCACCGCGGTCATGTCGACCTCGTTGAAGGTCGTCAGCATCGCGGCGGTGTTCTGCGCGTCCTTCAGGCGCTTGGCGATGGTCTGGCGCAGCCGCGTCATGCGCACGCGCTCCTCGCGCGCGGCGTCGTCCGCCGGCGAGGGCGTACGCACCTGGATCGCGGCGGCGGGCTGCGCGACCGGCGTCGGCTGCGCCGCCGCCTTCTCGATCGCCGCGAGCATGTCGCCCTTGGTGACGCGGCCGTCCTTGCCGCTTCCCGGCACGGTCGAAGAATCGACGCCGCTCTCGGTGGAGAGGCGGCGCACCGACGGCGCTTCCGGCACATCCGCGGCGCGGGGCTTCACCTCCTCGGGGCCGGCGGCGATGGGCGCCGTGGTCGACGACTTCTGTTCCGGCTTGCCGGTGGGCTTCGGCGCGTCCGATTTCGCGGCCGGCTTGTTGGCCGTAGACTTGGCGCCGCCCGCCCCCTCGGTGATCTGGCCCAGCAGCGCGCCGACCGCGACCGTCTCACCATCCTTCGCGACGATGTCGGCGAGCGTGCCCGCGGCCGGCGCCGGCACCTCGATCGTCACCTTGTCGGTTTCGAGTTCGACCAGCGGCTCGTCCACCGCGACCGCATCGCCCGCCTTCTTGAACCACTTGCCGATCGTCGCCTCGGTAACGGACTCACCCAGTGTCGGAACACGAATTTCAGTCATGCTGCTTCCTGCCTATCCATATTCTCAATCGTCACCCTGAGGTGCGAGGCACGGAGTGCCGAGCCTCGAAGGGCACGTGCTGTGTCGCCATCCTTCGAGGGCCGCTTCGCGGCCGCCTCAGGACGACGGCAGAAATAAACTATCCCAATGCTTCGTCGAGGAACGTCTTGAGTTGCGCAAGATGCTTCGACATCTGACCGACCGCCGTCGACGCCGAAGCCGGTCGTCCGGCGTAGCGCGGAACACGGTGTTCGGCCTGGATGTTGTTGAGCACCCATTCGATGAACGGATCGACGAAGAACCACGCGCCCATGTTGCGCGGCTCCTCCTGGCACCAGACGATCTCGGCCTGCTTGAAGCGCGTAAGCTCCGCCACCAGCGCCTTGGTCGGGAACGGGAAGAGCTGCTCGACGCGCAGCAGATAGATGTCGTCGATGCCGCGCTTCTCGCGCTCCTCGTAGAGGTCGTAATAGACCTTGCCGGTGCACAGAACGACGCGACGGATCTTCTCGTCGGGCACGAGCCTGATCTTCTCGCCGTCGAGCAGTTGCGCATCGTCCCACAACAGACGGTGGAACGACGTATCGGGACCGAGCTCCGCGAGCGAGGACACCGCGCGCTTGTGGCGCAGCAGCGACTTCGGCGTCATCAGGATGAGCGGCTTGCGGATTTCGCGGCGCAACTGCCGGCGCAGGATGTGGAAGTAGTTCGCCGGCGTGGTGCAGTTCGCGACCTGCATGTTGTCTTCCGCGCACATCTGCAGGTAGCGCTCGAGCCGCGCCGAGGAGTGCTCCGGCCCCTGCCCTTCATAGCCATGCGGCAACAGGCAGACGAGGCCGGACATGCGCAGCCATTTGCGTTCGCCCGAGGAGATGAACTGGTCGAACACGACCTGCGCGCCGTTGGCGAAGTCACCGAACTGCGCCTCCCACAGGGTCAGCGCATCCGGCTCGGCGAGCGAATAGCCGTATTCGAAGCCGAGAACGGCCTCCTCCGACAGCATCGAGTTGATGACTTCGAAACGCGCCTGATCGCCGCCAAGATGATTGAACGGCGTGTAGCGGTCCTCGTTCTCCTGGTCGACCAGCACCGAATGCCGCTGCGAGAAGGTGCCGCGCTCGCTGTCCTGGCCCGATAGGCGCACACGGTGCCCGTCCTGCAGCAGCGTGCAGAAGGCGAGCGCCTCGGCCGTCGACCAATCGAGGCCCTCGCCGCTCTCGATCGTCTTGCGGCGCGCTTCGAGAAAACGCTGGATGGTGCGGTGGAGGTGGAAGCCCTCCGGAACGGCGGTGATCTTTTCGCCGATCTTCTTCAGCCGTTCGAGCGCGACGCCGGTGTTGCCGCGGCGCGGATCGTCGAAACCGTGCGCGATCTTGACGTCGGACCAGCGCCCGTCGAGCCAGTCCGCCTTGTTCGGACGGAAGCTCTGCACCGCTTCCAGCTCCTCGTCGAGATGCGCGCGCCATTCCGCCTGCATCGCCTCGACATCGGCTTGCGTCACGACGCCTTCCGCGACCAGCTTCTTGCCGTAGATCTCGACCGCGGTCGGATGCGAGCGGATCACCTTGTACATCAGCGGCTGCGTGAACGACGGCTCGTCGCCCTCGTTGTGGCCGTGCCGGCGATAGCAGAACATGTCGATGACGACGGGCTTCTGGAATTTCTGCCGGAACTCGGTCGCGATCTTCGCCGCGAACGTCACCGCTTCCGGATCGTCGCCGTTCACGTGGAAGATCGGCGCCTCGATCATCTTCGCGACATCGGACGGATAGGGCGACGACCGGCTGTAGAGCGGATAGGTGGTGAAGCCGATCTGATTGTTGACGATGAAGTGCACCGAGCCGCCGGTGCGATGGCCGCGCAGGCCGGAGAGACCGAAACATTCCGCCACCACGCCCTGGCCCGCGAACGCCGCATCGCCGTGGATGAGCAGCGGCATCACCGCCGTACGATCGTCCGGCGTGCAGTGGTGCTGATCCTGCTTGGCGCGCGCCTTGCCGAGCACCACGGGATCGACGATCTCGAGATGCGAGGGATTGGCGGTCAGCGAGAGGTGAACGCGATTGTCGTCGAACTCGCGGTCCGACGACGCGCCGAGGTGATACTTGACGTCGCCGGAGCCCTCGACGTCGTCGGGCGATGCGGAACCGCCCTTGAACTCGTGGAAGATGACGCGGTGCGGCTTGCCCAGCACCTGCGCCAGCACGTTGAGGCGCCCGCGATGCGACATGCCGAGGATGATGTCCTTCACGCCGAGCGCGCCGCCGCGCTTGATGATCTGCTCGAGCGCCGGGATCATCGCCTCGCCGCCGTCGAGGCCGAAGCGCTTGGTGCCGGTGAACTTCACGTCGCAGAACTTCTCGAAGCCTTCCGCCTCGACGAGCTTCTTGAGGATGGCGCGCTTGCCCTCCGGCGTGAAGGTGATCTCCTTGTCGGGGCCCTCGATGCGCTCCTGAATCCAGGCCTTCTGCTCGGGGCAGGAGATGTGCATGAACTCGACGCCGAGCGTCTGGCAGTAGGTCCGCTTCAGGATCGCGACGATTTCATGGATCGTCGCGAATTCGAGGCCGAGCACGTTGTCGATGAAGATCCTGCGGTCGAGATCGACGTCGGTGAAGCCATAAGAACTGGGATCGAGCTCGACATCGGGCGGCTGCACCGTCATACCCAGCGGATCGAGGTTGGCGTGCAGATGGCCGCGCATGCGGTAGGCGCGGATCAGCATGATGGCGCGCACCGAGTCGCGCGCCGCGTGCAGCACGTCGGCATTGCTCAACGCGACACCGGCGCCCTGCGCCTTCGCCTTGATCTTGTCGCCGGTGCTCTTTTCCAGCCCCCGCCAGTCGCTGTCGAGCGCGGCGGTCAGTTCATCCCGGGCGGGCAGCGGCCAATCGCCGCGCTTCCAGGAGGGGCCGTCCGCCTCCTCGCGCACGCGCGCGCTGTCGTCCTTGAGGCTCTTGAAGAAGGCCTGCCATTGGCCGTCGACCGAGTTCGGGTCCTTGGCGTAACGGGCGTACAGGTCTTCGACATAGCGGGCATTGCCCCCGTCGAGGAACGACGTGAGGGCGAAAGCCGCGTTGGTATCCTGGCGAGACATCGTCAATCCTGGCTGACGGCGCGGCGTCCGGCCGCCGCCCGAATCGGGATAAAGCCCGCCGTGCGGGCTACCCTTGCTCTTACAGCATTTATTTAAGACGCGTGTAAGGCGTGTAAAGCCGAAGGAGTGAACTTCGAGTTCAGGACTTCGAGTTCAGGACGTGGATTTCAAGACCTCGACCAGGGTCTTGCCCAGCCGCGCCGGGGACGGCGAGACTTTGATGCCGGCGGCCTCCATCGCGGCCGTTTTCGAGCCGGCATCGCCCTTGCCACCGGAAATGATCGCGCCGGCATGTCCCATGCGGCGGCCCGGGGGAGCGGTGACGCCGGCGATGAAACCGACCATGGGTTTCTTGCGGCCCTTCTTCGCCTCGTCCTTGATGAACTGGGCCGCGTCCTCCTCGGAGGCGCCGCCGATCTCGCCGATCATGACGATCGCTTCCGTCTGCTTGTCGGCCAGGAACATCTCCAGGACCTCGATGAAGTCCATACCCTTCACCGGGTCGCCGCCGATGCCCACGGCGGACGTCTGGCCGAGGCCCTCCTGCGTGGTCTGGAACACGGCCTCATAGGTGAGCGTGCCGGAGCGCGAAACGATGCCGACCTTGCCGGGCTTGAAGATGTTGCCCGGCATGATGCCGATCTTGCAGGCGCCGGCCGTCATCACGCCCGGGCAGTTCGGGCCGACGAGGCGCGACTTCGAGCCGCAGAGCGCCCGCTTCACCTTCACCATGTCGGCGACCGGAATCCCCTCCGTGATGCAGATGATCAGCGGGATCTCGGCGTCGATCGCCTCGAGGATGGCGTCGGCGGCGCCGGGCGGCGGCACGTAGATGACGCTCGCGTCGCAGTCCGTCTCCTCACGCGCCTGCGCGACGGTGTCGAACACCGGCAGGCCGAGATGCATGGTGCCGCCTTTGCCGGGCGACGTGCCGCCGACCATCTTGGTGCCGTAGGCGATCGCGGCTTCCGAATGGAAGGTGCCGTTCTTGCCGGTGAAGCCCTGGCAGATGACCTTGGTGTTCGCGTCGATCAGGATGGACATCAGGCCGCCTTCTTCACCGCTTTGACGATTTTCTGCGCCGCGTCGTCGAGGTCGTCGGCGGAGATCACATTGAGCTTCGACTCGTTGATGATCTGCTTGCCCTTCTCGACATTGGTGCCTTCAAGGCGCACGACCAGCGGCACGCGCAGGCCGACGTCCTTCACCGCCGCGACCACGCCTTCGGCGATGACGTCGCATTTCATGATGCCGCCGAAGATGTTGACGAGGATGCCCTTCACCTTGGGATCGGCGGTGATGATCTTGAACGCCGCCGCGACCTTCTCCTTGCTGGCGCCGCCGCCGACATCGAGGAAGTTCGCCGGCTCCTCGCCGTAGAGCTTGATGATGTCCATCGTCGCCATGGCGAGGCCGGCGCCGTTGACCATGCAGCCGATGGTGCCGTCGAGGGCGACATAGTTGAGGTCGTACCTCGAGGCCTCGACTTCCTTCTCGTCCTCTTCGTTGAGGTCGCGCAGCGCGACGATGTCGGCGTGGCGATAGAGCGCGTTGTCGTCGAAGCCGACCTTGGCGTCGAGGCAGAGGAGCTTGTCCTCCTTGGTGACGACGAGCGGGTTGATCTCCAGCATGCTCATGTCCTTCTCGACGAAGGCTTTGTAGAGCCGCGAGAGAAGGCCGACCATCTGCTTCTGCAAGTCGGCGTCGAGGCCGAGCACTTCCGAAATGAGGCGCGCGTGGAACGGCGACACGCCGGTCACCGGATCGACGGTAAGCGTATGCACTCTCTCCGGCGTCTTCGCCGCGACTTCCTCGATGTCCATGCCGCCTTCGCGCGACACGACGATGGCGACGCGCGAGGTTCCGCGATCGACCAGCATCGAGAGGTAGAACTCGCGATCGATCGCCGAGCCTTCCTCGATGTAGAGGCGGCGCACCTTGCGGCCGGCGGGGCCGGTCTGATGCGTCACCAGGGTCGAGCCGAGCAGGCGCTTCGCCTCTTTCTCGACATCGCCGATCGACTTCACGACTTTGACGCCGCCCGCCTTGCCGCGGCCGCCCGCGTGGATCTGCGCCTTCACCACCCAGACCGGGCCGCCGAGCTCATTCGCCGCCTTCGCCACTTCTTCCTGCGACAGCGCGGGAACGCCGCGCGGCACCGGCACGCCGAATTCGCGCAGCACCGCCTTCGCCTGGTATTCGTGGATGTTCATGCTTCCGCCCTCTCGTGTCCCGCACGCGATGCAGCGCCTAGATCACGATGATTTTGGATCGAATCGATCCAAAATCATGAACGTGATCGATACTCAATATTTGGAGCGGGATGCGGGCGGAAAACCGCTCCACACTTTTCCTCATCCCGCTCTAGGCGCCGCGTTGCAGATGCGGGACCCTGGTCGTCTTCCGGAACACCGGGTTCCCGGGTCTGCATCGCACCGCTTCGCGCTGCGCCGCGCCCGGGAAACGGGCTCCAAGCATCAAGCTCATTCACTTCGCCAGGTCCGGCGCGATTTTCTTGCACGCGTCGACGAGCGTCTGCACCGAGCCGACCGACTTCGTCAGCATCTCCTGCTCGGCACGCGAGAGCTCGATCTGCACGACGCGCTCGACGCCCTTGGCGCCGATCACCACCGGGACGCCGAGATAGAGATCGCGCACGCCGTATTCGCCGTTGAGATAGGCGGCGCAAGGCAGCACGCGCTTCTTGTCCTTGAGGTAGCTCTCGGCCATCGCGATGGCCGACGCCGCCGGCGCATAGAAGGCCGAGCCGGACTTGAGCAGGTTGACGATCTCGCCGCCGCCCTTACGCGTGCGGTCGACGATCGCGTCGATGCGCGCCTGGCTGGTCCAGCCCATCTTCACGAGGTCGGGCAGCGGAATGCCGGCGACGGTCGAATAGCGCACCAGCGGCACCATGTCGTCGCCGTGGCCGCCGAGAACGAAGGCGGTGACATCCTCGACCGAGACGTTGAATTCGTCGGCGAGGAAGTAGCGGAAGCGCGCCGAGTCGAGCACGCCGGCCATGCCGACGACCATGTGCTTGTTGAGGCCGCTCGACTTCTGCAGCGCCCACACCATCGCGTCGAGCGGATTGGTGATGCAGATGACGAAGGCGTTCGGCGCATATTTGCGGATGCCGGCGCCGACCTGCTCCATGACCTTGAGGTTGATGCCGATGAGATCGTCGCGGCTCATGCCTGGCTTGCGCGGCACGCCGGCGGTGACGATGCACACGTCGGCACCTTCGATCGCGTCGTATGTGTTGGTGCCGGAGAAGCGGGCGTCGAAGCCGTTGACAGGCGAAGACTCCGCCAAATCGAGCGATTTGCCCTGCGGAATGCCTTCCGCGATGTCGAACATCACAACGTCGCCGAGCTCCTTGAGCCCCACGAGATGTGCCAGCGTACCGCCGATCTGGCCTGCGCCGATCAAGGCAACCTTTTTGCGTGCCATGCGAGGAAAAACCTTCGAAGATGGATGAGACGCTGCCGAACCGCAGCCGTCGCTGGGTTAATCCTTAAACGCCCTCCACACAAGCCGGGATGCCGTTGGGAAAGCCATCCTGCATCGCGCTCTCAAAAAACTATTATACATTATACCAGAATGACGAGCACCTTGCGCCGCCCCGTTGTGGTGCAATGCACAGGGCCGTCATTCCGGCCAAGGCGGCAACGCCGCCGCGAGCCAGAAACCAGAATCATCATGCTCTCGATGATGCTGAGGCCAATAGCGCTCGGCCGGCACGACGGAGGAGAGGGCACGACTGACGGCAGGGCACGACGTCGTAGCCCGTGTTGAGCGCAGCGAAACGCGGGGAACTGTCCGGGCCGGGCGCGCCTCCCGGATTTCGCTGCGCTCAATCCAGGCTACGGGGCACGCGGACCGTCATTCCGGCCAAGGCGGCGAACCGGAACGACGGAGGAGAAGGCACGACTGACGGCAGGGCACGACGTCGTAGGCGTCGTAGCCCGTGTTGAGCGCAGCGAAACACGGGGAACTGTCCGGGCCGGGCGCGCCTCCCGGATTTCGCTGCGCTCAATCCGGGCTACGGGGCGCGCGGACTGCGCTCAGCCCGGCGACGGACCGCAAGTCGACGCGGCCTCAGGTATCGACCACTCCGGGGCGCACCTCGCCGGCGGCGGCGCGCGAGCCGTGCGGAAGCGCGAGATATTCTTCCGAGCGCATCTCGATCAATCGCGACGCCGTGCGGCTGAACTCCAGCGCCTCGTAACCATTCTCGCCGGTATAGAGATCCGTGGGTTCGGCCGCGGCGGAAGCGACGAGCTTCACGCCGTAGTCGTAAAGCGTGTCGATGAGAATGATGAAGCGCTTCGCCTCGTTGCGGCGCGCGTAATCCATGACCGGGATGTGGTCGATCAGCAGCGTATGAAACTCATGCGCGATCTTGAGATAGTCGGCGGCGGCGAGCGGAACGCCGCAGATGTCCTTGAAGGCGAAACGGGCGGCGCCCATCGCCGCGCGTGGCACATGGATGACGCGGCTCTTGATCGGCAGATCGACCGGCGCGCCATTTTCGCCGGTCGTCAGGCGGCGCCACGCCTGGTTCATCGCGGCGTCGGCGGAAGCGTCGGCGGGAACGTACCAGACCGGCGCGCCCGCAAGCTTTTCCAGCCGGAAATCGGTGCGCGAATCGAGCCGCATCACGTCGACGCGCGATTTGAGGAGCGCGATGAACGGCAGGAACAGCGCGCGATTGAGGCCCTCGGCATAAAGATCGTCGGGCGCGACGTTCGACGTCGCGACGACGACGAGACCGCTCTCGAAGAGCTGCGTGAACAGCCGCCCGAGAATCATCGCGTCGGCGATGTCGGTGACGTGGAATTCGTCGAAGCAGAGCAGCGTGCATTCTTCGCTGATATCCGCGGCCACCATCGAGATCGGATCGCCCTCGCCGACCTCGCCGCGCTTCTGCTTCTGGCGGTACGCGTGCACGCGCTCATGCACGTCCAGCATGAACTCATGAAAGTGCGCCCGCCGCTTGCGCTCGGCCGGCGCGACGGCGAAGAACAGATCCATGAGCATGGTCTTGCCGCGTCCGACGCTGCCGTAGAGGTAGACGCCCTTGACCGGTTCGCGATCGCCCTTTCGCCGCAGCAGCCAGCCGAGCGCCGAGGACTTGCCGCTGTTGCGCCGCGCCGCCAGGTCCTGGCACAGCCGTTCGAACCGGCGCAGGATCGCCTCCTGCGCGGTGTCGCGTTCGATTTCGCCGGCGGCGACCAGCGCGTCGTAGCGGTTCGAAAGAGCGCCTTGCATGTGAGGTGAAAAACTCGGTGGCGGGTGGCTCTCTCATAGTGCGGGACGCGATGGAGCGAAACCCGGTTCCGCTCTCCCGGCGCGTTTCCCACGGCGGAAAGCGCTTTTTTTCGGGGCGTTATAAGCCGCGTGCGAGCAGCGTCCTCACGGACCGGTGAAGCTGGCCCCGGATGCGGCCGGAACCACGCCGCGTCGCCCTCGTTAGCTCCAAGTGCCAGGCAGCGCACGGCGCGCACCAACCGGCCGGCAAACAACGGCCCGGCGCGCCAGAAACAAACCATCCTTCAAAGGAGAACGGGATGAACAACACCATGAAGGCCGCGCTCGCGGCTGTGTTCGCGGTCGGCTTGGCCGCCACCGCCCAGGCGGGCGAAGGATCCGTCGACTCCGACAACAATGTGATCGGAACGCAGCAATATCCGAACGAATACGAGGCCCGCTATGCCGCGCCCGAGATCGTGGTCGTGCCGGGCTACGAGACGCCGCGTTATTACGGGACGCCGGATTATGCGGTCTCCGCCCCGGTCATCGGCGCGGACGAGAATACCGGCTACGTGCCGAGAGGCATGCCAGAGCCCGACTACGACGAGTAGCGGCTCACGCAAGAGGATCACCCGAAACGGCCGGCCCGGCGCCGGCCGTTTTCTTGCGACCCCATGCCACGGCATTTTTTCGCGCGGATTCATTTAACGGCCACGATCGCAGCCCTACATTTAGCTCCGCATGACAAGACCCGGAACGGGCGTCGGCGAATGCATCGTGAGGAAGCGCACCTGCGAGAGCCTTCAACGAAGGCGAACCCTCATGACGCACGAACCTCTCCCGCACGCCGGCACCGTTCGCAAGCTCCTCCCCGCGGACCACGCCGCCTATCGCGACCATCTCCTGCGTCTCGACCCTGAAAGCCGCCGCAGCCGCTTCAGCGGCGCCGTGTCGGATGCCTTCATCGAGAACTACGCGTCGATGTCGCGCGACCTCCGCACGGTGATGCATGGCTTCTTTCTCGACGGCATCCTGCGCGGCGTCGCCGAACTGCGTCCGCTCGGCCCGTACCTAGCCCACGAGGCGGAGGCCGCGTTCAGCATCGAGAAGCCGTGGCAAAGCCATGGCGTCGGCGCCGTGCTGCTGCGGCACACGATCTTGAGCGCGCGCAACCGGCGTATCCGAACGCTCTACATGGCGTGCCTCGCGGAGAACAAGGTGATGCAGCGGCTGGCGCGAAAATTCGACGCCGATCTGCAATTCGATTTCGGCAGCGTCGCCGCGCATGTGGAGGCGCCGCAGCCGACGGCGCTGTCGCTGATGCGCGAGTCGCTGGTGGATACCCTCGGCTTCGCCACCGCCGTGCTCGACGTGCAGGCGCGATTGTTGAAACACGCCTAAAGCATGATCCCGAAAAGTGGAAACCGGTTTTCTGAAAAGCATGCCTTCGGGCCCGACCCGGCGGACCGTGCCAAACAAAACGATAGCGACGGGTCTGATTCAATGCCGTGGGATCAGACCCGAGAGCCCTCTTTGGCTCGCGCGTTTGTGTTCGCACTTGCACCATTTGCATGGCTGCCGCGCCGCGCCTTCCAATCATCGCCGTCCGCGTTATCTGGCGGCAGGCTGCAAGGCGACGGCGGCGTTGACCGGATGTCTCCTGCGGCGTCAACCAGAACGGTGACTCTCAAGTTGGAATCTTCCGAACGTATCCCGGTGCGTTCGGAATCGGGGCAAGTGCGTCACGCTCGTTCGCAATGGAGATGATCATGAAGACGACTCAGACGATCGCACTCGCCGCCGCCCTCACGCTGACGGCGCTCGGCTCGCAGGCTTTCGCCGGCGAAGGCTCTCCCGACCTTTCCAACAACTATCCGGCTGCCAACGAGAGCGACCCCGGCGGCTCGAACTACGGTAACACTTACGGACGTTTCTCCGAGCCTTACTACACGCGGCCTCGCGCCATGTATCGCGGCTACGCGACGCCACGCGAGGACGAGAATACCGGCTCCATCGTGCGGCAGAACCGCTACGAGGAAGATGACGGCATCGACGGCGAGTAGCGCCGCACACCGTTAAAAACGCAAACGGCCGGCGCTGCGCCGGCCGTTTGCTGCGCGCACTCATATGCGCCAAGGCTTACGCCGGCGCGTGACAGACCGCCTCGATATTGTGGCCGTCGATTCGATCCAAAATCATCGTGATCTGGGGTTATGGATTCCGGGCTCGCCGCAAGCGCGTCGTCCCGGAATGACACCGCTGCTTTCCCCGAAGGCGCTACGTCTGCCGCTCGACCATCATCGCCTTGATCTCGGCGATCGCCTGCGCCGGATTGAGGCCCTTCGGGCATGCCTTGGTGCAGTTCATGATGGTATGGCAGCGGTAGAGGCGGAACGGGTCCTCCAGGAAGTCGAGGCGCTCGCCCGTCTGCTCGTCGCGCGAATCCTTGAGCCAGCGCGCCGCCTGCAACAGCGCCGCAGGGCCGAGATAACGGTCGCCGTTCCACCAATAGCTCGGGCACGAGGTCGTGCAGCAGGCGCACAAAATGCATTCGTAAAGTCCGTCGAGCTTGCCGCGCTCGGGCTCCGACTGCTTCCACTCGCGCTGCGGCGTCGGGCTCACCGTCTGCAGATAAGGCTGGATGGACGCGTGCTGCGCATAGAAGGTCGTCAGGTCCGGCACCAGGTCCTTGACCACCGGCATGTGCGGCAGCGGATAGATCTTCACCGTTCCGTCGATCTCGTCCATGCCGCGCGTGCAGGCGAGCGTGTTGACGCCATCGATGTTCATCGAACAGGAGCCGCAGATGCCCTCGCGGCAGGAGCGGCGGAAGGTCAGCGTCGAATCGATGTTCGACTTGATCCAGATCAGCGCGTCCAGAACCATCGGCCCGCAGTCGTCGCGGTTGACGTAGTAGGTGTCCATCCGCGGGTTCTTCTGCTCGTCGGGACTCCAACGATAGATCTTGAACTCCGTGACGCGCGCCGCGCTCATCGGCTTCGGCCACGTCTTGCCCTCGGTGATCCGCGAGTTCTTCGGAAGCGTCAGTTCGACCATATCATCAGTCTTTCAGTTCTAAGGACGAGCCTAAGTGCACGAAAGCAGCAAATTGGTGCGGGTTTTGCCCACGACGGCATAGCCGCGCGCCACCATGTCGGCGATGCAGTCGTGCTGCCATCCGGCACGGTGCAGGTGCTCGATCACGACCCGCCGCGGCCAGAGAGCGCGAGGCGCAGTTGAAAAGAACGGCACGAGGACGTGGTCCTCATGCCCTTCGATATCGATCTTCAGTGCATCGATGGCGTCAATCCCGGCGTCCAAAACCGTGTCGAGAAGCGGCCGCGCCCGCACCACGTAGTCGCCTTCGCCGCGAACAGCGCTCGCGCCGAGATTGGCCGCATCGAGGCGCAGTGCGAGTTCTCCCTCCTTAGCGCTCAGCGCATGGCCGAGCACCGTCACCTTGTCGAAGCCGCTGAGCGCGACATTGGCGCGCAACTGATCGGCGAGGATTTTGAGCGGCTCGACCGCCAGCACCCGGCAACCTCCGCCGGTCGCCGCGGAAACCAATATCGTGTAGGCCCCGACATTCGCGCCGATGTCGACGAATACGCCATCGCAGGCCGTCGCAGCGAGAAACGCGACCTCGCTGGCCTCGAACTGCGGCTTGAGCAACAACGCCCGATCGGTCCCGTTGTGATCGAGGCGCAATCGAAACGCACCGCCGCCGACCCGCCAATCGATCGGTCCTGGGCGAACGTGCGCCAGCAGCCGCACGACTCCGTTTCGCAGCCGGCCGTGATGCAGCGGCGTCGCGCGCGCGAACGCGATAATGCGCTGCTGGAGCGCGCTCGGCGCGTAGGCGCCGAACACCGGGGACTCGATTTGCGTCGGCTCGCTCAATAAACCCGCGCCTTCGGCTCGACATACGCGACGTCGTTCGAAAGGGTGTAGCTGTGCACCTGGCGATAATTCAGGGTGACCTTGCCCTTGTCGTCGAGCCAGGAGAGCGTGTGCTTCATCCAGTTGGCGTCGTCGCGATCGGGATAGTCCTCGCGCGCGTGGGCGCCGCGGCTTTCCGTGCGGTTGAGCGCGGAATCGACGGTGACCACGGCCTGCGAAATCAGGTTGTCGAACTCCATCGTCTCGACGAGATCGGAATTCCACACCAGCGACCGGTCGGTGACATGGACGTCGGAGATGCTGGCGAAGACGTCATGAATGAGCTTGTGGCCCTCCTGCAGCACGTCGCCGGTGCGGAACACCGCGCAGTTCGTCTGCATGGTCTTCTGCATCTTCAAGCGCAGTTCCGCGGTCGGCGTGCCGCCGGAGGCGTGCCGGAAGCGATCGAGCCGCGCCAGCGCGCGGTCGGCGGAATCCTTCGGCAGTTCGCCCTGAGTCTCGCCGGGAGTGAGCACATCGGCGCAGCGCAGCGCCGCGGCGCGGCCGAACACGACGAGATCGATCAGCGAGTTCGAGCCGAGCCGGTTGGCGCCGTGCACGGACACGCTCGCCGCTTCGCCGAGCGCCATCAGGCCGGGCACCAGCGTATCGGCATCGCGGCGCGCTTCGCCGTGATAGTTCGTGGGGATGCCGCCCATATTGTAGTGCACCGTCGGCAGCACCGGGATCGGCTCGCGCGTCACGTCGACGCCGGCGAAGATGCGCGCCGATTCGGAAATGCCCGGCAGCCGCTCGTGCAGCACCTTCGGATCGAGATGGTCGAGGTGCAGGTAGATGTGGTCCTTGTCCTTGCCGACGCCGCGGCCTTCGCGGATCTCGATGGTCATCGCGCGCGAGACGACGTCGCGCGAGGCGAGGTCCTTCGCGGACGGCGCATAGCGCTCCATGAAGCGCTCGCCCTCGGAGTTGACGAGATAGCCGCCCTCGCCGCGCGAGCCCTCGGTGATCAGGCAGCCGGCGCCGTAGATGCCGGTCGGATGGAACTGGACGAACTCCATGTCCTCGAGCGGCAGCCCGGCGCGCAGCGCCATGCCGCCGCCGTCGCCGGTGCAGGTGTGCGCCGAGGTGCAGGAGAAGTAAGCGCGGCCGTAGCCGCCGGTCGCCAGGATCGTTGTTTGCCCGATGAAGCGGTGCACCGTGCCGTCGTCGAGCTTCAGCGCGACGACGCCGCGGCAGCGGCCTTCGTTGTCCATGACGAGATCGATGGCGAAATATTCGATGAAGAACTCGGCGTTGTGCTTCACCGCCTGCCCATACATCGTGTGCAGCATGGCATGGCCGGTGCGGTCCGCCGCGGCGCAGGTGCGCTGCGCGGTGCCCTTGCCGTAATGCGTGGTCATGCCGCCGAACGGGCGCTGATAGATCTTGCCGTCTTCCTCGCGGCGCGAGAACGGCACGCCCCAATGTTCGAGTTCGTACACGGCGGCCGGTGCGTTGCGGCACAGATATTCGATCGCGTCCTGGTCGCCGAGCCAGTCGGCGCCCTTGACGGTGTCGTACATGTGCCAGCGCCAGTCGTCCTCGCCCATATTGCCGAGCGCGGCGGCGATGCCGCCCTGCGCCGCAACGGTGTGCGAGCGCGTCGGGAACACCTTCGTCACGCAGGCGGTGCGCAGGCCGGCCTCGCTGCAGCCGACGACCGCGCGCAAGCCCGCCCCGCCGGCGCCGACCACCACCACGTCGAAGGTGTGATCCTCGATCGGATAGGCGCGGCCGTTCACCGCCGGCGCGCCATGGCCGTTTCCGTTGGTCTTGCCGTTACCGGCCATAGCGTCAGACTCCGAAGCTCAGTTTCAGAAGCGCGAACGCGCAAGCGACGCCCACTGCGACACAGAAGAAGGTGTTGCCCATGATCAAGGCGATCTTGCCGAACTCGTGATGGATGTAGTCCTCCACGATCACCTGCATGCCGAGCCACATGTGATAGACGGTCGTGAGCACGAACAGCATCATCACGATCGCGACGAGCGGCGAGCCGAGAATCTGCACGGCGGCGGCGTGATTGCGCCCGATCAGCGTCATCGCCACCACGATGAAGATCAGGGTCAGCGGGACGGCGGCGACCGCGGTGAGCCGCTGGTGCCAGAAGTGCCGCGTGCCGGAATGCGCGGCGCCGAGATGGCGCACGCGCCGGACGGGCGTGCGCATATCCTGCGAATTGTTTTGTGTGGTGCTCATCCGCGCCCCAAGGCCAGGTAGACGACAAGGAGGATCACGGTCAGGCCGATCGAGCCGATCAGCGTCGCGCGCGTGAGCCACTCACGCTCCGCCGGGCCGAAGCCGTAGCCGAGATCCCAGATAAGGTGGCGGACGCCACCGAGAAGATGATGCAGCAGCGCCCAGGTGGCGAGCAGGATCACGAGCTTGCCGATCCATGAGCCGGCGGCCGCCTGGAAGGAGGCGTAGTCGGCCGGGCCGGACGCGGCGGCGAGCAGCCACCAGGTCATCAGCAGGACGCCGAAATAGAGCGCCCCGCCCGTGATGCGATGCACGATCGACATCGTCATCGTCAGCGTCATGCGGTAGATCGAAAGATGCGGTGAAAGAGGTCGGCTGTCGGACATGCGAGGACCAAGCGTAGGGCGGCCGGAACCGCTTATTGGAATTGTTCGTATCCGAAACCCAAGGTGGCCGGAGCCGCTCGTCGAAACGACTTTCGCGGCAGCCGAATTCCGGGTGGATGGACAAGCCCGCGTCTAGGTACCGCAGGTTCGCCCGGAGCGAACATGCGCCCCAAAAACCTCGCTTACAATCCCTCTTTGGCGTAATGTGCCTTCGCGTTTCGCGAAAGCACTCATGCGTTTCGATCTCACCGACCTCAGTCTCTTCCGGCATATCGTCGAGGCCGGAAGCATCACGCACGGCGCGGCGCGGGCCAACCTCGCCCTCGGGGCCGCCTCGACCCGCGTCCGCAACATGGAGGAAGCGCTCGGCGCCCTCCTGCTCACGCGCGGCCGCCAGGGGGTGGCACCGACCCAGGCCGGCCGCACCCTGCTGCAGCATGCGCGCGCGATCCTCGCCCAGGCCGAACGCCTGCGCGAGGACCTCGGCGCCTATGCCGGCGGGCTCGCGGGGCAGGTCCACATCCTCTCCAACACCAACGCGCTGACTGAATTCCTACCCGAGACGCTGAGCTCTTTCCTGGCGGAGCACCCGCAGGTCAGCATCGACCTCGAGGAGCGGCTCTCCGACGAGATCGTCGGTCTGATCGCCGAGGGCGGCGCGGACATCGGAATCGTCGCCGGCACCGTGGATGCGAGCCGGCTGACCACCTATCCGTTCCGCAGCGACCGCTTCGTGCTGGTGGTGGCGCGCAATCACCCGCTGGCGGAGCGCAACAACATCAGCTTCGCCGAGGTGCTCGATTACGACTTCGTCGGCCTCGACCGGGCGAGCGCGCTGCAGCGCTTCCTCGCCAGCAAGGCAAGCCGCATCGGGCGGCCGTTGCGGCTGCGGGTGCAACTGCGCAGCTTCGACGCCGTCTGCCGGCTGGTGGAACGCAATGTCGGCGTCGGCATCGTGCCGGAGACGACGGTGCGCTGGGCGGAGAAGGCGATGGCGATCAATTCCGTCGACCTGAACGACCCGTGGGCGCAGCGCGAGCTCACCATCTGCGTGCGCAACATCGACGCGCTCGCGCCCTATGCGCGCCAGCTCGTCGAGCACATGCGCGCCGTCACGCCGTAGATCACGATGATTTTGGATCGGATCGATCCAAAATCATGAACGTGATCAATTCTAATATTTCAGAGCGGGATGCGGGCGGAAAACCGCTGCACACCTTTCCTCATCCCGCTCTAGCCGCCGCGCGATCCTCGGACTTGCCGGGCCCGGACGGCGCCGGCTCTGGCGGACGGCCATATTGATAGAGAAGCCCCGCCATCAGCACGACGACGAAGCCGATCTGCTGCACGACGAAAGCCGAAAGCGTCGCCGTGCTCAGCGTCGCTTCGTCGGCACGTTTGCGCGCCTGCAGCTTGAACAGTGTATCGCGAAACGCATCCTGCAGACCCATGAGCTTACTCTCGCGCGACATCTCGAACGCGAGTACGTCGGCCCAACTCTGACGCGACGCATCGGGCGCGATGGCGGCGTCGATCTTCTGTGTGAAGGCCTCGCGCTCCGCCTGGAACGTCTTGAGGTCGTGGTTGTAAAGCTCGCCCAGCATGGCCAGCGTCGGTCCGCGCCGCAGCGTGAACATCAGCTCGATATAGGGCCGGCGATAGTCGGCGCGCAGCGTCTCGCCCTGCGAGAGGGCTCCCAGCATCACACCGTTGCTCTGGACGATGCGGAACTGCGCGAGGGTGCGCTCGATGCTGCCGATCCGCTCCTGCACCCGCGCGATGCCGTCGTCAGCCTCCTTGATGCGCGCACTGACCGTCCGGTCGACGACAATCGCCGAGCAGGCCGCGCCGACGGTCAAAAGTCCGCCGAGCACCGCGTGGATGACGCGGAAACTCCAGAACTCGCGCGTCGTCAGCATCCCGATGCGGCCAAGCCACCGTCCGCGCACCTGCACCCCCGCCCTGAACCGGACATCGCATAGCACAAATGCCGCCGCCGCGCGGCTTCTTGCCAAGCCGCCGCGCGCCCGATAGCAATCGGCATCCGTCGTGACCGGCCCACCGGTCTCCCATCGCGCATGACTGCTTCTTAAGGGATGGGTGCCGCCCGCGGGCGCGCATGACGTGAAGCGCATCAGGCGAGGAGACGACACGATGGCGACCCATAAACTGCTGCTGGCCGGCGGCGACGGCATCGGCCCCGAAGTCGTGGGCGAGGTGAAGCGCCTGATCGACTGGATGAACAAGCACGGCATGGGAACCTTCGAGACCGAAGAGGCGCTGGTCGGCGGCTGCGCCATCGATGCGCACGGCATCCCGGTCACCGACGAGACCGTCGCGAAGGCGAGCGCGGCGGACGCCGTGATCTTCGGCTCGGTCGGCGGCCCGAAATGGGACGGCGTCGAATACGAGAAGCGCCCGGAAGCCGGCCTGCTGCGCCTGCGCAAGGACCTCGGGCTCTACGCCAATATCCGCCCGGCGATCTGCTATCCGGCGCTCGCCGATTCCTCGAGCCTGAAGCGCGAGGCGATCGACGGCCTCGACATCATCATCTTGCGCGAGCTCACCGGCGGCGTTTATTTCGGCGAACCGAAAACGATCACCGATCTCGGCAACGGGCAGAAGCGCGCCGTCGACACGCAGGTCTACGACACCTACGAGATCGAGCGCATCGGCCGCGTCGGCTTCGAGCTGGCGCGCAAGCGGCGCAACAAGGTGACCTCGACCGAGAAGCGCAACGTGATGAAGACGGGCGTGCTCTGGAACGAGGTGATGCGCGACGTGCACAAGCGCGAATTCCCCGACGTCGAACTCGAGCACCAGCTCGCCGACGCGCTCGGCATGCAGCTCGTGCGCAACCCGAAGCAGTTCGACGTGATCGTCGCCGACAATCTGTTCGGCGACATGCTCTCCGACGTCGCGGCGATGCTGACGGGCTCGCTCGGCATGCTGCCGTCGGCTTCGCTCGGCGACGTCGATCCGAAAACGAAGAAGCGCAAGGCGCTGTACGAGCCGGTGCACGGCTCCGCGCCCGACATCGCCGGCAAGGGCGTCGCCAACCCGATCGCGATGCTGGCGTCGTTCGCGATGGCGCTGCGCTACTCCTTCAACATGCTGAAGGAAGCGGACCTGATCGACGCCGCGATCGCGGCCGCGCTGGCGAAAGGCTTGCGCACGTCGGATATCGCGACGCCCGGCGCGACCGTCGTCGGCACCACCGGCATGGGCGACGCCGTGCTGAAGGAGATGGAAGAGCTGGCGGCGTGAGCGCCGATTTCGCTCTTCCGACGTCGTCATGGCCGGGCATAGCCCGCCGAAGACGGGCGTGAACGCCCTCTTGTCCCGGCCATCCACGTCTTGCGTGCCGCATAGAGGAAGACGTGGATGCGCGGCATAAAGCGAGCAAGGGGGAGAAAGAAGCCCGGCGGACTAAGAGCGGGACGAGGAAAAGCGTGGAGCGGTTTTCCGCCCGCATCCCGCTCCAAGTTATGAGAATCGACCACGTTCATGACTTTGGATCGATTCGATCCAAAATCATCGTGATCTAAAGGCACGCGTCATCGGCCCGAGGTTTACGGCGCCGGGCGCGCCGAGGGTCCCTTTCTCCGTTTCCCCGAAAGGGGGATGGAGCGCCGGGAGGCGCCAGGGGCTTGCGAGGCCCCTCAGCGGGTTTGCGAGACCCGCTCATGCGCGCCGGATTCGGACCAGGGTTGCGAAGCCTGATCCGGGGCGCGCGGGCCTCCTTGCGATCGGAGGCCCAGCGCCTCCCGGCGCTCCATCGGCGGCTCCTTTCGAAGCCGCTGCTCCATCGCCTCGAGACGCGGTGGAGCACACCTCGATATGCATATTTTCCTATCACACGTCAAGCTCTCCGTGGTCATTCCGGCCAAGGCGGCGCAGCCGCCGCGAGCCGGAACCCAGAATCATCATCATTGCGGATGAAAACGAAGGGCTGACGTGTCCCATATTCGAGGATGCAGCCGCGGCTGTGCCTCGCTTCAGCGATGCGGAGTCTAGGTTCCAGGTCTCGCGCTTCGCGCTCGCCCGGAATGACGGCTGAGGCATAAGGCGGCAGCCCCTTTTCGGACGCGATGCAAATACGGCATGCTAGATCACGATGACTTCGGATCGAATCGATCCAAAGTCATCAACGTGATCGATACGTAATATTTAGAGCGGGATGCGGGCGGAAAACCGCTCCACACTTTTCCTCATCCCGCTCCTGGCATGTCGCAAGTCGCCAGGGAACCTAATCAGGGACCGGGACGTCGTGAGCGAAGGGGCCAGTTCTCGAACGCCGAGGTGCGGATGACACGAACAATGCCGATGCTGCCAAAGCCGATGCTGCCAAAGCCGATGCGAAGTCTCCTGCGTTCCCTTTCGTGACGGGCCGCAGAGACGAGATGCTGAACCGGCAGGATTCGTCCGTGTCGATCGTCCATCCCGGCAAGAGCGCCACGCTCACGCCGCTCGGCGACACGCCGCTGGTCGTGGAAACGCCGGCGCATCACCTCGACGACGAGACGACGCCGACGGAAAAGTTCTTCATCCGCAACAACGGGACGATTCCGGAGCCGGCAACCGATCCGCTGGCGTGGACGCTCACCATCGACGGCGAAGTCGAGACGCCGCTGGCGCTGACGCTCGGCGAAATCCAGTCACACTTCGAGCATGTGACCCGCCACCTCGTGCTCGAATGCGGCGGCAACGGACGCTCGTTCTACGATCCGCCGGCCGCCGGCAATGCCTGGACCAATGGCGGCGTCGGCTGCGCGCAATGGACGGGCGTGCGGTTGCGCGACCTTCTTCTCGCCGCCGGCGTCAAGCCGTCCGCCGTGTTCACCGGCCATTACGGCGCCGACCGCGACCTGAAAGACCCGACGCGGCAGGCGATGTCGCGCGGCGTGCCGATCGCGAAAGCGCTCGACGAGAACAACCTGGTCGCGTGGGCGATCAACGGCGCGCCGCTGCCGCCGATCCACGGCTTCCCGCTGCGTCTCGTCATTCCCGGCTGGCCGGGCTCGGTGTCGTCGAAGTGGCTGACGCGCGTCTGGGTGCGCGACCGCCGCCACGACGAGAAAGGCATGACCAGCTACCGCGTGCCGATCCGGCCCGTCGTGCCCGGCAGCACGCCCGATCCCGACAACCTGCGCGATCTCGAATCGATGCCGGTGCGCTCGATCATCACCAGCCCGCATGACGGCGCGACATTGCCGGCGGGCGCCTCGCACGTCGCGGTGCATGGCGCCGCCTGGGCGGGAGATATCGACGTTGCGCGCGTCGACGTCTCGATCGACTACGGCGCGACATGGCAACCGGCAACCTTGCTGCCGCAACGCAACGCCTACGACTGGCACCGCTGGACCGCGACGATCGCGCGGCCGGCGGCCGGCTATTATCAGATCTGGGCGCGCGCGACCGACATCAACGGCGTCGCGCAGCCGCACGTGCCGGCGAATTGGAATCCGCAAGGCTACGGCGCCAATCCGATGCACCGGATCGCCGTCATCGTCGATTGACCTCTCCCGAACGCTTGCGACGAAAGACTGGGTGTGAACGTCGTGCGGCGCGTTGACGCGGCGCGCATTCGGGCGCTCAATCTGGAGGCTTTCTAAGCAGCGGCGACATGCGCCGTTATGGAGGTTCAAATGATTACGCGACGTCACCTTATGGGGAGCGTCGGCGCGGGAGCAGCATTGGCCGTCACCGGCCTGAAGCTCCCGTTCCCGGACGATGCCCAGGCTGCCGGTGCAGCCAAAGAACCCGGCCTGCCCGCGGGCACGCGTTCCGAGGCGGTTCTGGAAGCGCTTCCGGGCAAGAAGCCGCTGATCAAGCTCAGCTACCGGCCGCCGAACTACGAAACGCCGCTCGAATATTTCCGCACGCCGATCACGCCGAACGACGCGTTCTTCGTGCGCTACCATCTCTCCGACATCCCCGAGGTCGACGCGAAGACCTGGAAGCTCGCGATCAGCGGCGACGGCGCGGAGAAGCAAGCCGAACTCACGCTCGACGATCTCAAGGCGATGCCGGCCACGGAAGTCGTCGCGGTCAATCAGTGCTCGGGCAATCGCCGCGGCCTGTTCCAGCCGCATGTGCCGGGCGTCGAGTGGGGCTACGGCGCCATGGGCTGCGCGCGCTGGAAGGGCGCGAAACTCAAGGACGTGCTGGCGAAAGCCGGTCTGAAGAAAGAGACCGTCGAGATCGCCTACAACGGCGCCGACGGGCCGCCCTTCGACAAGACGCCGGATTTCATCAAGAGCATCCCGGCCTGGAAGGCGCTCGATGATGCGACGCTCATCGCCTACGAGATGAACGGCGCGCCGCTGCCGCACTTCAACGGCTTCCCGGCGCGGCTCATCGTGCCCGGCTGGACCGGCACCTATTGGATGAAGCACATCGTCTCGCTCGAGGCGCGCACATCACCGCTCAACAATTTCTGGATGACGACGGCCTATCGCGTGCCGCTCGGGAAATTCCCGATGGTCGCGCGCTTCACGTCGCAGGAAGCGCCGGGCGCGACGGCCACGCCGATCACCGAGATGATGGTGAACTCGATCCTCACCAGCCACGCCGACGGCGCAAAGGTGAAGCGCGGCGGCACGCTCACGGTCGGCGGCATCGCCTGGGACGGCGGCTACGGCATCGCCGGCGTCGAGGTCTCCGTCGACGGCGGCAAGACGTGGACGGCGGCGAAGCTCGGCGAGAATCTCGGGCCGTATGCGTTCCGCCCGTTCAGCTTCGCGTTCTCACCGAAGCGCGGCGCGAACGTCATCGTGGCGCGCGCGACCAACAAGATCGGCCAGGGGCAGACGACGGAACTGGTGCCGAACGGCGCCGGCTACCATCACAACCTGCCGCATCGCATCACATTGAACGCAGCCTGAGGAGGGAGCCATGAAAACCGTTTGCGCCCTGCTCGTCGCCGCGTTCGCTTCGGCCGCGCTCGTCACCGGCGCCTTCGCCGAGGAAAAGCCGATCGAACTGAAGAAAGCGCCGGGCCTCGACAAAGTGGAGGCGAACTGCGCCGCCTGCCACAGCCTCGACTACATCCAGATGAACTCGCCGTTTCCTTCCGCCGCGATGTGGGACGCCGAGGTCGCAAAGATGATCAAGGCTTACGGCGCGCCGATCGACGAAGCCGACGCGAAGGCGATCGCCGAGTATCTGAAGAAGAACTACGGATCGTAACGACGCTTGTGGGATGTAGCCCGCATCGAGCAACGCGGAATGCGGGCCTGCTTTTACGAATGCAGAGGTTCCCGGATTTCGCTTCGCTCGATCCGGGCCACCCCCAAAGCCTGCACCCGTCCGTCATTGCCGGGCCTGCCCCGGCAATCCATCATTCACTGGAAACGGTGGATGCGCGGGTCAAGCCCGCGCATGATGAAGACGGACGCACGCTCCGCGCGCGGCGCAACGTGACTCAGTAATCGAGGCAGCAGCCGGGCAGGGACAGCGCATCCGGCCCCGGATAGCCCCATTCGCGCGTCGGGTTCCACCGCTCGGTGACCGACGGGCGCGTGTTCGGCGGAATCGCATAGTCGGTATAGGAGCGGCTGCCCGGATTGATCTCCGGCCCCGGGTCGAGGAAGGAGCGTTCGCGACGCACGGTGATGCGCGTGGGCGCCCGCGTCCGGCGCGCGCGCTCCACGTCGGCGCGGCTTACTTCGTTGCGGTCGCCGGCATAGGCGCGCGTGCCGCGGCGCGTCTGCGCGTCGGCGGAGGACCACGACGCGATCGCAACGAGGGCGAGCGCGGCGCAAGCGGCGGTCAATGTGGTCCAACGCATGGAACGAATTCTCCTCAGTCCAGAATCCCACAAGTCCGAATCTATCAGCCCTTGTAGCGATGCGCATCCGCTCGGGACAAGCGCGAGATGCGAATGCGCCCATGGCGAGGCTTTCCGGTGACAACGGCGCGGAAAGCCCGGTGTTCCGTCTCGGTTTCCTCGGCGTCTCGCTCGTGCCGCAATCGACAGGCAGAGGGGTTTGCGCAAGAATTGCGGCTCGCGAGGAGACGTCGCGGCCGGCAGGTCTTGCGGGGGCGGCCTTTACGGACCGTTCACCCTAGAAACGGTGCGGCCGAAACGTCGGTTTTTACGGCCTTGCCATAGCGAATTCTTAACGATAACGATCATCAGATGCTGGCGTGCAGGTACCTCGTCCGGAGGCTCTTTCGTTGATTTGCCGCTCGGCCCCCCATCGCGGGCGATTCGCCCGCCTTTGGCTCGCATCGGCCGCGCTCGCGGCGACGATCGGCCTGTCCGGGTGCAATACCGAAGGAATTCAGATCAGCGCCAAGCATCTCATGCCGCTGTCGGCTGAGATCGTGTCGACCCTCGAGAAGAAGGGGATGACCAAGGAGGCGCCGATCCTCATCCGCGCCTACAAGGAAGAATCGGAGCTCGAGGTCTGGAAACAGGACGCGAGCGGCCAGTTCGCCCTGCTCAAGATCTATCCGATCTGCCGCTGGTCCGGCGAGCTCGGTCCCAAGATGAAGCAAGGGGACCGTCAGGCGCCGGAAGGGTTCTATACCATCACCCCGGCGCAGATGAATCCGAATTCATCTTATTACCTGTCGTTCAATCTCGGCTTTCCCAACGCCTATGACCGGTCGCACGGCTATACCGGCTCGCACCTGATGGTGCACGGCAACTGCTCGTCGGCCGGCTGCTATTCGATGACCGACGAGCAGATCGGCGAAATCTTCGCGCTCGGCCGCGAGGCGTTCTTCGGCGGACAGAAGCAGTTCCAGGTGCAGGCCTATCCGTTCCGGATGACGGCCGCGAACATGGCCCGGCACCGCAACAGCCCGCATCTGGCGTTCTGGAAGATGCTGAAGCAGGGCTCCGACACCTTCGAGGTGACACGCCAGCAGCCGAAAGTGGACGTCTGCGAAAAGCGTTACGTCTTCGACGCCGAGGCGCCCGCAGGCGCGCGGTTCGAGCCGGCCGGCCGCTGCCCTGCCTATACGATCCCGACCGAAATCGCCCAGGCCGTGGCTGCGAAAACCAAGCGCGACGACGCCGAATTCGCCCGCTACGTGCAGCGCGGCATGGAAACGGCCCCGATCAAGACCGGGCGCGACGGCGGCATGCATCCGATCTTCGTGGCGAAGCTCAACCCGCAGCTCGTGAGCGACGGCAAGGGCAATGTGCGCTGGGCCGTTGAAAACCCGCCGATGAACATGTCGATCGGCAAGATCACGCCGCCGCGCGACGAAGCGGCCGACCTGCGCGTGCCGCCGCAGGTGGCGAGCGCCGACCCGGCGGATGTTCCCGCGGGCGCGGCCGCGCAATCGGCGTCCGTCGGCGCGGCGGTTCCGATGCCGCGACCGGTTCCGAACCGCGCGCATGCGATTGCCGCCGCCCCCGACACGACAGCGTCCACCGTCACCACGGCGTCGGCTGGCCAGTCGGGAACGTCCTCCGGCAATCTCTTCAACAAGTTGTTCTCGTCGAAGAGCGAGGATGACGGGGAAAAGCTCGATATCGGGCGCTCGGCATCGTCTTTCGCGCGCGCCATGGGCTTCGGCCGCGACGAGCCATCGACAGCCAAGGCGCTGCAGGCGCCGGCGCAGCAGGCGGCCCCGATGCCGGTGGCGCGCTCGCACGCCGCGCATACGCCGCACGCACGGCCGGCCCAGGCCAGCCAGCCGGTGCGGGTCGCCCGTCCGGCGCCGCACGCGAAGGATGACGGTAACGCCGACAGGGCGAAGCGCACTACTGCGCCAGCCGAGAAGGCGGACCCCGCCCGCCGCCAGACGGCCGAGGCGGAAGCTCCCGCTCAACGGCCGTCCAGCGCCGCCGGCCTGATGAAAGGCGCCGCGCCGGTCATGCCGACCGGCAGCTTCGAGAGCCGCTGGCAGACCTTCCGCTGATTCGCTTGAAAGCACCGCGCGACGCGGACGCGGCTGTCGTTTCCCTAAGCGATGCCTTGTAGCCCGGATTGAGCGAAAGCGAAATCTGGGACCGTGCGCGTAGGGATCCCGGCGTTTCGCTTCGCTCAACACGGGCGACTCGCGGCCGCGCCTCACGCCCCGCCGCGGAACAAATACCTCTCTTACCACTTACTAGATGCAGGAGGTGTTCCAACCACCCCCCTATATGATGCGTTTACGGTTGTGCGCCGGAGGCTTTTTTCAAGAATGTTCTCTTAATGTTCTTGCTTTGTACAAAAAGACCCACTAGGATTACTGTCATGCCTCGCTCCGCCGCCCTTCGCCGTCCCCCCGTCGCGCCGCGCCCCCCGGCGCCCGTAGGCGATGTCCTGGGCGTCTCAGTCTCCCGGGATCGCCGGCGTGGGCGAGGCACCCTTTCCAACATGTCCGGGCGCTACGAGCCGATCGCCCGCATCGCCTTCGACGACGGCTGGCGCTCGATCGAGGAGCTGCCGCCGTTCGCGACGACGGTGACGAACGACGCGACGCGCACGATCATCACGCGCAACGAATCGCCGGACATCTCCTTCGACCGCTCGATCAACCCATATCGCGGCTGCGAGCACGGCTGCGTCTACTGCTTCGCGCGGCCGACCCACACCTATCTCGGGCTTTCCGCCGGCCTCGACTTCGAGAGCAAGCTGTTCGCCAAGCCTGACGCGCCGAGGCTGCTGGAGAAGGAACTCTCCGCGAAAGGCTACACGCCGCGGGTGATCGCCATCGGCACCAACACCGATCCGTATCAGCCGATCGAGCGTAGCCACGGCATCATGCGCGGCATCCTCGAAGTGCTGGAGCGCGCCGGGCATCCGGTCGGCATCGTCACCAAGTCGGCGCTGGTGCTGCGCGACATCGACATCCTGGCGCGCATGGCGGAGCGCAACCTCGCCAAGGTCGCGCTTTCGGTGACGACGCTCGACCCGAAACTTGCACGTACGATGGAGCCGCGCGCGGCGACGCCGATGCGCCGGCTCGAGGCGCTGCGGCAACTCTCCGCCGCCGGCATCCCGACCTCGGTGATGGTCGCGCCGGTGATCCCCGCGATCAACGACGCCGAGATCGAGCGCATCCTCGACGCCGCGCATGTCGCCGGCGTGCGCGAGGCCGGCTACGTGCTCCTGCGCCTGCCGCTCGAGGTGCGCGACCTGTTCAAGGAGTGGCTGGAAGCGAACTATCCCGACCGCGCCAAGCACGTGTTCAAGCTCATCCGCGACATGCGCGGCGGCAAGGATTACGACTCCAACTGGGGCGCGCGCATGCGCGGCGCCGGGCCTTACGCCTGGACGATCGGGCGGCGCTTCGAGCTTGCCTGCGAACGGCTCGGCATCAACGCCACGCGTTCGAAACTTTCGACGGAGCATTTCCAGCCGCCGGTGAAAGGCGCGGAGCAACTGAATTTGTTTTGAGGGCGAGCCGAACGCGGTACCCGTCATCCTGAGGTGCGCGCTCTTGCGCGCCTCGAAGGATGGCCGCGCACACCGGCCGTCGCCCTTCGAGGCTCGGCGCAAACGCGCCTCGCACCGCAGGATGACGGATCGGAGCTCGGTGACGCGTGCTGACGGAGAGGCCATATGAACCGTTCCAATTTCCCCCTCACCGTCGTCACGCTCGGGGTCGCCGATGTCGCCCGTAGCGCCGCGTTCTACAAAGCGCTTGGGCTCACGCGGAAAATGAAAGCGACCGGAAACGAGATCGCGTTCTTCGACGCCGGCGGCGTCGTGCTGGCGCTCTATCCCTGGCATCTCCTCGCCGAGGACGCCGCAACGCCTGACGCACCGCGGCCGCAGGCCTTCCGCGGCATGACGCTCGCGCGCAACTGCAAGACCGATGCGGAGGTCGATGCCGTGATGGCGCATGCGCTGAAGATCGGCGCGACCTTGCTGCGCCCGGCAAGCGCAACCGACTACGGCGGCTATCGCGGCTATTTCGCCGATCCCGACGGGCATCCGTGGGAGGCGGTGCGCGCGCCGGGCATGGATTTCACCGACGACGGGCGGCTGGTGCTGCCGGCGTGAACCACTGCACCGGCGCGTCGCGGCTCTACCCCGCTTTGGCCTTCAGTTTCGCGGCCTTGCGCAGCGCCGCGTTGATGCGGCTTTGCCAGCCGGGTCCGCCTGCCCGGAAATGATCAAGGACGTCGGGATCGAGACGGATGTTCACCGCCTCTTTCGGCGCATCGGATTTCGGACGGCCGCGCCGCACCGGCACGCCGCCGATGTGCCATTCGCCTCGCGCGAAATCCTCGTCCGTCAGTTCCGGAATTTCCTCGTAGTCCTCGGGCGTGATCTCGTGCGCGTCAAATTTCGCCCAATCGGTGCCCGAAGCGCGCTTTTTCCCGGTCATTGGCTTTCCTCATCGAAATGACATGACGCGCATCACCGCGCGGCGTCCATACAACGATCACCATGCGCCCGCGGAGGTGGCCGACCGTTTGGATGCGAAGCTCTCCCTAATCGCGCCGCAGGTCCGGAATATCGATCGCCAGGCCGGCGAAGACCTCAGCCGCGTCTTCGAAATCCACGCCGCGCTCGCGCAAAGTCCAATCGCGCTTCGCCGGGTCGTACGTGATCCGCAATTTATGTATCCACAAAAATTGACGAATGAAGGAGACGAATGAAAGATGGGGGCGTCACCGCCGCCCGAACAAGCGCTCGATATCGGCGAGCTTCAATTCCACGTAAGTCGGGCGGCCGTGGTTGCACTGGCCGGAATTCGGCGTCGCCTCCATCTCGCGCAGAAGCGCGTTCATCTCCTCCGGTTTGAGGCGGCGACCGGCGCGCACCGAGCCGTGGCACGCCATGGTGGCGGAAACGTGCATCAGCCGCCGCTCGAGCGGCAAGGTCTCGTCCCATTCGGCGAGATGCTCGGCGAGGTCGCGCAGCAACGCGCCGGCGTCGATCTCGCCCAGCATCGACGGCGTCTCGCGCACCGCGAGCGCGCCGGGGCCGAACGGCTCGACGATCAGGCCGTAGCGCGCGAGCTCCTCGGCGCGCGATGCGAGACGCTCGACATCGGCCTCGTCGAGCTCGACGATCTCGGGGATCAGCAGGATCTGGCGCGCGACGCCGCGTGTATCGAGTGCCGCCTTCATGCGCTCGTAGACGAGGCGCTCATGCGCCGCGTGCTGATCGACGACGACGATGCCGTCCTGCGTCTGCGCGACGATGTAGGTGTCGTGCACCTGCGCGCGCGCCGCACCGAGCGGGCGCGTAACGAGATCGGGCGCATTCTCTTCGACTGCCGCGACGGCGGCGCTCGGGCCGCCGACATCGAACGCCGCCTGCGCCGCTTCGGCAAATCCGACGGACGGCGCGCCGGCGCGCGGCATCGCCGGCGCCGACGGAGACGCGCGCCAATCCCAGTTCTGCGATGGCCGCACGCCTTGCGGGCGGAAGGCGGCGATGGTCGCGCCGCCGCCGGTCGAGGCGGCGCGGCGCGCATCGCGCGCCAGCCCGTCGAGCAGCGCGCGCACGATCAGCGCGCGCACCAAGCCGGCGTTGCGGAAGCGCACCTCGGTCTTCGCCGGATGCACGTTGACGTCGACCTCGCGCGGGTCGAGCGTGACGAACAATGCGACGAGCGTATGCCGGTCGCGCGGCAGATAGTCGGCATAGGCGCCGCGCACCGCGCCGAGCAGCAGCTTGTCGCGCACCGGGCGGCCGTTGACGAAAAGATATTGCCCGAGCGCGTTGGCGCGAGTGAGCGTCGGCAGCGCCGCGTAGCCCTCGATGCTCACGCCCTCGCGCTCTCCGGCGACGGCGAAGGAATTGCTCTGGAAGGGCGCGCCGAGAATATCCGCGAGCCGCGTCAGCCGCCCGACCGCGCCCGGCATCGCCGCCGGCCACGTCACCGGCGCGCGCTCCTCGCCCGCGAGCGTGAAGCCGACATCGGGGCGGCTCATGGCGAGACGGCGCGCCACCTCGCGGATCGCCTCGCCCTCGGCGCGATCGCTCTTCAGGAACTTCAGCCGCGCCGGCGTCGCGTAGAAGAGGTCGCGCACCTCGACGCGCGTCCCTTCGCCGAGCGCGCCGGGGCGCACATCCGCCTTCGCGCCGCCCTCGACCGCCACCGCCCAGGCGTGGGGCTCGCTCGCGTGGCGCGTGGTGATCGTGAGCCGCGCCACGGCGCCGATCGAGGGCAGCGCCTCGCCGCGAAAGCCGAGCGTCGCGATAGCAAGGAGATCGTCCTCCGGCAGCTTCGAGGTGGCGTGGCGCTCGACCGCCAGCGCGAGGTCGGCGCGGGTCATGCCAGCGCCGTCGTCGCTGACGCGAATCAGCCGCCGCCCGCCGCCGTCGGTGACGATCTCTATTCTGCGCGCGCCGGCATCGAGCGCGTTCTCGACCAGTTCCTTGACGACGCTCGCCGGCCGCTCGACGACCTCGCCGGCAGCGATGCGGTTGACGACGTCTTCGGTGAGCTGGCGGACGGGCATCGCGATCCTGATTCGGTTGACCGCGAATTTAAGCGCCGCGAGCCGCGCCCGCGAGTGGCGCGCCGGCTCCGCCCCCGCTATTCAGGAGGCCCTTCACGAGGAGGCACCGCCGTTTTCGCCGATCTGCCGATTTATGCCGGGCTTGCGCTGAGCGCCTTCCTCGCGGCGACGCTGCTGCCGCTGTCCTCGGAAGCGGTGCTGGCGGGCCTGCTGGCGAGCGGGCGCGGCCATCCGCTCGCGCTCCTCATCGTCGCGATCGTCGCCAACACGGCGGGTTCCGCCGTCAATTGGCTGATCGGCCGCGGCATCGACCATTTTCGCGACCGGCCCTGGTTCCCGGTGAGCCCGGAGCGGTACGAGGCGGCGACCCGGCACTTCAATCGCTGGGGGCTATGGTCGCTTCTGTTCGCGTGGCTGCCTTTCGTCGGCGATCCGCTCACCGTCGTCGCCGGCGCGCTCGAGGTGCCGTTCTGGCGTTTCATCACGCTGGTCGGGATCGGCAAGGCGGTACGCTATGTCGCGGTGTTTCTCGGCGCGGCGTGGCTGCTCGGGTAGGCGACGGCAAGCCGGCGCTCCAACCCGTCATCCCGAGATACTCGCGAAGCGAGCCTCGAAGGATGGCCGCACACTCGGGCCATCGTCCTTCGAGGCTCGGCGCAAACGCGCCCCGCACCTCAGGATGACGGGTTGAGTTCATCATTCAAACGCCGGCTTGCGTTGGCGCATGCCCTTCACGGTCGAGCGGCGCTTCTTCGATTCCAGCCGGCGCTCCTTCGACGCCAGGGTCGGACGCGTCTTGCGCCGCGGCTTCGGCACATAGGTCGCCTCGCGCACGAGTTCGACGAGACGCTCCAGCGCGTCGGCGCGGTTGCGCTCCTGCGTGCGGTGGCGCTGCGCGGTGATGACGAGCACGCCGTCCTGCGTCAGCCGCTTGCCGGCAAGCCGCATCAGGCGGACCGCGACATCGCTCGGCAGCGAGGGCGAGCGGCGTACGTCGAAGCGCAACTGCACGGCGGTCGCGAGCTTATTGACGTTCTGCCCGCCGGGACCCGAGGCGCGCACGAAGCTCTCCTCGAGCTCGCGCTCGTCGATGGCGATCTGGTCGGTGACGCGGATCAT